>NZ_MUAV01000148.1:0-638 GCF_003265965.1 Rhodovulum viride | reverse complement strand
GACGCTTCAACCAGCTGCGCGCGGGCCGGGCCCGCGCCGCGGCCCGCGTCTTCGAAACCCGCGCGGAAAAGTTTTTGGCCCGCATCAAGGGCAGCCGGGCATGACCGCGCGGCCGGATTGGGCGGCCCTGGCGCAGCTCTGGCCGGACGAGGTGCTGTTGCATCGCACGGCCGATCTGCAGGACACCGCCGCCGCCTGCCGAGGGCGGCTGGTCTATCTGGCGACGCCCTATACCCGCGAGGCGGTGACAGTCGAGGGGGCCTGGGACCCGGCCCGGTCGGCCGCTGCGCAGGCGGGCGCCGCACGCTGGGCCCGGGCCTTCGCGCGTGCGGGCGTGACCGCGATTTCGCCGGTGGTGCAGGCCTGCGCGATGCTGGGGGACGACCCCGCCGCGGCGCCCGATCCGCTCGATCACGGGTTCTGGTCGGCCTGGTGCTGGCCGCTTCTGCTGGCCTGCGACGCGGTCGCGGTGCCGCCGCTGCCGGGCCGGAGGCGCTCGGTCGGGATCTGGACCGAGGTCCGGGCCGCGCTCGACCAGACCAAGCCCGTCTATCTGATGCGCCGCGCCCGGCGCGAGGCGGCCTGATGGCCACGCGGATTTACACCGACCTCACGATCCGCGGCACGACCTATCCCGA
>NZ_MUAV01000147.1:0-649 GCF_003265965.1 Rhodovulum viride | reverse complement strand
GGCGGGCATTGCGGTGCCAGGCCTCATCGTCCTCGTAGACATCCTCCATCTTCAGGACCGCGCGCATCTGCACGCCCGAGGCGGCGCGGGCCGCGGCCTCCTGACCGGCGAGCGCCAGGCCCACGGATTCGGCCGCGACCTGGAGCGGGCTGCGGCCGGTCCAGCCGTCCTCGGCCATGTAGCGCAGATGCACCATGGCCCGCGACGGCGCCCGGCGCTGGATGCCCGCCCCGTCCTCGAAGGCATAGAAGCGCGCCCGGCCGTCGCGGAGCTCGGCGCAGAGATCGGGGCGGATCACCTCCAGCAGCGTCAGCTCGCCCGCCCCGTCGCGGGGCGCATAGGCATAGGCCCGGCCGCGCAGCGCGAAGGCATAGACGAGGGCAAAGCGCGCCACCTTCGCGGCCACGCCCGGCGCGGATTCGGTGTTGAGGAGGTACGTTGCGGCATGGTCCGCGACCGGCTCGGCCCGGCTGGGGCCCGTCCGCTGGTAAAGGCGCAGCGGCACCTTGGCGAGATCCCCCGCGATCACGTTGCAGCAGGCAAAGACCGTGGCATGACGTTGGGCGGCCAGCGGTGTGACCACCGGCAGCGAGCGGACCCGGGATTGCCCGCCCGCCCAGAGATCATTGAGCCAGGGCGACGGATCGCG
>NZ_MUAV01000146.1:0-650 GCF_003265965.1 Rhodovulum viride | reverse complement strand
GCCTCCTGCTTCATCGTCACCGCGGCGGCGTTCGCCTCCTCGACCATGGCGGCGTTCTGCTGGGTGACCTTGTCCAGTTCGTTGATCCCGACATTGATCTCGCCAAGCCCCACAGACTGTTCCTGCGCGCCGGTCGCGATCTCGCCGATCAGCACGGCGATGTTGCTGACGCGCTCGACGATGTCGGTCAGCGCCTCGCCGGTCCGGTTCACCAGCGCCACGCCGGATTCGACCTGATCGGAACTGGACGAAATCAGCGTCTTGATCTCTTTCGCGGCCTCGGAGGACCGCTGGGCCAGCGCCCGCACCTCGGACGCCACGACCGCAAAGCCGCGGCCCGCCTCGCCCGCGCGCGCGGCCTCGACGCCGGCGTTCAGCGCCAGAAGATTGGTCTGGAAGGCGATGTCATCGATGACACCGATGATCTGGCTGATCCCGTCGGACGATTTCTTGATCTCGGACATCGCGCCGATCGCTTCCTTGACCACGAGGCCCGACTGTTCGGCATTGCCGCGCGCCTCGCGCACCACGTTTTCGACCTGGGCCGCGCCGTCGGCGGCGGCGCGCACGCTGGCGGTCATCTCGTCCATGGCGGCGGCGGTCTCTTCCAGCGTGGCGGCCTGGTTCTCGGTTCGGCGCGACAGGTCGTC
>NZ_MUAV01000145.1:0-658 GCF_003265965.1 Rhodovulum viride | reverse complement strand
TATCTGACCCTCGACGGCCATCTGCATATCGTGACCGGGGCCGAGGCCCCCACGGCCGCCTTCCGGCAGACCCTCACCCTCTGGCCCCGCCTGCGCGCCCCCGTCGCGGCGGGCGATCCGGTCGCGCTGCGCGCACCTTACGGCAGCTGGGCGCTGGCCGGGCCCGAGACCGCGCTCGCCGTCAGCCAGGCCCGCCTCCGCACCCGCACCCTGCAAATCGTCGAGGCGCTGTGATGGATACCAGCGGCGACCGGATCCTCGGCCTGCTGGTGCAGTGCCGGTTCGACAGCGGGGATCTGGCGATGTTCACGGGCCATGGCAGCGTCGAGTGGGACGGCGTGACCTATCTCGGCGCGGCCGGGCAGATGCTCCGGATCGGCGAGGCGCAGGAGACCTCGGGCGGCGAGATGCCGGGGCTGACGCTGACGCTGTCGGGGCTCGATCCCGAGGTGGTGGCGCTGGCCGAGCTGGAGGAGTTCCAGCGCCGCCGGGTGACGCTGCGCCTCGCGCTCTTCGGCCCCGAGGGCCAGATCGAGGCGGCCGATGTGCTGTGGGACGGGCTCGCGGACACGCTCGACAGCGATGACGGGCCCGAGGCCGCGACCGCGACGCTCGCCTGCGAGGAACGCGCCATGGATCTGGGCCGCAAGCGCCCGTT
>NZ_MUAV01000144.1:0-660 GCF_003265965.1 Rhodovulum viride | reverse complement strand
GCGCTGGGACGCCTTCCTCGAGGAGATCCTGCCCGACGCCACCGTGCGCGAGTTCGTCCAGCGCTGGATGGGGCTCTCGATGACCGGGATCAAGATGCAGCGGCTCGCCTTCTTCTATGGCGGCGGCGCCAACGGCAAATCGGTGCTGGTCGACACCATCGCCCGGGTGCTGGGCCCCTATGCCGCCACCGCCCGGATCGAGTCGCTGACCGGCACCAACCGGCGCGGCGGCGGCGATGCCACGCCCGACCTGATCCCGCTGATGGGCGCGCGCTTCGTGCGGACCTCGGAACCCGACGAGGGCCAGCGCCTGCAGGAGGGGCTGATCAAGGAACTGACCGGCGGCGAGCCCCTGATGATCCGGGCGCTGCACAGCGATTTCCTGGAATTCTCGCCCTATTTCAAGCTGACCATGAGCGGCAACCACAAGCCCGAGATCCGCGGCACCGATGACGGGATCTGGCGCCGGGTGCTGCTGGTCCCGTTCGACGTGCAGATCCCCGAGGACCGCCGCGACCCGGACCTTGCCAACAAGCTCTGGGAGGAGGCCCCCGGCATCCTGAACTGGCTGATCGGCGGGCTGACCGATTTCCTCGAAGGGGGCCTCCGCCCGCCCGACCGGGTGCTGGAGGCCACGGCCGAATACCGCGAGGAAAGCGA
>NZ_MUAV01000143.1:0-710 GCF_003265965.1 Rhodovulum viride | reverse complement strand
GCGCGCCAGCGGCGATCTGGCCGAAAGCCTCGCGGTCTCGACCCGGCTCGACCCCAGACAGCGCCGCGATCACCGCCGCCTCGTCAGCGATGACAAGGCCGCGGTCGAGCTCTTCGGCGGCGCCGCAGCGCTGCCCCATGCCCATCTGGTCGAGTTCGGCACCGTCGAGCGGCATCTGGACAGCGGCGGTTCGACCGGCACCATGCCCGCCCAGCCTTTCATGCGCCCCGCCTGGGACGCCACGCGCGAGGCCGTGCTGGACGATATTGCCGACGGGCTCGGCCGCGAGATCGCCGCCACCGTCGCCCGCCGCGCGAAGCGGCTGGCGAAGACGCGCGCGCAAGGGGGCGGCCGATGAGCCTCAAGGCCGACCTGACCGACCTGCTGCTGACCGATCCGGCCCTCGCCGATCTGGTCGGGTCCCGCATCACCTGGGGCCGACGCGCCCCCGGCGAGGGCCTGCCCGCGCTGGTCCTGACGCGCGTCGGCGCGACGCGCGACTATCACATGAAGGGCGTCACCGCGCTGCGCCGCACCCGGATCCAGGCCGAGATCCTCGCCACGACCTTGGCCGAGGCGGGCGCGGTCGAGGCGGCGCTGATCGCCCGGCTCGACGGGATCCGCGGCCCCCATGGCGGCACCGATGTCCGCGGCGTCTTCGTCGAGGCGCTGCGCGACGGGCTCGACACCGACCGGGACGGCAGCGGGAT
>NZ_MUAV01000142.1:0-711 GCF_003265965.1 Rhodovulum viride | reverse complement strand
TCCCTTGACCATCAGTTCGAACTCCCGCTCGGTCAGCCGGTCCCCGGCCTTGAGCCTGGTCACGATGCCGTCGAGCCCTTCGGACTTGACGGCCGAGATCTTCGCCCGGTCGTTCATCGGGAAGGTCACGGGCGAGACCTCCCAGAGATCGGCCTTGCGGATCAGGCGCACCGCGCCCTCGGGCGCGGCCTCGCGCGTGCGATAGCCGATCGACAGCCCGCCGATGGCGCCCGCCTTCATCAGCGCGTGCACCTCGCGCGCCCGGGCCACCTCGAGCACCAGCCGCCCCTTGCCCCAGAGCCCCCGCGCATCTTCGGCCAGATCGTCCCAGATGCCGATCGGCTGGTGCGGATCGTGGTTCCAGAGCATCTTGATGCTGCGCCCCGCCTGCCGGGCCTTCGCCATGCCCTCGACAAAGGCGCCGGGCGCGATCCTGTCGCCGCCCCGGTCGACATTGCCGAAGATCGCGGCATAGCCCTCGACCGTGCCCTCGTCGGTCAGCGCCTTCAGATCGAGCGCAAAATCACTGGTTTCCATCGGTCTTCCCCGCTTCCATGATCGGAACGTTCTGCTTCTGGATGCGCGGCACGTCCCCGCCGGGGACGGGCGGCAGCCCCTCGAGGCGCCGGACCTCGTTGATCGACATCGCGCCCATTTGCGTCATCGGGCCGTAGAAGGCCGCGCGCTCGGCGCTCGACCCGCGCAGGAGCG
>NZ_MUAV01000141.1:0-712 GCF_003265965.1 Rhodovulum viride | reverse complement strand
CATGTCGTGATCCAGTTCTTCGGCCGCGACCTGATCCTGAGCGCGCTGCGGCGCGGATCATGGCCGCCCGACATGGAAAAGGCCATGCACTGGGGTCTGGCGCGGGTCGAAGAGGCCGTAGGCGAGGATCTGCGCTACCGCGCCGGGGTGATGGCCGCGTGCGAGACCATGCGGCGCCTGAGCATTGGCGTGGACGTTCACGCCGGGCAGACGCGGGCGATCCTGCTGGGCGAAGAGCCCCCGAAAATCGAGTTCAGAAAGGCGGTCGGCGAGCTGGTCGACTGCGTCATGGGGATGGGAGAAGGGACATGAAAAAGGATGAAATCTGGGTCTTTTTGGGCCTGCTGTTTGTGTTCGCGCTTGGCTACGGGGCCTGGCACCTGGTGACCTTCGGGCCGGGGGTCTGGTGATGGGCATCCTGCAATGGGAAATCACTGAGACCTGCTGCCGAGCCCAGGCCCCGTTCTCCGGGTTCTTCAGCGTCGAGCGGTGGCACATGGGCTCACCTTGGCGTTCCTATTTCTACTTCGTCGGGGAAAGAGAGCGGTTCGCGCGCGGACCCAACGCAGGCGGATTTTACACTGCCGAGGAGGCGATGGCGGCGGTGGACGCCAAGGTGCTGACGGCCGCACGCGAGGTGCTGGCGCGGAACCGAGACGCGTTCCTGTCGGACATTAGGGAAGAGGGCTTTGCTACCTCGGGCGCCGAGGCC
>NZ_MUAV01000140.1:0-720 GCF_003265965.1 Rhodovulum viride | reverse complement strand
CTGGCCGCGAAGCTGACCCGGGGCGAGGACCCGGTGGCGGCGGTCTTCGACCGGGCGGCCGAGGCGCAGCTGGCCGCGGCGGCCGATCCGGCCGGGATCGAGGCGAAGGCCGCCGATCTGGCCGCCCGCGAGGCGGCGCTGGCCGAGCGCGAGGCCGCCCTGGCCCAGGCCGAGGCCAAGGCCCAGGCGGGCGCACCGCCGAAGCAGGGCAAGGCGCCCGACAAGGCCCCCGACAAGGAATCGGCCAAGGATGCCGACAAGGATGCGGCGACGGCATGATCCTGGCCGAGATCCCGCCGCTCGGTGTCAGTGTCGAGGCGTATAAACGCGCCTCGCATTGGGAGGGCGATGCGGACAATTCCCGGATCGAGGCCTGTCTGGCGGCGGCGCAATCGGCGGTCGAGACCGCCACCCGCCGCCCGCTGACCCTGCGCCGGGTCCGGTTCGAAACCGCGGCCGGACAGGGGCGCCGCTGGTGGGTGCCGGTCGCGCCCGCCCGCGAGCTGCTGGGCGTGACCTGGTCGGGCGCGTCGGGCGAGATCCCCCTCGATCCCGGGGCCGCCCGGCTTCTCTTTCCCGACAGCGAGCCGCAGATCCTCTTTGCCGAGCGTGCGCTGGGGGTGGTGCCGGACGGCGCGCCCCTCTCCATCACGCTTTCCGTGGGGCCGGACATCGTGCCGCCGACGCTGGCCCAGGCGGTGATCCTGATCGCGCGGGACT
>NZ_MUAV01000139.1:0-737 GCF_003265965.1 Rhodovulum viride | reverse complement strand
GGGTGTTGATGGTCAGCGGATCGGCGTCGAGATCCTCATAGGCGCGGGCGAGCGCCGGTTGCGCCTGTTCGATCATGTTGCCGATGGGGCCGCTGTTTCCGGCATTCTTGGCATGGGTCAGGCGGCGGCCGATCAGCGATTTGCGGTCCTTGAGAATGGCCTCGATGGATTTCAGCCGGGCGCGGATGGTGCCGAGTTCGTCGTCGTGATCCTCGGCGCGTTCGGCCTCGGGGAGGTTCTCCAGGGCATTCGCGCGCTCGCGCAGGCGGCGTTCCTCGGCGATCACCTTCTTCTCGGCCTTGGTCGGTTCCAGGAACTCGACCTCCTGTTCGATCAGCGCCCAGATCCGCTGGGCCTTGCGCCGGACGGCCAACTCGTCGGGGTCCTTTTCCCAATGCGTCCCGGTCCAGACGAACCAGCCGACCCGGGGCACGAAGGTCAGATCCTCGCCGAAATGAATGCAGAAGCGCTGGCCGTTGCCATAGTCGTTCAGCGGCTGTTCGGCCGCCGCCCGGACCGGCCCGAGCGGGTCGTCGGGAGTGCCACCCTCAGGGGGGTGCGGGGGTTCCGCGCCGCCTTGGTCGTCGGGGGCATCCGGCTCGGGCATGTCGCCCATGTCGACATCGTCGGCCGCGGCAAAGGCGCCGCGGACCCGGTCGAGCGGATCGTCTGTCATGTGTCGTCCCCCATCAGCACGTCGTTCAGATCGCGGCCCTCGCCCGCATGGACGATGGAGA
>NZ_MUAV01000013.1:0-133193 GCF_003265965.1 Rhodovulum viride | reverse complement strand
AGTGTGTCCGGGGAAAGGGGAACTGCGGTCGTCAGCTGATTTGCGCAACAGCGCCCCTTTCGCACCTCTACGACACCCGTGAGGGCGTCTGACATGACTGAGTTCCTCAGTAAAACGCCAATTCGCTCCGCCAGTTATTTCTTTGGTTTCACTTTGGGTTGACTTGAGGCCAACTGGCAGCACCTTTTTTGATTAAGAAACCACGCAAGTAAAATACATTACCATCTGCGTCATTCATTTCTTTGAGAGCGCAGACAAAGGTGAATACCGTCTTTCCGATGTCCGCGCAGAATTATGCATCTCGCACGCCGATTGGCGCAAATATGCGCGAGCCTTTCTATACCCGCACAATTCTGAGGCCAGGAAAGCTCTAGCCGAGGTTGGTATGACCATCCGAAGCGAGGAAAGCGGGTACCAAAATGCCCGCAATTCGCCCTCTCCACCTTCCGCAAGGAAGCCAAGCGTCGGAAGGTCACGCTACGGGAGCAAAGCGACGATAGGGTTGGCCAAAATGGCTGACCCTCTTCCGAAGGTGCCTCGGCATCATCGGTCGGCAGCCAATCGCGCTCAACGTCGCTATGAACTCGAAGCCTTCAAGGCGGTCAACTCCGATCAACCTTGTGGCGTCCACGGGTGCGACCAGCGCCGCGATGGGGCATCCACCTACTGCCACACTCACTACAACCGGTCCCGCCGGTATGGCCGGGCGGTGGGTGATTTACCGACCCAAAAAGAACTTCGGGCACTCGAAGGTGCGCTGAGAGACTGGCTGTCAGCCGACCTCCTTACAACCGATGCCAGTAAGCGATCCTTTAAGCTGAACTGGGGGACCGCTCAACGCCGAATTCACAACCATCCAGCCTTCGCCATCCCCTTCTTCCGGCTCGAAGGAATCAGCGGGTACACACAAGCCGCTAAGGACTGGGTCATTCTAAGCCATTACTTCCACCGGCACCGTCTATGGCGGGGCAGGCGATGACAGCATCACCGCCGACGCCTTTTTGCCGACCTGCTTTACTGCGACGATGGCAACGACGCGATCGAGGGCGGTGCCTATGGAGACACGATCTTCGGCGGCGCGGGCAATGACCGGCTGATCGGCGGGTCGCAGGACGATCTGCTTTATGGTGACGAGGGCGACGACTACATCGACTCGACCTCGGACAACGCCACCATCTTCGGCGGCGACGGCAACGATACGATCCATGCCCAGTATGGCGGCGCGTTCGTCGATGCGGGCGCGGGAGACGACCAGATCTTTCTGGCGGCTATTCGGGCTCGGCGAAGTACATCGCCTACGGCCATGGCGCGGGCACCAACCACGTGCAGGATTTCAACCCGGATATCGACTATCTGTATCTGGGCGACATGAGCCCCGACGATCTGGTCTTTACCGCCACGGCAGACCCGAAGATCTGGGAGGTGACCATCGCGGGCGGCGACCCCGCCGACAAGATGGAGCTGGACTGGACCTATCACTGGAGCGACATCACCGCCGCCGATCTGCGGGCCCGCGCGCTTGGCAGCGGCACGTATACCGCCCCGGAGGATCTCAGCGTGGCGTACTTTACGGCCGGTTCGCGGATCGCGACCCCCGAGGGCCCGCAGCCCCTGACCGAACTGAGGCCCGGCGATCTGGTCCTGACCCTCGATCGCGGTCCGTGCCCGGTCAGGGACGTGCTGACGACCGATCTCGACCCCGCGACGCTGGCGCGGCATCCGGAACTGCGCCCGGTCGTGCTGGAGCCCTCGGCGCTTGGACCCGGACGACCCGACCGCCGGATGCACCCGTCGCCCCAGCATGGGGTGCTGATGCTGGCCGACGGGCGCGAGGTGCTGGTCCGCCCGCCATCTGGCCGAAGAACTGGGCCTGGCCCGTATCCAGAACCGGCGCCCCAACTCGCTGCACTATATCCACCTTCTGATGGACCCCCATGCCCTGGTGCAGGTCGATGGCGTCTGGAGCGAGAGCTTCCATGCCGGTCCCGAGATGCTGCGGATGCCCGGCCTCGCGCGCAGGCTCGGGGCAAAGGGACTGGTCGCGCCCTGCTCGGCGCGGGTCCGGCCGCTTCTGCCCCGGGCCGATCTGCGCCGCGCCGATGCCGTGACCCCCTGCGACCGATCTGAGGCGGGGCAAGACCCGAGGCCGCCTGTTGCGGGCCATGATCGTCAAGCGTCGCCCGGCTGCGGGCGGCTCAACGGCCGGTCAGATCGTGGCGGCCGAATAGCCCGCGTCTTCGATCGCGGCCGCGATCTCGGCCTCGGGCAGCGCGGTTTTGGTCTCGACCGTATGGGTTCCCAGATCGCAGGAAATCTCGGCCGACGGGTCGCGCTGAAGAATGGCCTTCTCGATGGCGGCGGAGCAATGGCCGCAGGTCATGTCGGGCACGCTGAATTTCATCTGGGAATCCTCCTGAGATCCGGAATTTCCCCCGTCATGCAGCTTCCAGCCGCAGGAAGGTCAAGCCCCGAATTGCCGCTGGCGCGGATCCCGCCCGGCCCCTGCCACCGGGACTGGACATCGCGGCGGTCGGCCACATTTTGACCCAGGCGGCCGCGGGGCGCCTTGCGCCGCGGGCAGGACCGCCAGGAGACCCGACATGAGCTGGAACCCGACCCAGGACCCCGAAAGCGGCGCGGCGGGCTGCGCCGCGCTGGAAACCCTCATCATTCCGCGCGCCCGCGACATCGGCGGCTTCGAGGTGCGCCGCGCGCTGCCTTCGCCAAAGCGGCAAATGGTCGGCCCGTTCATCTTCTTCGACCAGATGGGCCCTGCCGAATTCCTCACCGCGGGCGGGATCGACGTGCGCCCGCACCCGCATATCGGGCTTGGGACCGTCACCTATCTTTATCGCGGCGAATTCGAACACCGCGACAGCATCGGCAGCCATCAGATGATCTATCCGGGCGAGGTGAACTGGATGGTCGCGGGGCGTGGCGTGACCCATTCCGAACGGACCAGCCAGGCCACGCGCGGCACCAGGCATAGCCTGTTCGGCATCCAGACCTGGATCGCCCTGCCCGAGGATCGCGAAGAGACCGAGCCATCCTTCGAACATCACGGCAAGGACTCGCTGCCTGTGATCGAGGCGGGCGGCGCCGAGGCACGGCTGATCCTCGGCCGGGCCTATGGCGCCGAAAGCCCGGTGACGCTGCCGTCGGAAACCTTCTATCTCGATGTCGTGCTGGCGCCCGGAGCGCGCTTTCCGCTGCCCGACGACCACGAGGATCGCGGCATCCATGTCGCCGAGGGCTCGATCGAGGTGGCGGGCGATCGGTTCGAGGCCGGGCGCATGATGATCTTCCGCCCCGGCGACGCGATTTCCGTGACAGCCGGGCCAGAGGGCGCGCGGCTGATGGCGCTGGGCGGCGCGACGCTGAAGGGGCCGCGCTATATCTGGTGGAACTTCGTCTCGTCCTCGAAGGACCGCATCGCCCAGGCCCGGGCCGACTGGCAGGCCGCCGACTGGGCCAATGGCCCGTTCCACCTGCCGCCGGGGGACGAGGCCGAGTTCATCCCGATCCCGCCTGAACTGGACCGGACCCGCCCGCGCGACTGGAAATAAATGCGCGCTCAGGCCGGGCGCCGGTCCGGCGCTAGCGTCCGGGATCGGCGCCCGGTCAGCACGGCCCCGGTGCCGATGCCCAGCAAAAGCGCCCAGAACGGCGCGCCGATGCCCAGAAAGCCGATCCCCGACACCGTGGTCATGAAGGTCACCAGCGCCGCCTCGCGCCGCTCGGGCGCCGCCAGCGCCGCATGCAGGCTGGTGCCGATGGTGTTCAGCAGGGCCAGCCCGGCCACGGTGACCACCAGCGCCTTCGGCGCGATCAGGAAGAGACTGATCACCGCCGCCCCCATCAGTCCGACGAAGCAGTAGAGAAGCCCCGCGACCACCACCGCCCGGTAGCGGGTGTCGGGGTCGTCGTCCGCCTCGGGCCCGGCGCAGATCGCCGCCGTGATGGCCGCCAGGTTGAACGCATAGCCCCCGAAGGGCGCCAGCAGCAGCGTCGTCACCCCGGTCACCGTCACGCAGGCCGAAACCGGCGGCGCGTAGCCCGCCGCCCTCAGCGTCACGATGCCGGGCGTGTTCTGCGAGGCCATGGTGACGATGAAGAGCGGCAGGCCCACCCCGATCAGCACCGGCAGCGACAGCGCGGGCATCACGAAGACCGGGCGCGCCAGCGACAGATCGACCGCCGCGCCGCTGTCGAAGGCGCCGGTCACGGCACAGAAGACGCAGCCCGCCAGCAAGACCGCAGGGATCGCAAAGCGCGGGAAAAGGCGCCGCCCGGCCAGATAAACCGCGCCCATGACCGCAACCAGCGGCAGGTTGTCCTCTGTCGAGGCGAAGATGCCCAGCCCGAACTGGAAGAGGATGCCCGCCAGCATGGCATTGCCGATGGCATCGGGGATCAGATGCGACAGCTTCTCGAACCAGCCGGTCAGCCCGGTCAGCGTCAGCAAGAGCCCGCAGAAGACGAAGGCGCCGATGGCCTCGTTCACCGGCACGCCGTCGAGGCTGATCACCAGAAGCGCCGCGCCCGGTGTCGACCAGGCGGTCAGGATCGGCATCCGGTAGCGCAGCGACAGGATCAGGCCGCTGATCCCCATCCCGAGCCCCAGCGCCAGCATCCAGCTGTTGGCCTGCGCCTGGCTGGCGCCCAGCACGTCGATGGCCTGAAAGATGATCGCGACGCTGCTGGTATAGCCCAGCAGGACCGCGATGAAGCCCGCGACCAGATGCGAGAGTTTCAGCCCGAAAATCATTCCGCTCGTGCCTTTCCTGTGCCCCGGGGCTAGGACTGTGACGGAAGAGGCCCGGGTTCGGCCGTTATAACGGCCGGACGCTATAACGCACAAGAGCCGCGACAGGGATGACAGAGACGACGATCCGGATCCATCTCAGGGCCGCCCGCGCCCGGGCGGGGCTGAGCCTTGCGCAGGCCGCCGAGCTGACCGGGGTCAGCAAGGCCATGCTGGGTCAGATCGAACGCGGCGAATCGAGCCCCACCATCGCCACGCTCTGGAAGCTGGCGCGCGGCTTCCAGCTGCCCCTGACCGCGCTGATCGAGGATCTGGTGCAGACCACGGGCACCTTCACGCCCGCCGCGGCCCGGCCCTTGCGCTTCGAGGGCAGCATCGCCATGCGCACGATCTTTCCCTTCGACCCCGTCTTCGGGTCAGAGACCTTTCTGGTGACGCTCGACCCCGGCCAGGTCCACCTGTCGGCCGCGCATGATACCGGCGTGGTCGAGGATATCTTTGTCACGGAAGGCGCGGTCGAAGTGCTGCTGGACGACCTCTGGAAGCCCTGCCGGGCAGGCGACGGGCTGCGCTTTCCGGCCGACCGGGCGCATGGCTACCGCAATCCGGCCGACAGCCCGGCCGCGTTCCACAATACCCTGCACTATCCCAGAACCGCGCTGTTCGGACCGCCCGAAGACGCCTGACTGAAGGGCGCGGCGCCTGACGCCAAAACGGCGGCCCCTTTTCGGGGCCGCCGCATCGTGCCTGACAGGATCGACCTGCCGGATTACTTGCCGAGAGTGATGAAGCGGGTGTCATCCTCGATGAAGGTCTTGGGACCGATTTCGCCCGCATGGGACCCGAAGGGCATCTGGGCGATCAGCTTCCAGCTGGAGGGCACGCCAAAGGCCTCGGCCAGCGCAGCATCGGCCACCGGGTTGTAGTGCTGAAGGCTCGCGCCGATGCCTTCTTCGGCCAGAGCGGTCCAGACCGCCAGCTGCGCCATCCCGGCGGAATGGTTCGCAAACCCCGGGAACGCATCGGCATAAAGCGGGAACTGCTCCTGCAGGCCGCGGATCGTGTCCTGATCCTCGTAGAACAGCACCGTGCCCGCGCCGGCGGCAAATCCGGCCATCTTGGCGGCGGTCGGCGCGAAGGCGTCCTCGGGAACGATCTTGCGCAGCTCGGCCTCGATCAGCGACCAGACCTTCTCGCTTTCAGCGCCGAACAGGATGACCGCCCGAGAACTTTGCGAGTTGAACGAGGAGGGCGCGTGACGGATCGCCGCCTTGATCAACTCTTCGACTGCATCGGTCGGGATCGGGAGGGTCTTGCCAAGAGCATATTGGGTTCGGCGTTTGGACAGCAGGTCGAGCGTCTTGTTGGACATGGGGGATCTCCTGAGGGGGGAATGGGTTCGAGCCTATGTATTCGCGAACGCAAACCTGCTTCAATGGCAACCGCTGTTCCATTGCGCACAGAGGGCGTGCTTTACCGGGCGGGAAGACCGGCGCGGGGCTCTTGACAGGCGACATCGCCTCTCCCTGCCCCGGAACTCTGCGGACTGGCGGTCGCCTCGGGGCCCGTTACGCGTGCCTGACAGGGCCCGCCTGAGGGCCTAAAGCAGCCGACGCAGCAGCCAGACCGGCCCGGCGACAAGGCCAAGCAGCAGCGCCGCCTCGGTCGGACGTCCCTCGGCCAGGAGCGCCATGCCACCAGCGGCCAGTGCCGCCAGGGTCAGCGTCGGGGCCCTGCGCCACCGCAGCGCCAGCGCCCCGGCCAGCGCCAGCGCCACCAGACCGAGGGCCATGGCCAGCGGCCGCGCCATCGCCCTCAGTTCCGGCGGCACGGCGATCTCGGGTCCGAGGGGGCCCAGAAGGCCCGACAGCAGCAGACCGCCGCCCGCCGCTACGACAAGACCCGCCACGATGGCGGGAGCGGCGGGCCGCAGGCGCGCGCCGACCCGCCGCGCGGTCCGGGCGAGCGCGGCGCGGTTGGTGCGCAACTCGAACACCCCGGCCGCGACAAGGGCCGCCAGGAACGGCAAGAGCGTATAGACCGCGCGATAGAGGATCAGCGCGGCCAGCGCATCGGCCCGGCCATGCGCCCCGGTCGCGGTCAGGATCGTGGCCTCGAAAACACCAAGGCCGCCCGGCGAATGGCTGAGAATCCCCAGACTGATGGCAATGCCGAAGACCGCCAGGAATTCGAGAAAGCCGATCGATAGGTCGGGCGGGTAAAGCACGTGCAGCACCAGCCCCGACGCGACCAGATCGAACACCACCGCACCCGTCAGCGCCACCGCCGTGCCGAAACCGGGCATCGGAATGCGCCGCCCGAAGACCTGGACCGGGCGGCCTGCGCGCAGGCGGATCGCCCCCCAGATCAGCGCCGTCAGGGCCAGGAGCGACAGACCGATCACGGTCTGCAGCAGCGGCGAAAGCGGCAGAACGCCCTCGATACTGGCCGGATGCACGGCAAGGACCGCGCCATAAAGCACCAGCGCCCCAAGCGAATAAGCAAGGCTGTTATGGGCAAACAGCACCGCCACCTGCGAGGCGCCCAGCCCGAAGACCGAATAGGCCCGGTAGCGGACCCCGACGCCGGTCACATAGGCGGCGCCCAGAAGGTTCGAGACCGCCGTCGCCGCCGCCCCGGTGGCCACCGACACCCGCCCCGGCACCCGACCCGGCGCGATCTCTTTCAGGCACAGCAGATCGAGCGCCCCGATAAAGACGAAACTGACGAGCGTTCCCAGCACCGCAAGCGCGATCTGCGTCCGCGTCACGGCCTGCAAGCCATCGGTGATCTCGGAAAACTCGATCTGGTGCGTGGCATCGCGCAGCAACCAGACCGCGATACCGATGAAGGCCGCCGTCAGCAGCAGGCGGCCCGCGCGCGCCAGTTTCCCGCGCGGGGCCGGATCGGCCCGGCTTGTCATGCGCTCTGTCACCCGCGCTCCCTCGTTTTCGTCTCACTGGCCTCAGAGCGGCCGGGCCCATCCCTTTTCGCCCCCGGACCGAAGGCCGGACCGGTCGCGGCAAGGCTGTCTGCGGCGCACTATGACATGCACCGGTTTCGGGGCGTCTCAACCCCTGTTGCGTCATTCCCGGGTGATGGCGAAAGGAAAAACACCCCCCTGACCGGGCACGGCCTCTCCCCGCCCCCGCGCCCGTCCCGGCGGGCGGCTTTGTTCCCGTGAATTTTCGGGCTGGACCAGCACGCGGCAAACCGCCACTGACATTTCCTCTTGCATCGCCCCATATCCAGTCCGAAACCCCCGCTATCAGTCAGAGAGGTGCAACATGCCGTCCCTACGGAAGCTCATCGGCCAGGGAGGCCGGATCGCGCTCTTTTTGCTGGCGCTCTATCTTGTCGTGCTGTGCGGGCTGCTGATCGGCCCGACCTTCACGGCGGTCTGTATTCTGGTGCTGGCCGTGGTCGGGGGCTGCGCGCTGTACCTGCGCAACCCGGACCGCGCGGATCGCTGGATGAGCGCCCTGCCGCGGCGGACCCGTCGCGAGACCGCGCCCGCCGCCGAGCCCGGCCCGGTCGTCCCCTCGTCCGCAACCGAACTCTCGGACCGGCCGGTCCAGCTGCCCGCGCTCCGCGACCCCGCGCTCGACCGCGAGGCCGAGCGGCCGAAAAGACGGACCATGCTCGATACGCTGGGCTGGGAAACACCCGCCGCGATGGCGCGCGACTTCGCCGTGCTGGGCCTCGCGGGCCTCGGGCTGGCAATCGTGGGCTACACCCTGCCGGCCTGGCCGGTCCTGTCCTGGATCGCCGGGTTGCTGAAGGTCCTGGGCGTGCTGCTGGTGCTTTTCAGCTCGGGCGTTCTCTACTCGTTCGGGCGCGAGTTGTTCTGGCGCGGCCGCGGCTAGGCCGCCGGCCTGCCCACTGTCCACCGGGCGCAGCCCAAGCGTCGCCGGCCACGTGGTCCGGTTGCGCGCCGGTGCGACGGCCGTTAGCCAATACAGCGCCGATCCTCCGAGACATGTCCCTGAATTCAAAGGGACTTTCCATAAACCATTTAACTACAAACTATAATTATTATAGAAAAAGCAACACTTCCGATCTACCCCCTCTGTCAACCTATGCGTTTGGAGGAGTTCATGATGTTCGGCCGGTCTCAGCGAAACAGCGCGGCGAAGGATAAAGCCGATCTGGCGCAGGCGTTCTTCGCGGTGATCGACCGCACGCAGGCGACGATCCAGTTCAGGCCGGACGGCACGATCATCACCGCCAATGCGAACTTCCTCAAAGCCCTCGGCTATACCGAGGCCGAGATCGCCGGGCGGCACCATTCGATGTTCGTGGACCCCGACTACGTCAAGACCCCTGCCTACAAGGCGTTCTGGGAAGGTCTGGGCAGCGGTCAATCCTTCACCGACCAGTTTCCGCGGATCCGGAAAAACGGCTCGATCATCTGGATCCAGGCGACCTATGCCCCCTGCCTCGATGAGAACGGCCACACCACCCGGGTGATCAAAATCGCGACCGACATCACCGAACGGCACAGTGGCATCGAAGAGATCGCGAAGGGACTGCAACGGCTTCAGTCCGGCGATCTTTCGCACCGCGTGCCGGGATCGGGCCTGCCGGATATCGCCGCGCTGGCCGATGCCTATAACAGCGCCGTCGGCCAGCTTTCGACCACCATTGCAACGGTAAAGGACGTCTCCAGCATCGTCGAACGGACGGCTCAGGAAGTCGGCCAGGCCTCGTCCGACCTGTCGCGGCGGACCGAAACCCAGGCCGCCACGCTGGAAGAAACCGCCGCCGCCATCGATGAACTGACGGCGACGGTTCGGGGCGCGGCCAGCGCCATCAAGGATGTCGAGCAGTCGGCCGACCGCGCCATGGCCACGGCCGAAAGCGGTGGCCGGGTCGTCGGAGACGCGGTCGAGGCGATGGCACGGATCGATACCTCGTCCAAGAAGATCTCGCAGATCCTCTCGGTCATGAAGGACATCGCCTTCCAGACGAACCTTCTGGCGCTCAACGCCGGGGTCGAGGCCGCCCGCGCGGGCGAAGCCGGGCGCGGCTTTGCCGTGGTCGCCTCCGAGGTGCGGGCCCTGGCCCAGCGCTCGGGCGAGGCCTCGGGGGAGATCAGCGCGCTGGTTCAGGAAAGCACCCAAAACGTCAAGCTTGGGGTCGGGCTGGTGAACAATGCCGGCAGCGAGCTGACCCGGATCATCGAGGCTGTGTCCGGCATGCGCGAACATATCTCGCAGATCGCGTCGGGCGCTTCGGAACAGGCGATCACGCTGAACGAGATCAACACCGGCGTCGGTCAGCTCGACACCGTGACCCAGCAGAACGCGGCGATGGTCGAACAGGCGACCGCCGCCAGCCAGGGCCTGGCGTCGGAGGCACGCGAGCTTGCGGCGCAGGTGTCGATCTTCCGCACCGCCAATGACGGGTATCCGGCAGCGGGCTCGGTGGTGCCGTTCCGCGCGTCGAACGCCGCCTGAGATCAAGAAGCGAAAGATCCCGGCGGCGGGCCGGCCGGGATCGCGTCGGGTTGGGGGGCGGGCCTTGCCCGCCTGATGTGCCTCGCTTCTGCGGCCCCGGCATCGTCTCGCACCCCATGCACGAAGTCTGTCGTGACCGGGATGGCGGCCCCTCAGGCGTCTGAGCCCAAGAGACCGGCCCCGACGACGCCTGCAGGTCCAGCCTGTCGGCCAAAAGGCGGCAACCCGATCGGGACGGTTGCGGAAGGATCGGGCGCGGCCCCCGCCGCTAGAGAACCCGGAAAACCTTGTCGCGGGCGGTTTGGCCGCGCACGAGGTCCAGCCGGGACTTCGGAACGCCCAGCGCCTTGGCCAGAAGCTTCGTTACCGCCGCATTGGCCTTGCCATCCTCGGGGACCACGGTGACGTAGACCCTGATCTGCCCCTCCTCGGCCAGAATCCGGTCGCGCGAGGCGCGGGGCGTCACCCGCACCGCGATCTCGGTGCCGGGCACCGCCAGATGGGTCAGATCTGTCATGCCCGCCTTGCTGCCCCGGCCACGGCGGCGCGTCAAGCCGGGCTTGAACCCCGCCCCCGACCGCCGCCATATAGGCGCAAAGAGGAGGTGGCCCATGCCAGACCCGCGCCCCGAGGTGCTCGACTTCCTGCTGACCCGCCGGTCGCGCCCCGCCAAGACCCTGGCCTCGCCGGGTCCGACCCGGGACGCGCTGATCCCGATCCTGACCGCCGCGGCCCGCAGCCCCGATCACGGCAAGCTCGAACCCTGGCGCTTTGTCGTGCTGGAAAAGCCCGCGCTGACCCGGCTCGAGGTGCTGGTCCGGACCCGGGGCGCCGCCCTTGGCCAGCCCGAGGAGGCCATTGCCAAGGCCGCCTCGGCCTATGCGCGAAGCCCCTTGGCGGTCGTCGTCGTCTCGGCGCCGAAGTCCTCGGCCAAGGTGCCCGAGATCGAACAGATCCATTCCGCCGGCGCCGTGTGCCTGGCGCTTCTGAACGCGGCACTTGCCTCGGGCTGGGGCGCCAACTGGCTGACCGGCTGGCCCGCCCATGACCGCGGCTTCCTGGCCGAGGGGCTGGGGCTCGCCGACACCGAAACCGTGGTGGGCATCGTCCATATCGGCACCGAAACGGCGGCTCCGCCCGAGCGGCCGCGCCCCGACATTGCTGCAATCACCGAATGGGTGTCCGAATGATCCTGACCGCCTTTCTCAAGACGCTGGGCCAGATCGGCGACCGCGCGTTCCGCCGGGTGCTGTTTCTGGGCGTCGGCCTGTCGGTGCTGCTGCTGGCGGCGATCTATGCCGTGATCTTCGTCCTGATCGGCTGGCTGGTCCCCGACAGCTTTACCCTGCCCTGGATCGGCGAAATCCACTGGGTCGACGAGATCCTGTCGGGTGCCTCATTCCTGCTGATGATCGTGATGTCGGTGTTCCTGATGGTGCCGGTGGCCTCGGCCTTCACGGGCATCTTCCTTGACGACGTGGCCGAGGCGGTCGAGGCACGCCACTATCCGACCCTGCCCCCAGTCGCCCCGATCCCGGTCTTCGACCAGATCCGCGACAGCCTTGGATTTCTCGGCGTCGTGCTGGCGGTCAACCTGGTGGCTCTGGTGCTGTACTTCTTCGTCGGGCCGTTCGCGCCGTTCCTGTTCTGGGCGGTGAACGGCTTCCTTCTGGGGCGCGAGTATTTTCAGATGGCGGCGATGCGGCGGCTTGGCCGGCAGGGCGCGCGGAACCTGCGCCGCCGCCATGGCGCGACGATCTTTGTGGCCGGGCTGCTGATGGCGGTGCCGCTGAGCCTGCCGCTGGTGAACCTCGTCATCCCGATCCTGGGCGCGGCGGTCTTCACCCATCTGGTGAACCGCCTGATCGTCGCGCGCCCTGCAACGGCCTGAGCGCCACCCTTCGCCGTTGCGGCGGCCCCCGGCGATTGGTAATGGCACCTTACCAAAGCGAGGGAAGGCCATGCCCGTCATCACCACGATCGAAGACCTGCACCGGATCTACAAGCGCCGCGTGCCCAAGATGTTCTACGACTACTGCGAGACGGGCAGCTGGACCGAACAGACGTTCCGCGACAACAGTTCGGATTTCGCAAGGATCCGGCTGCGCCAGCGGGTCGCGGTCGACATGGAGGGCCGCTCGACCGCCACGCAGATGGTCGGACAGGATGTCGCGATGCCGGTCGCGCTGGCGCCCGTCGGGCTGACCGGCATGCAGGCCGCCGATGGCGAGATCAAGGCCGCCCGCGCCGCCGAGAAGTTCGGCGTGCCCTTCACGCTGTCCACCATGTCGATCTGTTCCATCGAGGATGTCGCGGCCCATACCGAAAAGCCGTTCTGGTTCCAGCTTTACGTGATGCGCGACCAGGAGTACCTCGCGAACCTGATCCAGCGGGCCAAGGACGCCCGCTGTTCGGCGCTGGTGCTGACGCTCGATCTGCAGATCCTCGGCCAGCGGCACAAGGATCTCAAGAACGGGCTGTCGGCCCCGCCCAAGATGACCCTCCCGACCATGGCCAACCTGGCCACCAAATGGGGCTGGGGGCTCGAGATGCTGCAAACGAAACGCCGCTTTTTCGGCAACATCATCGGACACGCCAAGGGCGTCACCGACGCCTCGTCGCTGGTCGACTGGACGGCCGGCAATTTCGATCCGCGGCTCGACTGGTCGCAGGTGAAGAAGCTGAAGGAGGATTGGGGCGGCAAGCTGATCCTCAAGGGCATTCTCGATGCCGAGGACGCGAAGCGCGCGCTTGATGTCGGGGCCGATGCCATTGTCGTGTCGAACCATGGCGGGCGGCAGCTCGACGGAGCGCTCAGTTCGATCCGCGCCCTGCCCTCGATCCTGCGCGCCGTGGGCGACCAGATCGAGGTGCATGTCGACGGCGGCATCCGGTCCGGGCAGGACGTGCTGAAGGCGGTCGCACTGGGGGCCAAGGGCACCTATATCGGCCGCGCCTTCATCTACGGGCTGGGCGCGATGGGCGAGCCGGGCGTGACCCGGGCGCTGGAGGTGATCCACAAGGAGCTCGACACCACCATGGCGCTGTGCGGGCGCAAGAATATCGCCGGGCTCGACCGCGACATCCTGCTGGTGCCGAAGGATTTCGAGGGCGACTGGGTCTGAACCGGGCCTGAACCTTGTCTGATCCGGGCTTCAGCGGCCCATTTTCCCCCTTCCAATCCGGCCCCGGCTCGGCTATGGGCACGGCTTCATCGGGCATACACCCTTGGAGGATGCCCACAACCTTAGGAGAATAGACCAATGGCTGGTGAGATCCCTGATCTTAACGCCACGGTACGGACGGGGACAGGCAAGGGGGCCGCTCGTCAAGCACGCCGTGAGAACCTTGTCCCCGGTATCGTCTATGGCGGCGGCGCCGAACCGCTTCCGATCAACCTCAAGTACAACGAGCTGCTGAAGCGCCTGAAAGCCGGCCGCTTCCTGTCGACGCTGTTCAACCTGAAAGTTGACGGTCAGGAAGACGTGCGGGTGATCTGCCGCGGCGTTCAGCGCGACGTGGTCAAGGACCTGCCGACCCATGTGGACCTGATGCGGTTGCGCCGCACCTCGCGGATCAACCTCTACATCCCGGTCGAATTCGTGGGCGAAGAGAAATCCCCGGGCCTCAAGCGCGGCGGCGTTCTGACCGTGGTCCGGCCCGAGGTCGAACTGGTGGTCACCGCCGGCGACATCCCGGAGAAACTGACGGTCGACGTCTCGGCGCTGAACATCGGCGACATCGTCCACATCTCGGACATCGCGCTGCCCGAAGGCACCACGCCGACCATCACCGGCCGCGACTTCGTGATCGCCAACATCTCGGCGCCGTCGGGCCTGCGCTCGGCCGAAGACGAGGAAGAGGCTGCCGAGGAGTAATCGGCTGCTGCTGGCGCATCGCCGCAAGCTTTCAACGAACGGGGCCCTCGGGGCCCCGTTTTGCTTTGGCGGCTAGCGCAGCATCGCAGGGTCGCGCGGCGGGGCATCGGGATCGATCGACCCGAACAGCCCCGGCAGCCGCAGGCAGAACCGGTGGATCTGCGCCGCCTCGGAACTGCCTGCCTGGGTCGAGACACCCTCGGGCCACCAGGCCGCCTGCAGCGCCTCCTGGCTTTCGGCGTCGATCCGGGGCCGAAGATAGCGCCGTTCGAATTCCGCGATCCAGCCCAGTTGGAACCACAGCGTCTGACGATCTGCCGACCAGGTGCCTGGGCCATCCTCATGATCGAGGCGGCGCCAGTGCTGGCCGATCATGTCGCGCGCCCAGGCCGCACAAAGGATGCCCGCCTGCAGCCGCGCCGTCGCCACCCCGTCCGACAGCGTGGCAGGATCGGCGCCCCAGTCACCCGTCACGGCAGCCTCGAACTGCGGGTCCATCGCAAGCGGCACGGCTCGCGCATCGCCGGCCCCGCCAAGGACCGTCATCAGTGCGATCAGGCCGTGCAGGGGAAACCACAGGAAGAGAACTCGGACCGGGTCACGCATGGGAATGCCTCGCCGTCTGGATCGACCCCAGCCATGGGGCTTGACAGACAGAGTAGGCACAGGGGCGTTGCCAAAGGGTTTCTCCCCCTCGGCCCCGGAGCAACGCGCGCAGTTCGGGGCGCGTCGGCAACGCCCGCGCCCCTTCTACAAGACTGAGTCCGAAGGCTATTCGAGAAGTTCGGAGCCCCCCGCGACACTGTGTGGTCCCGAGGGGGTCGCTTCAGCTCAGGGCCTGCACCGATTCGAAGATTTCCAGCTCGGGCGGTTCCAGATACATGTCGGACGGCCCCTTGGCGCCCTTATGCGCCGCGCGGAAGGCCTCGGATTTCGTCCAGGCCGTAAAGGCGGCCTCGCTCTCCCAGAAGGTATGCGAGGCGTAAAGCCGGTAGGTCTCCTTGTCGGGACCCTTAAGCAGGTGAAACCCGACGAACCCCGGCACCGTCTTCAGATGGCTGTCGCGCGTCTTCCAGACCTCCTCGAACGCCTCCTCTGATCCCGGCTTCACCTTGAAACGGTTCATCGTCAGATACATGGGTCGCTTCCTCGTTCCCGATCCGGCCGGTTCTGGCCTTTTGCCGCAGTTCAGGGCATCAAGGACGAAAGAGCAAGCGGCAGGAGATCACGAATGCGTCTCTTCGTGGGCCTCGGGAATCCGGGCGCGCAATATGCGGGCAACCGGCACAATATCGGCTTCATGGCGGTCGACCGGATCGCCGGGGACCATCACTTTTCGCCCTGGCGGGCCAAGTTCAAGGGCCAGACCGCCGAAGGGCGGCTGGGCCCCGAGAAGGTGGTCCTGCTGAAGCCCGAAACCTACATGAACCTGTCGGGCGACGCGGTGCAGGCGGCGGTGCAGTTCTACAAGCTCACCCCCGCCGATGTGACCGTGTTTCATGACGAACTGGACCTCGCGCCCGGCAAGTGCCGGCTGAAATCGGGCGGCGGGCATGCGGGCCATAACGGGCTGCGCTCGATCCACCAGCATCTGGGGCCGGATTACGAGCGCGTGCGGCTGGGCATCGGCCACCCGGGGCACAAGGACCGGGTTTCGGGCTATGTGCTGTCCGATTTCGCCAAGGCCGACCGCGACTGGCTGGACGATCTGCTGCGCGGTATCTCGGACGGCGCCGCCGATCTGGCACGGGGCGATGGCGCCAGGTTTCTGAATGCTGTGGCGCTGCGGATCGCGCCTGCGCGAAACGGGGCCTCGGCCGGGGCACACGCACCGGCGCCGAAACCCGCCGCCCCGCCGCCCGAGCCGTCCGAGGACCCGCGCTCGGCCCTGCAAAAACTTGCCGACCGGTTCCGCTAGAATGAACCTGCGGGCCGCCTGCACCGATCAGGCCGCCGCCTGCGCGCGGCTGGGATCGCCCTTCACCGCAGGGCTTCTGCGGCTTGCGGCCGAGCGGCTGCAGCCCGGCTGCGCGGTCGCGGACCGGCTGCTGGGCTGGGAGGGTACGCTGGGCGCGGGCGGGCAATCGGTGCCACTGAGGCTCGCGGGCGCCCTGCACGGGCTGGTGCTGTCGGGCGCGGCGCCCGGTCTGGCCGCGCTTTACCCGCCCGTCGATCCCGACCCGGACGGCCTCTGGGCAGAGATCGAGGCCGCCTTCACGACCCACGAGACCCAACTGATGCGCTGGCTCGACAGCCCGCCCCAGACCAACGAGGTGCGCCGCTCGGCGGTGCTGAGCGCGGCGGGTCACTGGCTGACGGCGGCAACGGGGTTGCCGCTGGTGCTGTCCGAGATCGGCGCGAGCGCCGGGCTGAACCTGAACTGGGACCGCTACGCGCTGGATCTGCCCGAGGGGTCCTATGGGCCGGCCGATGCCCGGCTGCGCCTCGCCCCGGACTGGCAGGGCCCCGCCCCGCCGCGGGCCGTCCCCCGGGTGATCGCCCGGCGCGGCGTCGATCTGAACCCGATCGCGGGACACACGCCCGAGGGCGCGCTGCGGCTCCGGGCCTATCTCTGGCCCGACCAGCCCGACCGGCGCCGCCTGACGGATGCGGCCCTGGCCGAGCCCCCTGCCCCGGTCGACCGCGAGGACGCCCTGCCCTGGCTGACCCGGCGGCTGGCGGACCCGCGTCCCGGCGCGCTGCACATGATCTTTCATACCGTGGCCTGGCAGTACCTGCCCGAGGCGGCACGCGCCCAGGGCGAGCGGCTGATCGCCGAGGCCGGCGCCCGGGCCACCGAGACCGCGCCGCTGGCCCGGGTCGAGATGGAAGCCGATGGTGGCGACGGCGCGGCGCTTCGGATCACGCTCTGGCCCGGCGGAACCCCGCGCGCCGTCGGCCGCGCCGATTTTCACGGCCGCTGGGTCCGCTGGACCCCGGCAGACACACCCGACGACAGGGAAGGACGGACATGACAGACCGCAAGGCTCCCTCGCTGAACGTCTTTGGCGGACGGCTCGACCCCTGTTCGGCCGCGCCGCTGACCGGGTTCTATCGCAACGGCTGTTGCGACACCGGCCCCGAGGATGCCGGCAGCCATACGGTCTGCGCGGTGATGACCGCCGAATTCCTCGCCTATTCGAAATATGTCGGCAACGACCTGACCACGCCGCGCCCCGAATTCGGCTTTCCGGGCCTGACCCCGGGCGACTGCTGGTGCCTGTGCGCCGCGCGCTTCCTGCAGGCCCATGACGAGGGCTGCGCGCCGCGGGTCAAGCTGACCGCCACCCATCGCGCCGCGCTGGAGGTGGTGCCGCTCGAGGTGCTGACGCTGCACGCCGACGACGGCTGAGGTCCGCGCCCCGCCTGACCCGGTCCCGGCAGGGCGCGTGCTCGCGCCCCGCTCTCGGATCGGCCCTCAGGCCTCGTCCATTCCGAAGCCCAGATAGCGCGCCACGGCAAAGATGTCCTTGTCGCCCCGGCCGCACATGTTCATGCAGATCAGGTGATCGGCCGGCAGCCCGGGCGCGATCTTCATCACATGGGCCAGCGCGTGGCTGGGCTCCAGCGCGGGAATGATGCCCTCGGTCTCGCAGGACAGCTGGAACGCGGCCAGCGCCTCGCGGTCGGTGACCGAAACATATTCGGCCCGCCCGATATCGTGCAGCCAGGCATGTTCCGGCCCGATGCCCGGATAGTCGAGCCCGGCCGAGATCGAGTGCCCCTCCAGGATCTGCCCGTCCTCGTCCTGCAACAGATAGGTGCGGTTGCCATGCAGCACGCCCGGACGCCCACCGGTCAGCGAGGCGCAATGTTCCATCCGGTCGTCAACGCCATGCCCGCCGGCCTCGACTCCGATGATCCGGACCGAGGCATCGTCGAGGAAGGGATAGAACAGCCCCATGGCGTTCGACCCGCCGCCGATGGCCGCGATGATGGTGTCGGGCAGACGGCCCTCGGCCTCCTGCATCTGGGCCTTGGCCTCGGTGCCGATGATCGACTGGAAGTCGCGCACCATGGCCGGATAGGGATGCGGCCCCGCCACCGTGCCGATGCAGTAGAACGTGTCGCGGACATTGGTCACCCAATCCCGGAGCGCGTCGTTCATCGCGTCCTTCAGCGTGCCGCGGCCCGAGGTGACCGGCACCACCTCGGCCCCCAAGAGGCGCATGCGGAAGACGTTGGGCTTTTGGCGCTCGACATCGGTCGCGCCCATGTAGACCACGCATTTCAGACCGAACTTGGCGCAGACCGTCGCGGTCGCGACCCCATGCTGCCCGGCGCCCGTCTCGGCGATGATCCGGGTCTTGCCCATGCGGCGGGCCAGAATGATCTGGCCCAGCACGTTGTTGATCTTGTGCGCGCCGGTATGGTTCAGCTCGTCCCGCTTGAAATAGACCTTGGCCCCGCCCAGCCGTTCGGTCAGCCGTTCGGCAAAGTACAAGGGCGAGGGGCGGCCGACATAGTGCTTCCAGAGGAAGTCCATCTCGGCCCAGAAGCTGTCATCGGTCTTGGCGTGCTCGTATTGCGCCTCGAGCTCCAGGATCAGCGGCATCAGTGTCTCGGAGACGAAGCGGCCGCCGAAGATGCCGAACCGGCCGTTCTCGTCGGGGCCGGTCTTGTAGGAATTCAGGATGTCATCGGGCATGGGAGCCTCCCGCGCGGGTCTGTCGCCCTTGCCTACTGGCGCGGACCGCGCGCGGCAAGGGGTCAGCGCCCGTTTGCGGCCCCGTTTCCGGTCTCGCGGCAGAAGATCCGCGTCGCGGCGCCGTAACAGACCCCGCCCTCGCGCCCGCCCAGCGACACGTCGGCCATGGCGAACAGCACCTTGTCCTGATAGTCGAGCGAGATCATCGACCGGATCAGCTCGGCACACTGGGTGCGGCCAAGCTTGCAGGTCGCCAGCAGAACGGCGCTGGCCGGGTTGCTTTGCGTATCGGGCTCGGCACGGTCGATCCGGTCCAGCAGCTGCGTCTCGAGCGCGGCCTCGAAATCGGCCTCGGTCGGCTTGGTAAAGGCCAGAGCCAGCCCGGCCACCGCCAGCAACGCGATCAGTCCCAGAAGTCCCTTCATGTTCTCTCCTTGCCGCCCGCGGCGGCGATGAACCGGCCCATCAGGGCCTCGTCCTTGACCCCGGGGGCCGATTCGACCCCCGACGACACGTCGACCTGCTGCGCGCCGGTCAGCGCGATGGCCTCGGCGACATTGCCGGGCGTGAGCCCACCCGCCAGCATCCACGGCACCGGCCAGCGCCGCCCGGCGATCAGCCGCCAGTCGAAGGCCAGCCCGTTGCCGCCCGGCAGGGCCGCATCCTTCGGCGGCTTGGCATCGACCAGGATCTGATCGGCGACCCGGGCATGATCCGCCAGGGCGGGCAGATCGGCCTCGTCCGCCACGCCGACCGCCTTCATCACCGGCAGCCCGAACCGGGCGCGCAGCTCGGCCACGCGATCGGGGCTTTCGTGCCCGTGCAGCTGCAGCATGTCGATCGGCACGCGGTCGAGCAGCGCCTCTAGCGCCGCGTCGTCCGCATCGACGGTCAGCGCGACCTTGGCAAGACCCGGCGGCACCGCCATGGCCAGCGCGCGCGCCGTCTCGATCTCCAGATGGCGGGGGGATCTGGGGAAGAAGACGAAGCCCAGATAGGACGCGCCCAGCCGCGCCGCAGCCTCGACGGCGGCGGGCGAGGTCAGCCCGCAGATCTTGACCCGGATACTGTCTGACATGGCCGGCCCCTAGCGGGTGCCGCCCTTCTCGATCAGGGCCAGCACGTCGTCATGCCCGTCGTTGCGGCGCTTTTCGGCCTGAAGCCGGTCAAGCTCGCGCTGCATCCGCGCCGTCTCGCGCCGCTGCCGCGACGCAACCGAGCGGTGCTTGCTTTCGCGCAGCCACTCCCAGAAAAAGCCGATCAGCAGGCCCAGCAGCATGCCGCCAAAGCCCACGACATAAAGCGGCACCTCGGCGGTGAACTGGAAACCGGAATAGGTCGCCAGTTCGCCGGGCAACAGGGTCACCGAGACCGGGTCGAGATTGGCGGTCGCCACAACCACGAGGCAGATGGCGAGAAGGACGAGAAACAGGTAGCGGATCAGGCGCATAGCGGAGACTCGGTTGTTATTTTCCGTTCAGCCGATCACGTAGCAGCTTGCCGGTCTTGAAGAAAGGCACGCATTTCTCGTCGACCTGCACCGACTCGCCGGTGCGCGGATTGCGCCCGGTGCGCGAGTCGCGCTGCTTGACCGAGAACGCGCCGAAACCGCGCAACTCCACCCGATCGCCCCGCGCCATGGCCGAGATGATCTCTTCGAAGATGGTATTCACAATTCTCTCGACATCCCGCTGATAAAGATGCGGGTTCTCTTCTGCAATTTTCTGGATCAATTCCGAACGGATCATTTGATGTCTGTCCCTAGGTCAAGGCCATTGCCGATTATGCGCAGCTGAGGCTTGCGGACTATAGCCGCGAAATGCGCGGCTGCGAAACAGAAACCCATTGAAAAGACGGGTGAAAGCCCCTGAAACACCTCAAGGTTGCAAAGCGGGGGCTGCCAATCCGGAATTGACTTCGCCAAGCACGGATGACGCCCGGGCAAAAGCCGCGACTCGGCGCCTGCGATTCGCAAAAAAGAACGGCTCCGCAAAGGTTGCGGAGCCGTTCCCGTTCAGCACAGGGTCGCGATCAGCGATCTTCGCCTTTCAGCGCGGCGCCCAGAATGTCGCCCAGCGAGGCACCCGAATCCGAGCTGCCATACTGTTCGACGGCTTCCTTCTCTTCGGCGATCTCGCGCGCCTTGATCGACAGGCCCAGACGGCGGGTCTTGGTGTCGATGTTGGTCACGCGGACGTCGACATGGTCGCCCACCTGGAAGCGCTCGGGGCGCTGTTCGGACCGGTCACGCGACAGATCCGAGCGGCGGATGAAGGATTTCATGCCTTCGTATTCCACCTCGATGCCG
The DNA here is from genome assembly GCF_003265965.1 of Rhodovulum viride. Lineage (NCBI taxonomy): Bacteria > Pseudomonadati > Pseudomonadota > Alphaproteobacteria > Rhodobacterales > Paracoccaceae > Rhodovulum > Rhodovulum viride. Next base: position 112,135 of record NZ_MUAV01000013.1, on the reverse strand, counting down.
CCATCCTCGATCGCCGTCACGGTGACGGTGATGATCGAGCCGCGTTTCACGCCGCCAACGGCTTCGGCAAAGGGGTCGCCTTCAAGCGCCTTGACCGACAGCGAGATGCGTTCCTTGTCGGTATCCACCTCGGTGACCACGGCACGCACCATGTCGCCCTTGCGGTATTCCTGGATCGCCTCTTCGCCGCGCTGGTCCCAGCTGAGGTCGGAGAGGTGAACCATGCCGTCGATGTCGTTGTCGAGACCGATGAACAGACCGAATTCGGTGATGTTCTTGACCTCGCCCTCGACCTCGGTGCCGATCGGGTGGGTCTCCGAGAAGACCTCCCACGGGTTGCGCATGGTCTGTTTCAGGCCCAGCGACACGCGGCGCTTGGCGGTGTCGATCTCCAGCACCATGACGTCGACTTCCTGAGAGGTCGAGACGATCTTGCCGGGATGGACGTTCTTCTTGGTCCAGGACATTTCCGAGACGTGGACCAGACCCTCGACACCAGGCTCCAGCTCGACGAAGGCGCCGTAGTCGGTGATGTTGGTCACGCGGCCCTTGTGGACGGTGCCCAGCGGGAATTTCCGCTCGACCGAATCCCACGGGTCGGCCTGCAGCTGTTTCATGCCGAGGCTGATACGATGGGTTTCCTTGTTGATCTTGATGACCTGAACCTTGACGGTCTCGCCGATCGACAGGATTTCCGACGGGTGGTTGACCCGGCGCCAGGCCATGTCGGTGACGTGCAGCAGGCCGTCGACACCGCCGAGATCGACGAAGGCGCCGTATTCGGTGATGTTCTTGACCACGCCGTCAACGGCATCGCCCTCGTTGAGCTTGCCGATGATTTCGGCGCGCTGCTCGGCACGGGACTCTTCGAGGATCGCGCGGCGCGAGACCACGATATTGCCGCGGCGGCGGTCCATCTTGAGGATCTGGAACGGCTGTTTCAGGCCCATCAGCGGGCCGGCATCGCGCACCGGACGCACATCGACCTGAGACCCGGGCAGGAACGCCACGGCGCCGCCAAGGTCGACCGTGAAGCCGCCCTTGACGCGGCCGAAGATCGCGCCTTCGACGCGGGAATCCTCGGCATAGGCTTTTTCCAGACGGTCCCAGGCTTCTTCGCGACGGGCCTTGTCACGGCTGATGACGGCTTCGCCCCGGGCGTTTTCGACACGATCCAGGTAGACCTCGACCTCATCGCCGACGGTGACTTCGGGGGCCTCGCCCGGATTGGAGAATTCCTTCAGATCGACGCGGCCTTCCATCTTGTAGCCGACGTCGATGATGGCCTGACCCGCCTCGATGGCGATGATCTTGCCGCGGACAACGCTGCCTTCGGACGGCGTGTCGATTTCGAAGCTTTCGTTGAGGAGGGCTTCGAAGTCCTCCATGGATGCGCTTTGAGCCATGTGGTCTCAGGTTTCCTTTACGATCTGTTTTCTGGCCGGGCGGTTGTCTCCGCCGGTCTTGGATTGGTCAGTGCGGGCGCCGTTCCGTATAACAAAGAGGGCCGGAGAACGTCCGACCCCTGCTCGCCTTCGCCACCGGCGTTTTCGCCTTTTTCGACGCGCGCTCTAATATAGGGTTTTCGCACATCCCGCAAGGGGGCAGCCCCCGCCCGACGCCATCCGGGCGGGGGCCCGCGGTTGGTCGCCCCGATCCCGTCTTCACATCCAGCGCGGCGGTTCGGACCGGCGGGGCGGCAGCGGCGGCAGGCCGATGTCGCGCCGCAGGTGGTTGTCGAGCTGTCCCAGCCGGGCATCGCCCGGACGGCCGCGCCCGTCGAAGAGGGCGGCGATCGCCGCGAACAGCACGCTCCAGGCGCCGTGCTGCTCGATGACGATCGCGATGGGTATCGGCGGTTCGATCCGGCCCGCCCGCCGGTCTGCGAGGATGTTCATGATTTGTCTCCGCAGGCCTCCCCCTGCGGGGACGCCCATTGAATGGTGTCGTGATGAAAAGGGAGTCCGGACGAAGGAACGCGCAGGGCGGCCGGGATCCGGACGGTGGATGGTCGGAGGGGTGCGGGCTCAGGCCTGACGGATCAGGCCGACCGGATCATCGGCGCGAATAAGTTCGCTGCGATACGCCGGTGCCGGCAAAGGTGCCGAATCGCCAGAGGGATGCGCGATAGGTGAACTGCATGTCACGCCCCCTCATGTTTGCGTGTTTCGGACGCGGGTTCCATTGCACGGATCGGCCGATTCGGCAATCTGCCTTGCACGGCGCCGCGCGCCCTGCGGCCGATCCGCCACAGGTTTCCGCAAACGCCCCAGACTGGCATGGCCCGGCTCAGGTCGGCCCAGCCAGGTTCAGCCTTGCTGCCGGGTCCGGATGGTCTCGATCGCGGCCGCCACCGCCGCGTCGATGGACAGCCGGGAGGTATCGAGGATCACCGCATCTTGCGCAGGACGCAGCGGGGCCGCGGCACGCGCGCTGTCGCGGGCATCGCGTTCGCGCATCTCGGTCAGGACCTCCTCGAGGCTGGTCTCGACGCCCTTGTCCGACAGTTCGCGGAACCGCCTTTCGGCCCGGACGGTATCCGAGGCGGTGACGAACAGCTTGGCGGGCGCCTCGGGGCAGATCACCGTGCCGATGTCGCGCCCGTCCAGAACCGCGCCACCAGCCCGCATCGCGAAGGCGCGCTGGAAATCAACCAGCGCCGCCCGCACATCCGGGATCGCCGCGACCTTGCTGGCGGCCTGGGCCACCTCGGGTGCACGCAGGTCGCTGCGTTCCAGCGCCTCGGGGTCGAGCGTCTGTGCCGCCTCGACCGGGTCGAGCCCGTCCAGCATCCGCGCCCCCACCGCCCGGTAGAGCAGCCCGGTGTCTAGATGGGCAAAGCCGAAATGCGCGGCAACCGCCCGGCTGATCGTGCCCTTGCCCGCTGCCGCCGGACCGTCGATGGCGACCGTAAAGCTCATCCGATGTCCTCCGGCAGACCGGACCGCCCCGCCGGGGCCTGCGGCAGCCCGTCCGCGATCTCGTAATAGGCACCCTTGTCGGCGCAGAAGATATGGGCGACCAGCCGGACCCCCGGATCGCCGTCGAAGCTGCCCGCATGGATCGCCATGTCGGGGCCCTGCCCGTCCCAGAACAGGTTCGACCCGCAGACCGGACAGAAGCCCCGCCGCGCCAGGGCCGAGGAGGCGAACCAGCGCAGCTCGCCCGCGACGGCGATGCTGTCGCGCGGCGCCGAGGCCGAGGCGACATGGTGGCCGCTTGCCTTGCGGCACTGGCTGCAATGGCAGGCAACGACCGGGCTGAGAGGCCCGTCGATCCGGTAGCGGACCGCGCCGCACAGGCACCCGCCCGTCACGCTCATGCGTCGCCCCTGTCGAATTCGGCGCCGAGGGCCGCCATGAGCCCCTCGAAGATCGGGAAAGAGGTTGCGATCGGCCCGGCATCGTCGACCGAGACCGGCTTTTGCGCCGCCAGTCCCGCGCAGAGAAAGGACATCGCGATCCGGTGATCGAGATGGGTGGCGCAGACCGCCCCCCCGGGCAGACCGCCCGCGCCCATGCCATGGACGATCATCCAGTCCTCGCCCTCCTCGACCTCGGCACCGCAGGCCCGAAGCCCGGCGGCCATCGCCGCGATCCGGTCGCTTTCCTTGACCCGCAATTCGCCGATCCCGCGCATCATCGTCGGGCCGCTGGCAAAGGCGGCAACCACGGCGAGAATCGGGTATTCGTCGATCATCGAGGGCGCGCGCTCGGGCGGCACCTCGATCCCGGCCATCGCGGGCGAGAACCGCGCGCGCAGATCGGCGACCGGCTCGCCGCCCTCCTCGCGTTCGTTTTCATAGACCAGATCGGCCCCCATCTCGCGCAGCGTCGCGAACAGCCCGGCCCGGGTCGGGTTCAGCCCGATCCCCGGCACCAAAACGTCCGAGCCCTCGACGATCAGCGCCGCCGCCACAGGGAACGCCGCCGAACTCGGGTCGCGCGGCACGGCGATGGTCTGGGGCACCAGCTCGGGCTGACCGGTCAGCACGATGGCCCGGCCCTCCGGCACCTCCTCGGTCCGGAGCGTCGCGCCGAAGCCCGCCAGCATCCGCTCGGTATGATCCCGCGTCGCCTCGCGCTCGATCACCACGGTTTCGCCCGGCGCATTCAGCCCGGCCAGCAACACGGCCGATTTCACCTGCGCCGAGGGCACCGGCACGACATAGCGCACCGGCACCGGATCGGCCGCGCCGATGAGCGTCATCGGCAGCCGCCCGCCCTGCCGCCCGACGGCGCGGGTGCCGAACAGCGCCAGGGGCTCGGTCACCCGCCCCATCGGCCGTTTCCGCAGCGAGGCGTCGCCAGTGAAGGTCGCGGTCAGCGGCGAGGTCGCCATCGCCCCCATGATCAGCCGCACCCCGGTGCCGGAATTGCCGCAGTCGATCACGTCGGCGGGCTCGGCAAAGCCGCCCACGCCCACGCCCTGCACGGTCCAGTCGCCGGGTCCCTCATGTGTGACCTCGGCGCCGAAGGCCCGCATCGCCTTCGCGGTATCCAGCACGTCCTGGCCCTCGAGCAGGCCCGAAATGCGGGTCTCGCCCACCGCCAGCGCGCCCAGGATCAGCGCGCGGTGGCTGATCGACTTGTCGCCGGGCACCACGGCCGCGCCCCTCAGCGGGCCGGACCTGCGCGCGGTCATCGGGATCGGATCGCCATGGGCGGACATGCGGAAGGCTCCTCGGATTGGGTTCCTGCGGCTTACCCAATGCGCGCCGAGCCGTCCAGCCTCCGCCCGCCCCTGTCGCCCCGCCCCTGTCGCCCGCCCGTACCGCCCCGCCTCTACCGCTCGCCCAGCCAGGTTTCGGGATTGGTCTCGGCGATCCGGCGGAACCGCGCCTCGCCCAGCGCCGCGCGCAGCCGGATCGAGACCGCCTTCTCGGACAGATCCTCCGGCCGCGGCATGTAGAAATCCGACCCGAAGAGGATGCGCGAGGCCAGTTGCTCGTTCTCCATGAACAGCGTCAGCAGCGGCATGCAGGCGGGGACCTTGAAGACCGTGTAGGAAACGTCGGTGTAGAGATTGGGATAGGCCCCGCCCTCGATCATGTCGGCGATCTGCGTGACCCAGTTCCGCCGCCGCGCCTCTGGATCGAGCGGGTCGAGCCCTTCGGCCAGATAAGACAGCCAGTCCGTATCGCCGCCGAAATGCGCCAGGCACAGCCTGAGCTCGGGAAAGGCGCGCAGCACGGGCACATGCGCCGCCGGATCGGTCACCGCATCCGCCCGGGCCGGGGTCCAGCGCCGGTGCCGCACGCCCCCGCGCGAACAATGCGAGACGACTGGCAGCCCGCGCTCGACGCACAGCGGATAGACCTCGCGCATCAGGATCTCGTGGCTCGGGGCATAACCGAGCCGGGGGTAGATCTTCACCCCCCGGAAGCCATACTCGTCCAGACAGCGCCGAAGCTCGGCGACCGCGCCCGGCCGATCGGGATGGAGGGTGGCGAAGGGAATGACCCGATGCCCCAGCTCGGGGTCGCGGCTCAGGTCGTAAAGCTCGCGATGCTGGGCCTCCAGCCCGACCGGCACCGGCCCGTGGCCGCAATATTCCAGATCCATCGGCAGAACGACGAAGCGCGCGCTGGCCGGATAGTGCCGCAGCGCCTCGAGAAACACGGCGCGCTGGCTTTCGCGACAACCGGTCTTGCGGAAATGATCAAGCTGCAGGACCGCCTCATGGGCCCCTTCCCAGGGCTGCAACCGTGCCGCCTGGCGCAACCCGTGCAACAGCCCCGGCCAGGCCCGGATCGCGGCGACCGGCGGCGCCGGATAGTAAAGCGGCGCATGGGCGGCGGTGAAGGTGTGGATGTGGCAGTTGGTGATCCGGATATCGGACATGACGTCCCCTTCCGCGTCCGGCGACGGCGCTCCGGCCCCTGCCGGCGGCCCCTGCCCGGATCGCTTGCGGGCTTCTTCTTGGTCCAAATACCCTGACGCGACCCTGCCCCGGCGCGCGGCGCCCGGGGCGGGGCCGCAACGGCTTAGCGCCGGCGGAAGGTCAGGTAATGCGGCACCCGCCCCTCGCGCAGCGCCTTTTGTTCGTAGCGGGTCGAAATCCAGTCGTCCCAGGGCGCGCGCCAGTCCTCTGGGCACTCGGCCAGCCACTCGAACCCCGCCTTCGGGACCTCGACCAGCGTCTGGCGCACATAATCCGGAATGTCGGTTGCGACCCGGAACGCGCTGCCCGGTTTCAGCACCCGAGCCAGCGGCTCCAGGAATTCCGGTGTAACAAAGCGCCGCCGGTGATGGCGCGCCTTCGGCCAGGGGTCGGGATACAGCAGAAAGGCGCGCGAGATGCTGGCCTCGGGCAGCACGTCGAAGAGATCGCGTGCATCGCCCGGATGCACCGCCAGATTGTCGACCCCGGCCTCGCGGATCTTGCCCAGAAGCATCGCGACGCCATTGATGAAGGGCTCGCAGCCGATGATCGCCGCCTCGGGGTGGGTCGCAGCCTGATGCACCATGTGCTCGCCGCCGCCAAAGCCCACTTCCAGCCAGACCTCGCGGTCGCCGAAGCGCGCCTGAAGATCCAGCGGCGCGCGGTCGGGGTTCTCGTCCCAGCCAACCGCCCCCGGCGCCAACGCCGCCAGATCGCTGTCGAGATAGCCCTTCTGGGTCTGCCGCAGGGTCTTGCCATGGCGGCGACCGTAGAAATTGCGCCAGGCGCGCGCGGGCGCGCCCTCGGTGGGGCCGGAGGTCTGGTCGGGGCTTTTGCGGGTGTCGTCGCTCATCGGCCGCGCCATAGGCCGCGCCCGCGCGGCGGTCAAGCTCTGAGCGAAACGGTCATGCGAGAGGGGCGCGCACCATCTGGCACGCGCCCCCTGCAAAACTGGATCCAGCGCCCGGGCAAGGCCCGGCGCGGTCCCGCCTCAGAACGCCTTCTTCAGCGCCTCGGCCAGATCGGTGCGCTCCCAGGAGAAGCCGCCATCCTCCTCGGGCATGCGGCCGAAATGGCCATAGGCCGAGGTGCGGGCATAGATCGGACGGTTCAGCCCCAGATGCTCGCGGATGCCGCGCGGGGTCAGATCCATCACCTGCCCGACCGCCTTCTCGATCTCGGCCTCCGGCACCTTGCCGGTGCCATGGGCGTCGACATAGATCGACAGCGGCTTGGCCACGCCGATGGCGTAGGACAGCTGCAGCGTGCATTTCGACGCGAGCCCCGCCGCGACCACGTTCTTCGCCAGATAGCGCGCCGCATAGGCGGCCGAGCGGTCGACCTTGGTCGGGTCCTTGCCCGAGAAGGCGCCGCCACCATGGGGGGCCGCCCCGCCATAGGTGTCGACGATGATCTTGCGGCCGGTCAGCCCGGCATCGCCGTCGGGACCGCCGATCACGAAGGTCCCGGTGGGGTTGACCCACCATTCGGTGCCCTCATGGAGCCAGCCCTCGGGCAGAACCTCGCGGATATAAGGCTCGACGATGGAGCGGATGTCGTCCGAGGTCTGATCCGCGCTCGCATGCTGGGTCGAGAGCACGATCGAGTCGACCGCGACCGGGCGGCCATGCTCGTAGCGCACGGTCAGCTGCGACTTGGCGTCGGGACGAAGCGTCGGCTCGGCGCCCGATTTCCGCGCCTCGGTCAGACGCCGCAGGATCGCATGGGCGTACTGGATCGGCGCGGGCATCAGTTCGGGCGTCTCGTCGGTGGCGTAACCGAACATGATCCCCTGGTCGCCGGCGCCGTCCTTGTCCACGCCTTGCGCGATATGGGCGGACTGCTCGTGCAGGAAGTTCAGCACATGGCAGGTGTTCCAGTGGAACTTGTCCTGCTCGTAGCCGATATCCCGAATGCACTCGCGGGCGATTTCGCCGATCGAGCCCATCAGCTGTTTCAGGCGGGTCTTGTCCGAAAGCCCGACCTCACCGCCGATCACCACAAGCGACGAGGTCGCGAAGGTTTCGCAGGCGACGCGGGCATTGGGTTCCTCGGCGAGGAAGGCATCCAGAACCGCGTCGGAAATGCGGTCGCAGACCTTGTCGGGGTGTCCTTCCGAAACGGATTCGGAGGTGAAGACGTAGTTTTGACGTGTCATGGAAAGGCGCTCCGTTGATGCTATCCCCGCCACGCCAGGAAGCCGTTGTGACGGTTCGACCGGTCGGGCTTACGCCGCCACCTGTCAGGAATCAATGTCTATTTCAGGGCGCGGGTTGCGACGAAAGCGGCCAGACCCAGACAAAGCACCAGAAAGACCGGCCAGTCGCCGGTGCGCGCATAGGGCGTTTCGGCCAGCGCCGGGGGCAACGGGGCGGTGATCTGGCCCTGCTGACCCAGCGGCAGGCTGGCCAAGACCCGCCCTCGCCCGTCGATCACTGCCGAGACCCCGGTATTGGCCGCGCGCAGGAACGGCAGCCCGGTCTCGACCGCCCGCAGCCGCGCCAGGGCCAGATGCTGATAGGGGCCGGTGCTGGTGCCGAACCAGGCGTCATTGGTAATCTGCAACAGCCAGCGCGGCCGCCCGGTCCCGCGCAGATCCTGCGGAAACACCGCCTCGTAGCAGATCAGCGGCAGCGCCTTCCCCAGCCGCGCGCCCAGATCGAGCAGCCGCGGCCCGGGCCCCGGCGCATAGCCATAGACATCGTTCGCCGCGAGGCCGCGGATACCGAACCGTCCGAGCAAAGCCGCTCCGGGGATGTATTCGCCGAAGGGCACCAGATGATGCTTATCGTAAAGCCCCAGAAGCCGACCACCCGCGCCGATCACCGCGAGGCTGTTATAGGCCAGTGGCCCGTCTGCCCGCTGGATGCCCGCCGCGACCGGCACGCCGCCCGCCGCCTCTGCGATGGTCTCCAGCCCGTCCCCGGCGGTCTCGAGCCAGAAAGGCACGGCGGTTTCCGGCCAGACGATCAGATCGGGCGGCGGGTCGCCCGGTTCGGCGGTATAGGCCAGCTGGCGCTCCCAGAAGACCGGGATCATGTCGCGGCGCCATTTCAGATGCTGCGCCGCATTGGGCTGGATCAGCCGCACCTGCGGCGGATCGGCCTCTGTCGGCACCGGAGCCGCCTCGCGCGCCGCGCCCCACAGCCCGAGCCCCGCCACCGCTGCCACAGCGAGCCCTGCGCCCAGGCTCCGGCCCGGCCCGACCGGCAGCAGGACCGGCAGGGCCGCGATGAAAAGCGTGACGAGGGTCAGCCCGTATTGCCCGGTGAGTGCTGCCAGCTGCATCTGCGGCGCCCCGATCCAGACATGGCCGGGAAGCGCCCAGGGAAAGCCGGTCAGCACATAGCCGCGCGCCAGTTCCGCCGCCGACAGCGCAAGCACCAAAGCCATCGCCCGGCCGCGCGTGCCGCGCCCCGCCCATCCGGCAAAAGCCCCGGCCGCGCCCCAGAAGAGCGCGAGCCCCCCGGCCATCAAGATCAGCGCAAAGGGCGCCATCCAGCCGTCATGGCGGATATCGACAAGGAAGGGATCGACGATCCAGGACAGTGCCAGCGCGAACTGGCCCGCACCGCCCGCCCAGGCGATCCGCGCCGCACGGCCGGGCGTTTCCGCACGGGCCACCAGCCAGATCAGCGCAGCCAGCGCGCAAAGCGCGAGCGGCCAAAGCGACCAGGGCGCCTGGCCCAGAGCAAGGCCCAACCCCAGCCCGAAGGCCGCCCAGGCAGGCCGGGCCAGCACCCGGCGGAACGGACCGGCCCGCATTCGGGTCAGGCAGAAGCCGCGGCGGCGGCGGTCACCGCAGGCAGACGCACCCGCAGCCGCTTGATCCGGCGCGGATCGGCATCGACCACCTCGAACTCGGCGCCCGAGGCATGGCGGATCACCTCTCCGCGCGTCGGCACCCGGCCGATCATCATGAAGATCAGCCCCCCCAGCGAATCGACCTCTTCCTCTTCCTCGGCATCGAGCAGCCGCAGGCCGATCTCGTCCTCGAAGGCATCGAGCGGCGCGCGGGCCTGCACCAGATAGATCCCGGGCTTCTCGACGGTCCAGAGCGTGCCTTCGTCGATGTCGTGCTCGTCCTCGATCTCGCCGACGACCTGCTCGATCAGATCCTCGATGGTCACCAGACCGTCGACCCCGCCATATTCGTCGATCACCAGCGCCATGTGCATCCGCTGGCTCTGCATCTTCTGCAAGAGCACCCCGATCGGCATCGAGGGCGGCGCATACAGCAGCGGGCGGATCATGTCCTTCAGAACGAAGGGCGTGTCCTTGCCGTTGAACCCGTGGCGCAGGGCAAAATCCTTGAGGTGTACCATGCCGATGGGCGAATCCAGCGTGCCGTCATAGACCGGCAGCCGGGTCAGCCCGGACTCGCGGAAGACCTGCACGAGATCCTCCATCGAGATGTCGAGCGGCACGGCGTCGATCTCGGCCTTGGGAATCGCCACGTCCTCGACCCGCATCTTGGCGAGGTTGCCGATGCCATGGGTCAAGGCCGGTCGCGCGGTCCCGTTGGCCACGGCGTGGTCTGCGCCCTCTTCGGACTCTTCGGCGCCTGCAGGCAGGATCGCCGCCACCAGCCGGCCCAGAAGGCCGCGGCTGTCCAGATTGTCGGTGTCTAGCGCGCCTTGCGCGGCCCTAGACGACCCGTCCGTCTCGTCGCCCATCAATCCTTACCGAAACTCCCGGGCATTTTGGCCCGCCTCAATCATATGGGTCCGCCAGACCGAGTTTGGCAAGTATTTCCACCTCGATCCCCTCCATCCGGGCGGCATCCCGCGGACGGATGTGGTCGTATCCCAACAGATGCAGGCATCCGTGTACCATCAGATGCGTTACATGATCATGAAACGCCTTGCCCTGCTCGCGGGCCTCGCGGGCGCAGGTCTCCCAGGCGATGGCGATATCGCCAAGCTCCACAGGCTCGCCCTCAAGATCCGGCTCGGGCGGCAGCGGCGCCTCGCCGTCCTCCTCGGCCGCCAGATCCTCGGCGGGCCAGGACAGCACGTTGGTCGGCGCGGACTTGTCGCGGAACTCGGCGTTCAGGGTGGCGATGCGCGCATCGTCGCAGGCCAGCACGCTGATCTCGTGGATCTCGGGATCGAACCCCAGATGCGTCAGTGTCTCGCGGCAGGCACTCTCGGCCAGTCGCGCCAGCCCGGCGGCGGCCCAGCGGTCGTCCTCGAAGAGAATCTCGATGCTCATGGACGCGTCGTCTACAGCGAAACCGGGCGGCGTTACAGGGCGTTCGCGACCGTATCAGGCTTTCGCGTCGTCGGCGTCGTAGGCTTCGATGATCCGGGCCACCAGAGGGTGCCGCACCACATCCTTTGCGGTGAAATAGTTGAACGAGATGTTGTCGATGTCCTTCAATAGCCGTTCCGCATCGGCGAGCCCGCTCGACACGCCCCGCGGCAGGTCGACCTGGCTGCGGTCGCCGGTGATGACCATGCGGCTGCCCTCGCCCAGACGGGTCAGGAACATCTTCATCTGCATGGTGGTCGCGTTCTGCGCCTCGTCGAGCACCACGAAGGCATTGGCCAGCGTGCGGCCACGCATGAAGGCAAGCGGCGCGATCTCGATCCGCTTCTCCTCGATCAGCTTGGCCAGTTGGCGCCCCGGCAGAAAATCGTGCAGCGCGTCGTAAAGCGGCTGCATGTAGGGGTCGACCTTCTCCTTCATGTCGCCGGGCAGAAAGCCCAGCCTCTCGCCCGCCTCGACCGCGGGACGGCTGAGGATGATGCGGTCGACATGGCCGCCGATGAACATGTTCACCGCGACCGCGACCGCGATATAGGTCTTGCCGGTCCCGGCCGGTCCGATCCCGAAGCAAAGCTCGTTCTCGAACAGCGCCTTCACATAGGCCTTCTGCGCCTCGGTCCGCGGCTCGACCATCTTCTTGCGGGTATGGACCTCGGTCCGCCCGCCATGGAACATCTCCAGCTGGTCGCCCGCCCGCGAACCCGTGCCCGCAGCGGAATCGCCCAGCCGGAGCGCCCCGTCGACATCGCCCGCCTCAAGCGGCTTGCCGCCCTCGAGCCTGGCGTAAAGCTGTTGCAGCACCATCGCCGCCTGCCCGCGCGCCGCGCCTTCGCCAACGATCGCCAGCCGGTTGCCCCGTCGGAGGATATGAACGCCGAGCTTGTGCTCGATCTGCGCGAGATTGCGGTCGAATTCACCGCAAAGGTCGATCAGAAGGCGGTTGTCCGGAAACTCGAGAAACGTCTCGTGGACGTCTTCGACCTTCGGCGGGGGGGTCAGAGCGCTGATGCCCAATAAAGACTCCGTCGGTTGAATCCCGTGCATATATGGTGCCAACGCCCCGGTCATGGCGCAAGCGATAGCTGCGATGTTTCACCTCGTTGAAACAAAAAAGACCTAACCCCGCGTGCGCGGCGACCAGGGCTTGTGCAGAACGCGCCTGCGCGCCTTGCCCGGACTTGGCTTCGCACTGACCGAACCGGGAAACGGCCGGATCGGTTCCCGGCCGTCTTCTGCGGCGCGCTCCGACCTCGCGCGTCTCACCCCGCCAGGACGCCCGCCAGCGAGTTCGGCGCCGTTCCGGTGATCGCCACCTCGGCGATCCGGCCCAGAAGCGCCTCGGGCGCCTCGACATGAACCGCCTGCAGGTGATCGGACTTCCCGACAAGCTGGCCCGGCATCCGCCCGGCCTTCTCGAACAGGACGCCGACCCGGCGCCCGACCATCGCCGCCTGCGCCGCCACCTGCTGGTCGGTCAACAGTGCCTGCAGCCGCAGCAGCCGGTCGGTCTTGACGTCCTCGTCGATCTGATCGCGCTCGGCCGCAGGGGTGCCGGGGCGGGGCGAATACTTGAAGGAATAGCACTGGCCGTAATTCACCGCGCGCACCAGCGCCAGCGTGTCCTCGAAATCGGCCTCGGTCTCGCCCGGGAAACCGACGATGAAATCGCCCGACATCAGGATGTCGGGACGGGCCGCGCGGACGCGCTCGACCAGGCGCAGGTAGTCCTCGGCCGTGTGCTTGCGGTTCATCGCCTTCAGCATCCGGTCGGACCCCGACTGCACCGGCAGATGCAGATAGGGCATCAGTTCGGGCACCTCGCCATGGGCGGCGATCAGGTCGTCCGACATGTCGTTCGGATGCGAGGTGGTATAGCGCAGGCGGTCGATCCCGTCGATCGCGGCCAGCTCGCGGATCAGCCGGGCCAGCCCCCAGTCCCCGTCGGGACCGGCGCCGTGATAGGCATTGACGTTCTGGCCCAGCAGGGTGATCTCGCGCACGCCCCGTTCCGCCAGATCGCGGGCCTCGGCCAGCACCTGCGCCGCCGGGCGCGAGGCCTCGGCGCCGCGCGTATAGGGCACCACGCAGAAGGCACAGAACTTGTCGCAGCCCTCCTGCACGGTCAGGAAGGCGGTCGGGCCGCGCTGTGCCTTCGCCCGCCCGCCCAGCCGGTCGAACTTGTCTTCCTCGGGGAAATCGGTATCGAGCGCCTTGGCCCCGCCGCGCGCCCGCGCCTCGAGCTCGGGCAGGCGGTGATAGCTTTGCGGCCCCACCACCAGATCGACCAGCGGCTGGCGGCGCAGGATCTCCTCGCCCTCGGCCTGGGCGACGCAGCCCGCCACACCGATCTTCAGGTCGGGGTTTTCCGCCTTCAGCGCCCGAAGCCGCCCGAGTTCGGAATAGACCTTCTCTGCCGCCTTTTCGCGAATATGGCAGGTGTTCAGCAGGATCAGGTCGGCGCCCTCGGCGCTGTCCGTCAGTTCATATCCCGACGGGCCCAGCGCCTCGGCCATCCGTTCGCTGTCATAGACGTTCATCTGACAGCCATAGGTCCGGATGAACAGCTTGCGGGTCGGAGGAGTGGGGGAGGTCATGCGCGCGTCCTTCCGGTCTGCGGACCGGTCTGCCGGGTCGGTTGCGCGCTGTCCTACACGAAACCGGGCGCGGGCCGCAACGCTTGCATCCCGCTTGCATATGGGCGCGCCCTGCCCGACCCTGCGCTCAAGGCCGAGGAGGACCGCCATGGCGGGGCAATATGCGGGGCTGGCACAGTTCCTGGGACGGGCGCGGGGCGCGCTGGGCCCGCGCCCGGTCGCGCTGATCTTCGTCGAGGACGAGATCGAGGTCGAAAGCACCGTCGACCATCTCGATGCACTAGGCTTCGGCACGCTGGTCCTGTTCACGCCCGAGGGGCTGGATCTGGCGCCCGGTGCGGCAGAGCGGGTGCACCGCGTGACCTACGACACCCTGGCCGAGGGTGCCCTGCCCCGGGCCGTCAATGCGGTGATCGCCGCAGCACCCGGGGCCTGGCTGCATTACTGCTATAATGCCGAATACCTGTTCTTCCCCTTCTGCGAGACCCGCAGCATCGGCGAGATGCTGGCCTTCCATATCGAAGAGCGGCGCGAGGCGATGCTGACCTATGTGGTCGATCTCTATGCCGCCGATCTCGAGCAGTGCCCCAACGGGGTCTCGCGCGACGGCGCCATGCTGGACCGCACGGGCTATTTCGCCCAGCTCCGAACCGATCCTGCGACCGGCCGGGTGCTCGAGCGGCAACTCGACTTCTTCGGCGGGCTGCGCTGGCGGTTCGAGGAACACATCCCAGAGGACCGGCGGCGAATCGACCGGATCGGCCTGTTTCGCGCGCGGCCGGGGCTGCGGCTGCTTGACGGGCATCTTCTGAGCGAGCCCGAGATGAATACCTATGCCTGCCCCTGGCACAACAACCTGACGGCAGCGATCTGTTCGTTCCGGGCCGCCAAGGCGCTGCGCACCAATCCCGGCTCGCGGTTCGAGATCGCGCATTTCCGCTGGCCGATGTCGGACGCGTTTCGCTGGGAGTCCCAGCAACTGATGGATCTGGGGCTGATGGAACCCGGGCAGTGGTTCTGAGACCCGGTGGACGCGTCCCCCGGGCAGCCGCAAAACAAAGAGCCCGGGAAAGACCCCTTTCCCGGACACCATATGTCCTTTTCGTCGCCGCTTCCTTGCGGAAGCGGCTTCGGGGTCAGATCCGCCGCAGCCGGATCACGACGTCGATCTTCGAGATCTCGGCGCCTTCGGGGGCTTTGGGAAGCTTGGCGATTTCCAGCTCGCCCGCCGGGGCATCGCTCAGCCGGTGCTCGTCTTCCCAGAAGAAGTGCGGATGGTCGTCGACCCGGGTATCGAAATAGCTTTTCGTCCCGTCGACCATGACTTCCTGCATCAGGCCTGCATCGCAGAAGGCCCGAAGCGTGTTGTAAACCGTCGCCAGCGACACCTTCTCGCCGGTCGCGCAGGACGCCGCGTACAGCGTTTCCGCCGTGACGTGGCGGTTGTTGCCGTCGCCGATCAGCAGCGAGGCAAGGCTCACCCGCTGACGGGTCGGGCGCAGACCGGCCTTGGAAAGCCAGCGGCTGCCGCGCTCGATGGCGTCGGGATTATTGGGGTTTTCATTCAGCTGTGCCATGGGCGATATATGGTGCGATCAACCCTGTAATTCAAATGATTCTGATCTGCAGCGACGCTTTGGCGCGGCATCGGGGCACTATTGCCACTTCGCAAGGCGCGGTGATAGAGGGGGCGGGACGCGAAACAGGCCAATCCAAAGGGGGGGACGGGTCCCGTATGACCGATTTTCCGACGAGCTTCGACAAGGACGACCTCCTGAAATGCGCGCGGGGAGAGCTGTTCGGCCCCGGCAACGCGCAGCTGCCGGAACCGCCCATGCTGATGATGGACCGCATCACCGACATCAGCGCCGAAGGCGGCGAGCACGGCAAGGGGCATGTCGTGGCAGAGTTCGATATCCATCCGGACCTGTGGTTCTTTTCGTGCCATTTCCCCGGCAACCCGATCATGCCGGGCTGCCTCGGGCTCGACGGGCTCTGGCAGCTGACCGGCTTCAATCTCGGCTGGCGCGGCTGGAAAGGCCGCGGCTATGCGCTGGGCGTGGGCGAGGTCAAGCTGACCGGCATGGTCCGCCCCGAGCGCAAGCTGATCCGCTATTTCGTCGATTTCACAAAGGCCATCCAGACCCGTCGGCTGACGATGGGTGTGGCCGATGGCAGGGTCGAGGCCGATGGCGAAACGATTTATCATGTCAAGGACATGAAGGTCGCTCTGTCTGAAAGCTGATCCATCTTAGAAAGGAGACCGCCATGCGCCGCGTCGTCATCACGGGCATGGGCATCATCTCGCCCATCGGCAATTCCACCGCCGAGGTCGAGGCGTCCCTGCGCGCCGGCCGCTCTGGCATCCGCTTCGAACCCGTCTATGCCGAAAACGGCTTCCGCAGCCAGGTCGCGGGCATCCCGCAGATCGATCTGGAAGCCTCGATCGACAAGCGTCAGCTGCGCTTTATGGGCGCGGGCGCGGCCTACAACTTCCTTGCCATGGAACAGGCCATCGCCGATGCCGGGCTTGAACCGGACGAGGTGTCGAACCCGCGCACCGGGCTGATCATGGGCTCGGGCGGGCCGTCGACCGCGAATTTCTTCGTGGCCCACAAGACCGTCAAGGAAAAGGGCAGCCCCAAGCGGATGGGCCCGTTCATGGTCACCCGCTGCATGTCCTCGACCAACTCGGCCTGTCTCGCCACGCCCTTCAAGATCAAGGGCGTGAACTACTCGATCACCTCGGCCTGCTCGACCTCGGCGCATTGCATCGGCAATGGCACCGAGCTGATCCAGATGGGCAAGCAGGACGTGGTCTTCGCGGGCGGCGGCGAAGAGGTCGACTGGACGCTGTCCTGCCTCTTCGACGCGATGAACGCGATGTCGTCGAAATACAACGACACCCCAGAAACCGCCTCGCGCCCGTTCGACGCGACCCGCGACGGCTTCGTGATCGCCGGCGGCGGCGGGGTCGTGGTGCTGGAAGAGCTGGAACACGCCAAGGCCCGGGGCGCCACGATCTATGCCGAAGTGACCGGCTACGGCGCAACCTCGGACGGCTACGACATGGTCGCCCCCTCGGGCGAGGGCGGTGTGCGCTCGATGAAGCTGGCCCTGGAAACTCTGCCCGAAGGCCGCCGGATCGACTACATCAACGCCCACGGCACCTCGACCGTCGCGGGCGACATCGTCGAGGTCAAGGGCGTGCGCGAGGTCTTCGGCGAAAGCGGCGCGCCGCCTATCGGCTCGACCAAGTCGCTGACCGGGCACAGCCTGGGCGCGACCGGCGTCCATGAGGCGATCTACTCGCTGATCATGATGCAGAAAGGGTTCATGGCGGCTTCGGCGAATGTCACCGAACTCGACCCCGAGATCCGGCCGGGCGAGATCGTGACCGAGCTGCGCGACGGTATCGAGATCGACAGCGTGCTGTCGAACAGTTTCGGGTTCGGCGGCACCAACGCGACCCTGGTGATGAGCAAATATCACGGATGATCTTCAATGCCTGAGTTGATGAAAGGAAAGCGCGGCCTCGTCATGGGCGTCGCCAATGACCGGTCGATTGCCTGGGGCATTGCCAAGGCGATGGCCGACGAGGGGGCGGAACTGGCCTTCTCGCATCAGGGCGAGGCTTTCGGCAAGCGGGTCGAGCCGCTGGCCGAAAGCGTGGGGTCGAGCTTTCTGGTCGATGTCGACGTCAACGACGACGCCTCGCTCGATGCCGCCTTCGGCCGGATCGCCGAGGAATGGGGCAGCCTCGACTTTCTGGTCCATGCCATCGCCTATTCCGACAAGACCGAGCTGACCGGCCGGTTCATCAACACCTCGCGCGAGAACTTCAGGAACTCGCTGACGATCTCGTGCTATTCGCTGATCGAGGTGGCGCGGCGCGCCCGGCCGCTGATGCCCGAGGGCGGCACCATCCTGACGCTGACCTATCAGGGCTCGAACCGGGTCACGCCCTTCTATAACGTCATGGGCGTCGCCAAGGCGGCGCTGGAATCGACCGTGCGCTATCTGGCCAACGATCTCGGCCCCGAAGGCATCCGCGTGAACGCGATCTCTCCGGGTCCGATGAAGACCCTGGCCGGGGCCGCGATCTCGGGCGGGCGCAAGACTTTCCGCCATACCGAAATGAACGCGCCGCTCGGCCGGAACGCGACGCTGGACTGCATCGGCGGCACCGCCGTCTATCTGGCCTCGGACATGGGGGCCTGCACGACCGGCGAGATCGTCACCGTCGACGGCGGCTATCACGTCCTCGGCATGCCGCGGTTCGAGAACATCTAACGACGCATAGCCCTCTCCCCCGCCTTCGGGGGCACGGACCCGGGCCAGGCCCGGGTCTTCGCGTTTCAAGGGCCGTTCAGCCGATCGAGACCAGTTCGATCTCGAAGGTCAGGTCCTTGCCCGCCAGCGGGTGGTTGCCGTCCAGCACCACGGCCTCTTCGGTCACTTCGGCCACGGTCACCGGCAGCACCTCGCCCTCGGAGGTCTGCACGTTCAGCCGGGTGCCAACCTCCAGCGGCACCGTGTCCGGCACCTGCGCGCGCGGGATCGCCTGGGTGGCATCGGGATTATGTGCGCCATAGGCCTCGGCGCAGGGTATCTCGACGGTTTTCCTGTCGCCCTCGGACATGCCCGGCAGCGCGGCGTCGAGGCCGGGGATGATCTGCCCCGATCCGACGGTGAATTCGAGAGGGTCGCGGCCCTCGGAGCTGTCAAAGGTAGAACCATCGGCCAGGGTGCCGGTGTAATGGATACGGACCTTGTCACCCGTTTGAACCTGGGTCATGCACGGTTCCTTTCAGTGAGGCGGGTGGATTTGCAGAGGCCGCGCGCATCGCGCGGGTACTCCCGACGTGGCATAAGCCTAGACATTCGGTCCCAGATGTAAACCCTGTCGCCCGGACAATCCCCTCCCGGCTCAGCGCGTCGGCATGATCAGCCCGGTCGCCGCGCCGGTCGGGTCAAGAACGATGGCGATGCGTCCGATCCCGGGCACGTCGAAAGGTTCGCGCAGGACCGAGCCGCCCCGGCTGCGGGTTTCCTCCAGCGCCTTGTCCAGACGGTCGACCGCGAAATAGCTGAACCAGTCCGCGGGCGCGGTCTCCATGCCCGGCAGCATAGCCATGTCCATGACCCCCGCCACCGGCTTAGCGCCGCAATGGGCGACATGGTAGACCCCCGCCCCCATCGGCATCGGCTGGAAATGCCAGCCGCAGACCGCCTTGTAGTATTTCAGCGCGCCCGGAACGTCATGGGTCAGCAATTCGGTCCACCAGACCTTGCCGTGATTTTGCGACATCGTCCCCTCCTGCGACTGCCGCCCCCAACCTAGCCGGATTCGTGCAACAGCGGCATGGCGTAACCTTCCACCCGTCACATCGCTGTGCCAATCTCGCCCCGCGAGGGAGGACAAGATGCCGATCACCACCTGTATTTTCGACGCCTACGGGACGCTTTTCGACGTGGCCGCCGCCGCCCGCCGGGCCGCGGCAGAGCCCGACCATGCCGCTCTGGCCGAGAGCTGGCCGACCCTGGCCGCCGCCTGGCGCGCCAGGCAGCTGCAATATACCTGGCTCCGGGCAATCACCGGGGCCCATGCCGATTTCGGGCAGGTCACCGGCGAGGCGCTCGACTGGGCGCTCGAGGCGCAGGGGCTGGCGGGCGACATGGGGCTGCGCGCCCGGCTGATGGCGCTGTATCGCGAGCTTGACGCCTATCCCGAGGTCCCCGCCATGCTCGAGGCGCTCAAGCGCGCGGGCAAGGCGACGGCGATTCTGTCGAACGGCTCGCCCGACATGCTGACCGACGCGGTCGAGGCGGCCGGTATCGGCGCCCTGCTCGACGACCTGCTTTCTGTCGAAAGCGTCGGCGTCTACAAGCCCCACCCCTCGGTCTACGATCTCGTGGGCCGGCGCTTCGGCTGCGACCGCTCCGAGGTTCTGTTCGTCTCGTCGAACGGCTGGGACGCGGGCGCAGCGGCGGGCTACGGCTTCGTCTCCGCATGGGTCAACCGCGCGGGCGACCCGGTCGACCGCCTGCCCTGGCGTCCAGCCCATGTGCTGACCGATCTTGCCGGAATTCCGCATCTGGCGGAGATGCTGGCATGATCCGGTTCGCGGCCGATGACGGCCGAATGCTGGCCTATGACGATTGCGGCAAAGGCACCGCGCTGCTTTGCCTCGCGGGGCTCACCCGCAACATGGACGATTTCGAACCGGTGGTCGACGCCTTCGCCGACCGCGCCCGGGTCATCCGGCTGGACACCCGCGGCCGCGGCGGGTCCGACCACGACCCGGATTTCATGAATTACAACCTGATCCGCGAGGGCCGCGACGCGCTGAACCTGCTGGACCATCTGGGGCTGCCGAAGGCCGCGATCCTCGGCACCTCGCGCGGCGGGCTGATCGCGATGATGCTGGCCGCCGGGCACAAGGACCGCCTGTCGGGCGTCTGCCTGAACGATATCGGCCCCCTGGTCGAACCGCGGGGTCTGGCCCATATCATGACCTATCTCGGCATTCCGCCGGACTATTCCGACTATGACGATGCCGCCCGGCGGCTTGAGGCCAGCATGAGCGACCGCTTTCCCGGCGTGACCCGCGAGCAGTGGCGCAGCTATGCCCGGCGGCTCTGGAAGCAATCCGACCACGGGCTGACGCTGCGCTACGACCCGGCGCTTCGCCATGCGGTGATGGAACAGTCGGCGACCGGCGCGCTACCCGACCTCTGGCCGCTTTTCGACGCGCTTCAGGGCCTGCCGCTGGCGCTGATCCGCGGCGTGCATTCCGACATCCTGTCGCCCGAGACCGCGGCCGAGATGTGCCGCCGCCGCCCTGACATGATCTATGCCGAGATCCCCGACCGCGGGCATACGCCCTTTCTTGACGAACCCGACGCGGTGGCCGCCATCGCGATCCTCCTGGAGCGCATTTCGAAATGTCCATCGACCTGATCGACGCCGCAGCCGCCCGCCTGGCCGGCAGGGCGCGGCGGACACCGCTTCTGTCCTCGCCCTTTCTCGACGACCTCGCGGGGCGGCGCGTTCTGGTCAAGGCCGAGTGCCTGCAGCACACCGGCAGCTTCAAGTTCCGGGGCGGCTGGTCGGCGCTCTCGGCACTGACACCAGAGGCCCGCGCGCGCGGCGTGATCGCCTTTTCCTCGGGCAACCATGCCCAGGGCGTGGCGCTGGCCGCGCGGATGCTGGGCGCGCCCGCCGTCATCGTGATGCCTTCGGACGCGCCCGGCCCCAAGATCGCCAATACCCGCGCGCTCGGGGCCGAGGTCGTGACCTATGACCGCGCCACGGGCGATCGCGACGCCATCGGCGCCGAGATCGCAGAGGCACGCGGCCTGACGCTGGTCCGCCCCTTCGACGACGCCCAGGTGATCGCGGGCCAGGGCACCTGCGGGCTTGAAATCGCGGCCCAGGCCACCGAGGCCGGGACCGACACCGCCGAGGTGCTGGTGCCCTGCGGCGGCGGCGGGCTGACCTCGGGCGTCGCGCTCGCGCTCGAGGCCCGGGCGCCGGGGCTGCGCGTCCGCCCGGTCGAGCCCGAGGGCTTCGACGATGCCACCCGCTCGCTGGTCTCCGGACGGATCGAGACCAACACCCGCCGCGCGGGCTCGCTGTGCGACGCGATCCAGACGCCTTCGCCGGGGGACCTGACCTTTCCCGTGATGTCCCGGCTTTGCGGCCCCGGGATCGTCGTCAGCGAGGACGAGGCACTGCGCGCGATGGCCGCGGCCTTCGAGCGGCTGAAGATCGTGCTGGAACCGGGTGGCGCGGTGGCTCTGGCGGCCGCGCTCTATCATCCCGAGCACGTCGCGGGCGACGCGGTCATCGCCATCGCCTCGGGCGGCAATGTCTCGGCAGAAACCTTCCGCATGGCGCTCGACCGCTACGGGGATGCGCCATGACGACTTTCACGATTGCAACATTCAACGTCCAGAACCTGATCGGCCCGGACCGGGAATATTATCGTTTTGAAAAATACAGTTCGGCCGAACATGCCTGGAAGCAGGACTGGCTGGCTGATCAGCTGACCCGGATGAATCCCGACATCGTGGGCTTTCAGGAGATCTTCGAGCCCGAGCCGCTGCAACAGGTGATCGCACTGGCCGATGCGCGCGGAGACCAGTCGAACGCGGCCGGGCAGCCGGGGGCCGAACCGGGACGGAAGGCGATCCACCGCAAGGAGCGCTATGACAGTTACGGCGAGACCGCGCTGGCCTTCGCCCCCAACATCGCCGATTCCGGCCCCGGCGAACGGCGGCCCGGCGTCGCGATCCTGTCGCGCTTCGGCTTTGCCGACCAGCCGCAGTCGATCCAGCTGCTCGATCCGCCCGTCGACGTGCCGTTCCATCATCTGGGCGGAGGCGACGCGGGCAGCTATCAGATCCGGCGGCTGACCCGTCCGATCCTCAAGGCCCGCATCCCGGTCGGCGATCATGTCGTCACCGTCTTCAACGCCCATCTGAAATCGCGGCTCGGGGAATTCGTGCGCCCCCATGGCGCGCGATTCTCGCCCGAAATCGACCTCTTGAACTACGACCCGGCGGGCCGGGCGATGGGCGCGCTCCGCTCGGGTCTGCGGCGGATGTCCGAGGCCTGGGTGCTGCGGCGCCTCGTGCTGGACGAACTTGCGCTCGACCGGCCGGTGATCGTTCTGGGCGACCTGAACGACGACGACCGGTCGGCCACCCATGAAATCATCTGCGGCGAACGGCCCCTGCCCGATTACAGCTGGATGCGACGGCCAAACCCGCACGGCCCCGACGACCGCTATACGAAAGCCGAGTCCGACCAGATCCGCGAGGCCATCGACCGCGTCCGCCTGCAGGCCGCGGCGCAGCTTTTCATGCGCCAGAGCCTGCGTGACATGATCTATACCGCCTCCTTCGCCGGAGTCTATCAGGCGCTCGACGCGATCCTGCTGTCGCGCCATTTCGACCCGGACCGGGTCGACCGGATTGGCGAGATGATCCATTTCGGCGCCTATAACGACCATATCACCGACGGCGCCGACCCCCAGTCGCCCGCCGCCCGCATCGTTTCGGACCATGGCCAGGTTATGGCCCATATCCGGCTGCGCTGATTGACGCATCTGGCGCGCTCGGCCATCCTGCGCCGCGAAGATCAGGGAGGACACCCCGCATGAAGATCGCCGATCTGGGCGACGTGGCGCTGCATTTCCGCGAAGATGGCGATCCCGACGGCCTGCCCGTGGTCTTTTCCAATCCGCTGGGCTGCGACCTGCGGGTCTGGGACGCGGTGGTGGCGCTGCTGCCGCCCGGGCTGTGCGCGATCCGCTACGACATGCGCGGCCACGGCCTGTCCTCCTGTCCGCCGGGCCCCTATGCGATGGGCGCCCTGGTGCGCGACGCCGAACGGCTGCTCGAATTTCTGGGGGTTCGCGATTGCGTCTTCGTCGGCCTGTCGATCGGCGGGATGATTGCCCAGGGATTGGCGGTCAAGCGGCTCGATCAGGTCCGCGCGATGGTGCTGTCGAACACCGCCGCCAAGATCGGGACGCCCGCGATCTGGCAGGACCGCATGGCGACGGTGCGCGCGGGCGGGATCGAGGCGCTGGCCGATGGCACGATGGAGCGATGGTTCTCGCGCCCCTTCCGCCAAAGCCCCGACTGCGCGATCTGGCGCAACATGCTGACCCGCCAGCCGGTCGAAGGCTATCTGGGCTGCTGCGCCGCAATCTCGGGCACCGATTTCTACACGCCGACGGCCAGCCTGACCCTGCCGACCCTTGCCATCGCCGGCAGCGAGGACGGCTCGACCCCGCCCGATCTGGTGCGGGAAACGGCAGCCCTGATCAAGGGCGCCCAGTTTCATCTGATCCGCGGCGCAGGCCATCTGCCCTGCGTCGATAAACCCGGCGATTATGCCGATGTCCTGACCACCTTCCTGAAAGACATCGGCCATGTTCCGGACTGAATCGGCACAGAGACAATGGTGAAATTCAAACCTCGCGCACTCGAAACAGGCCAAATTCTCGCGCCTGGAGAGCCCGGAAGTATCAAATTCGCACACCTGGCGCAGACCGGCCCGCATGACTGAGTTTCTACTGATCCACGGCTCCTGCCACGGGGCCTGGTGCTGGCGCGACGTGCTGCCCGCGCTTCACCATGCGGGGGCAAAGGCCCGGGCCATCGACCTGCCCTCGCATGGCACCGACCCGACGCCGCTGGCCGATGTCACGCTCGATCTTTATGCCGAAGCGATCCTTGGTGCCATCGACGAACCGGTGATCCTTGTCGGCCATTCGATGGCGGGTTTCCCGATTTCGGCCGCCGCCGAGAAGGCGCCCTGGAAGATCCGGGCGCTGGTCTATGTCTGCGCCTATGCCCCGGTCGCGGGCCTCTCGCTGGTCGACATGCGCCGCGCCGCGCCGCGTCAGCCGCTGCTCGACGCTATCGTCAAATCCAAGGACGGGGTTTCGTTCAGCTTCGATCCAGAGAAGGTGCGCGACAAGCTCTTTCACGATTGCTCGGACGAGGCCGTGGCCTTCGCCAAGGCCCGGCTCGGGCCTCAGCCGATCCTACCCCAGGCCACGCCGATCACGCTTGGCAATCGCTATCGCTCTGTTCCCAAACGCTATATCCGTTGCCTGCAGGACCGCGCCATTCCCGCCGAATATCAGGCGACCATGACCGCGGACTGGCCTGCGGACCGGATCGATACGCTGGACTGTTCGCATTCGCCCTTCCTGGCGGCCCCCGAGGCTCTGGCGGGCCTTCTGTTGCGCGCCGCCGGATGACCCGTCCCTGTATCCTCTGCGCAGCGATCACCGGCTCGGTCGCGCGGAAGGAAGACAATCCGGCGGTGCCGATCACCGTGGCCGAGCAGGTCGAAAGCCTGCAGGACTGCTTCGAGGCCGGTGCCGCCATCGCCCATTGCCATGTCCGGAACGACGACCACAGCCCAAGCGCCGACCCCGAGAAATTCGCCCGCCTGATGGAGGGCATCCGCAAGCACTGTCCCGGCATGATCGTGCAGGTCTCGACCGGTGGCCGGTCGGGCGTCGGCGCGGTCCGGGGCGGAATGCTGCCGCTCTGCCCCGACATGGCTTCGCTGGCGGTCGGGTCCAACAATTTTCCGACACGGGTTTACGAGAATCCGCCCGATCTGGTCGACTGGCTGACCTCGGAAATGCAGAAATACGATGTGAAGCCCGAAATCGAGGCCTTCGACCTCAGCCATATCTTTCAAGCGGTGACGATGGCCCGGGACGGCCGCCTGAAGGCACCGCTTTACGTACAGTTCGTGATGGGCGTGAAGAACGCGATGCCCGCCGACCGGCCGAGTTTCGAATTCTATGTCCAGACGCTGAAGCGCATCGCCCCCGATGCCGAATGGTGCGGCGCGGGGATCGGACGGCACCAGATCGAGGTCAATGAGTGGTCCATCGCGCTCGGCGGCCATACCCGCACCGGGCTCGAGGACAATGTCCGGCTCGACCGCGACAGGCTGGCGCCCTCGAACGCCGCCTTGGTGCGGCGCGCGGCGGAGCTTTGCGCGCGGTACGAACGCCCGGTGGCCAGCCCCGCCGAAGCCCGCGCGATCCTCACACTGGCACCCGCCCCCGCGAACGGGGTTTGAACCGGACCGGCGGCCGGGATATGCGAAGGGGGTTCTGTCCTGCGGAAGGCCCGCCATGACCCAGCCCTCGCCTCGTCTTCCGATCGTCTTCATCCTGGTGACGCTGGTGCTGGACGCCATCGGGATCGGGCTGATCCTGCCGGTGATGCCGGATCTGATCCGCGACGTCGAGGGCGCCACGAGCCTCGGGCAGGCGGCGGTCTGGGGCGGGGTCCTGTCCACCGCCTTTGCGGTCATGCAGTTCCTCTGCGGCCCGACCGTCGGCAGTCTCTCGGACCGGTTCGGACGCCGCCCGGTGCTGCTGATCTCGCTGGCGACGATGGCGCTCGACTACGTGGTGATGGCAGTCGCGGGCTCGATCTGGCTGTTGCTGGCCGCGCGGGTCGTGGGCGGCGTCACCGCCTCGACCCAGGCCACCGCCAGCGCCTTTCTGGCCGACATCTCGAAACCCGAGGAGAAGGCCGCGCGCTTCGGCATGGTCGGCGCTTCTTTCGGGATCGGCTTCGTGATCGGCCCGCTCATTGGCGGGTACTTGGGCGAGCTGGGCCCGCGCGCGCCGTTCTGGGCTGCGGCGGGGCTGGCCACGCTGAACCTGATCTTCGGCGCGCTGGTGCTGCCCGAAACCGTCACCGACCGCATCCGCCGCCCCTTCGACTGGCGGCGCGCCAACCCGCTGGGAGCCTTCCGCGCCGTCGGCCGCCTGCCCGGGGTCCGGCCGCTTTTGCTGCTGTTTTTCCTCTATGAATTCGCGATGTTCATCTATCCCGCGATCTGGGCCTATTTCACCCAGTACCGCTTTGGCTGGAGCGCGGGCACCATCGGCATCTCGCTGGCGATGTTCGGGATCGGGGTTGCCATCGTGCAGGGCGGCCTGATCCGCGTCGTGCTGCGCGTGATGGGCGAGAGGATCGCGGTCTGGTACGGGCTTGGCTACAATTTCGTGGCCTTCCTGGCGATCGGCCTGATCGGCAACGGCACCGCCGTCCTGATCCTGACCCCGATGATCGCGCTGGGTGCGGTGGTGACGCCCGCGCTGCTGGGGATGATGTCGAAGGCGGCCGACGACAACCAGCAGGGCGAATTGCAGGGCATGGTCAGTTCGCTCCGGTCGGTCTCGATGATCGCCTCGCCGCTTGTCATGACCCAGACCTTCTTCCTGTTCAGCCGCCCCGACGCACCGCTGCACCTGCCCGGCGCGCCCTTCGTGCTGGCGGCCGGCGTGATGATCGTCTGCGCCGCCGTCTTCGCGGCACGGCGCGGCGCCGCCCGCGGGGCCGAGGCCTGACCCGTCGCTTCCGCCACGGCCCGGTCCAGGGTCGGGTCTGCGCGTATTGACAGGGTCGAAACCATGCGAAAGGTATCCCGGACCGGCGGGAGAAACGCGCCCGACAGCGACCGGAGTGCAATTTGAGACGAATTCGGCAAGGGATCTGCGCCCTGGGCGCCCTTCTTCTGGCCGCGGCTCCGGCCGGGGCCGACCAGCCTCTGCCGGTGGAGATCCTCCGCGTCGGCGCTGAATCCGCCGAAACCACCTACACCCTTACCGGCACCATCGAGGCCGTGGACGACTACCCGGCCTCGTTCCGGGATGGCGGACGCATCGTCGAAGTGGCGGTCGAAGCGGGCGACGAGCTGGACCGGAACGACGTGATCGCGCGGGTAGACGCCACTGCAGCCGAAGCCCGGCTGCGTTCGGCCGCGGCGGCGCTGCGTTCGGCCGAGGCGGCGCTGGTGCAGGCCCGGCAGGCCCGCGACCGGGCGACGCGCTTGCTGGACGAGGGCAATACCACGCAATCCGACCTCGATGCCGCGGTGCAGGACTATCTTTCGGCCCGGTCCGACCGGGACGCGGCCAGGGCCCGACGCGCCGTGGCGACCCGCGCCGCCGAAGACACCGTGCTGCGCGCCATCGAGCCCGCGATCGTGACTCACCGCTCGGCCGAGCCGGGTCAGGTCATGGCCGCCGGGCAGACGGTGGTGACGCTGGCCAATCGCGGCCCGCGCGAGGCGGTGTTCCAGGTCCCAGACATCCCCGAACTCGGCGCCTTTCTTGGCAGCCCCGTGCGGCTGGTCCCGCTGGAGGGCGGCCCCGGCACCAGCGCGCCGGTCAGCGAGCTTGCGCCGGTCGTGGGCAGCAATGGAACGGTCGAGACCAAGGTCCGCATCGACGGCGAGGCCGCGCGCCTCTTTGCCATCGGCCAGCCTGTCGTGGGCATCGTCACCCTGGCCCGCCAGACGGCGATCACGGTGCCCTGGACGGCGCTGACCGCGACGGCCGACGGCCCTGCCGTCTGGACCGTCGACGCCGCCGACAGCCGGGTCCGGCTCGCCCCGGTCGAGATCGGCGCCTATACCGACCGCGGCATCCGCATTGCCGCGGGCCTGGCCGAGGGCGACGCCGTGGTCGGCGCGGGGTCCCAGTACCTTTTCCCCGGGCGCGAGGTTCGCCCGCTTGGGGGGGACGAATGATCCGCCTGCTTGCCCTTGCCCTGGCGACGCTGCCCGCGACCGCCCACTCGGCCAGCCCGGCCTGCGGCGGCGATCCGGCCGCCGGGCGCCCCGTGGTCTCGGAGACGGTCAGCGCTGATCCGACCCGAAAGCGGGTCTTCGCCGGTGTCGTCGCCGCCACCCACAGCACCGATCTGGCCTTCCAGACCATCGGTCGCGTCGCCCGGATCGAGGTCGATCCCGGCGACCGGGTCGCGGGCGGCGACGTGCTGGCGACGCTGGATCGGGTGAGCCTGCAGGAAGACGTCGCCTCGGCCCGCGCAGCACTGAGCGCGGCCCTTGCCGAGGCCGCCTTTGCCCGCCAAAGCTTCGAGCGCGTGAACACCCTGGCCGAGCGCGGGATCGCGCCCCGCGCCCAGCTGGAAGAGGCCGAGGCCGCGCGCGATGCGACCCAGGCCCAGGCCGAGGCCGCCCAGGCCGATCTGGCGCGGGCGCGCGACGCGCTGGGCCATGGCACGCTGGTCGCCCCGAATGACGGGATCGTGCTCTCGACCGAGGTCGAGGAAGGTACGGTGGTCGCCG
Organism: Rhodovulum viride; assembly: GCF_003265965.1. Taxonomy (NCBI): domain Bacteria; kingdom Pseudomonadati; phylum Pseudomonadota; class Alphaproteobacteria; order Rhodobacterales; family Paracoccaceae; genus Rhodovulum; species Rhodovulum viride. Next base: position 83,731 of record NZ_MUAV01000013.1, on the reverse strand, counting down.
CCGGCACCCCGATCCTGACCCTTGCCGATCTGAAGGGCCGCGAGGCGGTGATCGACGTGCCGACCGAATTCCTGCAGGTTCTGCCGCAAGATGCGCAGTTCGAGGTCGTGGTCCATGCCGAATTCGCCAATCCCCGCAAGGCGCGGCTGCGGCTGGTCGAACCGGTCATCGGCGACAATATCCGCACCCGGCGGCTCCGCCTGACGATCACTGAAGGCGATTCCGATTTCCGCATCGGCAGCCTCGTGTCCGCCACGCTGGCCCGCCTTGATTTGCCGGTGATGACCCTGCCCGCGACCGCGCTGACCGGGACCGAGACCGACCCGGCCGTCTGGCGCGTGCTGCCCCCCGACCGCCGGGTCGAACGCGTGGGCATCAAAACCGGGCGGCGGCTTGCGGACCGGATCGAGATCACCGAAGGCCTGTCGGTCGGGGACGAGATCGTGACCAAGGGCGCGGCCTGCCTGCGGGACGGGCTGGCCGTCGGCCCCCGGGTGGCGCCATGAGCCTGCGCCCGCGCTTCAACCTGTCGGACTGGGCGCTCGGGCACCGCTCGCTGGTCTGGTTCCTGATGCTGGTCTCGCTGGTCGCGGGCACACTGGCCTATCTGTCGATGGGCCGCGAAGAGGACCCCTCCTTCGCGATCAAGGTCATGGTGGTCTCGGCCGCCCTGCCCGGCGCCACCGCCGAGGAAACGGTGACCCAGGTCACCGACCGGATCGAGAAGAAGCTGCAGGAAATCGACGCGCTCAAGTTCACCCGTTCGGTCACCTATCCCGGCCGGTCTGTCGTCTATGTCGAACTGCGTGATGCCACCCGCGCCGAGGAGGTCGATGCGACCTGGCTCCGGGTCCGCAACATGATGTCGGATATCCGGGGCGAGTTTCCCTCGGAATTCGCGGGCTTTTCCTTCAACGACGATTTCGGCGACGTGTTCGGCAGCATCTATGCCTTCGTCGCCGACGGCTTCACCCCCCGCGAGCTGGAAGACCGGGTCGAAGACATCCGGTCCGAGATCCTGCGGCTCGACCAGACCGGCAAGGTCGAGCTGGTGGGCGTGCGCGCGCCCGAAATCCATATCGAGTTTTCCAACCGCCGCCTGGCCGCGCTCGGGCTCGACCGCGAGGCGGTGCTGGACACGCTGGCGCAGGAAAACGCCATCGTGCCCTCGGGCACGATCCGTACCGAGGCCGAACGGATCCTGATCCGGGTCACAGGCCAATACGCCTCGGCCGAGGATCTGGCGGCGACCCCGCTCAGGACTGGCGATGTCTTCTATTCGCTGGCCGATGTCGCCGACGTGACCGCGGGCTATGCCGACCCGCCGACCGAGCTTTTCCGCTTTAACGGGCACGAGGGCATCGCGCTTCTGGTGGGCATGCGCGAGGGCGGCAACATCCTGCAGTTCGGCACCGAGCTCGAAGCGTTGATGAACGGGGTCGCCCAGCGGCTTCCGGTCGGGATCGAGGTTCACAAGGTCGCCGACCAGCCCAAGGTCGTCGAGGAGTCGGTTGGCCATTTTACCCGGGCACTGGCCGAAGCGGTGCTGATCGTGCTGGCCGTCAGCTTCATCTCGCTCGGGCTTCGGGCGGGGATGGTGGTGACGCTGTCGATCCCGCTGGTGCTGGCCATGACCTTCGTGCTGCTCGACGTGATGGGGATCACGCTGCAACGGGTGTCGCTTGGCGCGCTGATCATCGCGCTGGGTCTGCTGGTCGATGACGCGATGATCGCCATCGAGACGATGATCTCGCGGCTCGAAATCGGCGAGAGCCTGACGAAGGCCGCCTCCTATGCCTGGACCTCGATCGCCTTTCCGATGCTGACCGGTACGCTGGTCACCGCCGCGGGCTTCATCCCCATCGCCTTCAATTCCAGCCAGGCGGGCGAATACACCCGGTCGCTGTTCTACGTCATCGCGATCTCGCTCTTGCTCAGCTGGATCGTCGCCGTTCTGTTCGCGCCGATCCTGGGCGTGACCTTCCTGCCAAAGAAGCTGCGCCATGCCCATCGCGCGGCGGGCCGCGTGCGCCGGGCCTTCCGCACGGTCCTGCTGAAGGCCATGCGGTTCCGCTGGACGACGATCCTGCTGACCTCAGCGCTTTTCGCGGCCTCGGTCGTCGGGCTCGGGCATGTCGAAAAACAGTTCTTTCCGACCTCCGAGCGGCCCGAGATCATCGTCGAGGTCACGCTGCGCCAGAACGGCGCCTTTGCCGCCACAGATGCCGCAATGGCCGATTTCGAGGCCTGGCTCGGCCAGCAGGACGAGGCGAGCTATTCGACCGCCTATGTCGGCCGCGGCGTCCCGCGCTTCGTGCTGACCCTCGACCAGCCGACCGCCAGCGAGAATATCGGCCAGTTGATGGTGATGACGCCGGGGCTCGAGGCCCGCGACCGGCTGCGCGACAAGATCGCGGCCTACGACCGGGCCCATCCCGAGGCCGATTTCTACACCCGCCTGATCGAGCTGGGACCGCCCGTCGGCAAGCCGGTCCAGTACCGCCTGTCCGGCCCCGAGATCGAGCCCCTGCGCGACCGGGCCCGCGATCTAGCTGCGCTGCTGGATGCCGATCCGCGGCTGACCTCGATCAGCCTGAACTGGTCGGAACCGGCCCGCGTGGTGCGGGTGATCCTCGATCAGGCGCGGCTGCGCCAGCTTGGTCTGACCCAGTCCGACGTGGCCCAGACGCTGTACGGTCTGTTCGAGGGCGCGGGCGTGACCGAACTGCGCGACGGCCGCAAGCTGGTCGATGTGCTGGCACGCGGCGTGGCAGCCGACCGCTCCACCATCGCCGCGCTCGAGACCCTGCAATTCGGCAATGCCGCGGGCGACCCGATCCCGCTTTTGTCGATCGCGCGACTGGAATGGACCACCGAACAGCCCGAGATCCATCAACGCGACCGGGTGCCGACGATTACCGTGGGCGCGGCGATCCGCGGCGCCGAGCAACCCGCCACCATCGTGGCCGACCTCACGCCCCGGATCGCGGCCTTCGCGGACGGCCTGCCGCCCGAGTACCGCGTCGCGCTGGGCGGGTCCGAGGAATCCAGCGCCGAAAGCCAGGCCCCGATCCTCGATGTGGTGCCGGTGATGGTGCTGAGCATCCTGACGCTGGTCATGATCCAGATGCAAAGCTTCCGGCTGCTGTTCGTGGTGCTGGCGGTGGCCCCGCTGGGGCTGATCGGAGTGGTCGCGGCGCTTCTGCCCTCAGGCGCGCCGCTGGGCTTTGTCGCGCTGCTGGGGGTTCTGGCCCTCGTCGGCATCCTGATCCGCAATGCGGTGATCCTGATCCATGAGGTCGAGGTGCTGATCCGGGCCGGGCAAAGCCCCTGGGAGGCTGTCTATGGCGCCTCGGACAGCCGCGCCCGGCCGATCCTGCTGACCGCCGCCGCGGCCAGCCTCGCGCTGATCCCGATCGCGCGCGAGGTGTTCTGGGGGCCGATGGCCTTCGCGATGATGGGCGGCATCATCGCCGGGACCGGCATCACCCTGCTGTTCGCCCCGGCACTGTATTGCGTGGTCTTCCGGGTTCGCCCGCCGGCTCCCACCGCCTCTGCCCCGAAGGCCGGGACCGGCGACTGAGCTCGCGACGGCCCGGGCAAACCGCCCTCACGTATGATTCGCAGCGGACCGGAAGACCGCCAGACGCGGGCTTTCCGGTGGGTATACCCTCGTCCACGAAGCGCGCTGCTGCGCCGGAACGGCTGCGGGACGGCCGATTGGCATCGATGGCGGGACCGATCCGGCCCATGTCGTCAGGCCGGCCAAGGCGCATCAAATCGCCCCTCTGCCGCAGCAGACCGGAACATCTGAAAACAATTTCACAGTGCGGGATAACAATCGCACCTGACGGCAATTTTATACCGCAGGCGCACAAATCCCGCAAATCACACATCCGAAACACGGGAATTGCACTCAGCGCATGGCGGCCATGCCAGCATCCACCCTTGCCGTCGGACGCGGCAGTCTGTCCAAGAGATCGGAACCGTGGGATCCTCCGACCGCCCAGGGCCGGAACTCCCGCCTGAACGCCAGCACTTCCCCGCTCCGCACCGGACGTCCGGGACGGGGAGCTCGAGGAGGAGGAGCCCATGACCATCGCCCAGACCATTGCATCGAGGATCGGCGACCCGACGCTGCGCAACCGCGTGATGAGCGCGGAGGACGCCGCGGCCCTGATCGCGCCCGGATCGACCATCGGGATGAGTGGCTTCACAGGGTCGGGCTACCCCAAGTCGGTGCCGCTGGCGCTGGCCGCCCGGATCGAAGCCGAACATGCCGCCGGCAACCCGTTCCAGGTCAAGGTCTGGACCGGCGCCTCGACCGGGCCCGAGCTTGACGGCGCTCTGGCCAAGGCCGGGGGGATCGAGTTCCGCCTGCCCTACAACTCGGACCCCATCGCCCGCGAAAAGATCAACGCGGGCGAGATGAACTATTTCGACATGCACCTGAGTCAGGTCGCGCCGATGGCATGGCAGGGCTTCCTCGGCAAGCTCGACACCGCCATCGTCGAGGTTTCGGGCATCACCTCGGATGGCCAGCTCATTCCGTCCTCCTCGATCGGCAACAACAAGACCTGGCTCGACCAGGCCGAGAAGGTCATCCTCGAGGTCAACCACTGGCAAAGCGAAGCGCTGCGCGGGATGCATGACATCTACTACGGCACCGCGCTGCCGCCGCATCGCCGCCCGATCCCGCTGTCGAGCCCCAACGACCGCATCGGCCAGCCCTATTTCCGCTGCGATCCGAAGAAGATCGTCGCCATCGTCGAAACCGACGCGCCGGACCGCAACGCGCCCTTCAAGGCCCCCGACGAGGTGGCGCAGTCGATTGCCGGGCATCTGCTCGACTTCTTCCTGCACGAGGTCTCGAAGGGCCGCCTGCCGCCGCAGCTTCTGCCGCTGCAGTCGGGCGTGGGCAACGTCGCCAACGCGGTGCTGACCGGGCTGATGAATTCGCCCTTCGAGAACATGACCGCCTATACCGAGGTCATTCAGGACGGCATGCTGGAACTGCTCGACGCGGGCAAGCTGCGCAGCGCCTCGGCCACCTCCCTGTCGCTGAGCCCCACCGCTGCGGAATGGTTCAACGACCATGCCTACCGGTTCCGCGACAAGCTGATCCTGCGGCCGCAGGAAATCTCGAACCACCCCGAAATCGTCCGCCGCCTCGGCTGCATCGCCATGAACGGGCTGATCGAGGCCGACATCTACGGCGCCGTCAACTCGACCCATGTCATGGGCTCGCGGATCCAGAACGGCATCGGCGGCTCGGGCGATTTCGCGCGCAACGCCTATGTCTCGGTCTTCATGACCCCTTCGACCGCGAAGAACGGCAAGATCTCGGCCATCGTGCCGAAGGTCGCCCATGTCGATCACATTGCCCAGGACGTGCAGATCCTCGTGACCGAACAGGGGCTTGCGGACCTGCGCGGCCTCGCGCCCAAGCAGCGCGCGGCGCTGATCATCGAGAATTGCGCCCATCCCGATTTCCGCCCGGCGCTGCGCGATTACTACAAGCGCGCGATGGAAGGCTCTTACGGCAAGCACGCGCCGCATCTTCTGGACGAGGCGCTGTCCTGGCACCTGCGCTTCGTCAAGACCGGCTCGATGCAGGCCGAATAGGCCGGGCCGTCCCGCGCCATCTCTGGCGGGCGCGCGTCCCCGCGCCCGCCCTTTTCCAGCCGCCTGTCGAGGCTTGGCCGACTGCACCCGGCAAGCGTCGCCCGAATCTGCTGCATTCCGATCTTCATCGCCTCTGCAGTGGCCCGTGCGCGGGCACGCTTGCGAACGCGTGGGCCGCGCGGTCCGGACAGGTCGGCACGCCGTGTCACAAGAAAAAGCCCCGTCCGGGGGGAGGCCGGGCGGGGCAGGCTACACCCCGGTGTCCAGCCGGGGCGCGGGAGTATCCGACCGGACCCGGGGCAAGGATCGGGTCCGGGGTCGCCGCACCGGCCAAGAGGGTCGGAACGGGCGATGTCAGGGCCCGGAGCCTTCCTCCTTCCGGGACGGGACTTGCCCGAAAGAAGAAGGGGCGTGGGCCGCGACCGGACGCCGAAGGGTGGGAGCGTCCGGTCGCCTGTCACGACCGGCCGTCAGGCCGGCCGATCCGCGCGGTTGCCGAGGGTGACGGAGACATCCATCGACTTGCCCGCGCGCAACACGTTCAGCGACACATCGGTGCCGGGCGCGTCGGTCGCGATGAAACGCGTCAGATCGCGCGGCCCGGTCACCTCCTGGCCGTCCACCGCCAGCACGATGTCGCCCTTCTTCAGCCCCGCCTTCGCGGCCGGGCTGTCGGCGGTCACGTCAACGATCATGGTGCCGTGCGGGCTGTCGAAGCCCAGCGCCGCGGCGACCTCCTCGCTGACCTGGCCGATCTGCACGCCAAGGAAGCCGCGATCGACCTGACCGCCTTTCTCAAGGTCGGCCACGACCGATTTGGCCATGTCCGAGGGCACGGCAAAGCCGATGCCGACGGACCCCCCGGTGGGCGACAGGATCGCGGTGTTGATGCCGACGACCTCGCCCTCTTCATTGAAGAGCGGCCCGCCCGAATTGCCCTTGTTGATGGCGGCATCGGTCTGGATGAAGTTGTCGAAGGGTCCCGAATTGATGTCGCGGCCCAGCGCCGAGACGATGCCGCTGGTGACGGTCTGGCCCAGACCGAACGGGTTGCCCATCGCGACAACCGGCTGACCGACCTTCAGCGCATCGGAGGATCCGAAATCGACATGGGGCAGGTTCTGGCCGTCGATCGAGACCAGCGCGATGTCCGAGGCCGTGTCGGCGCCCAGCACCTTGCCGTCGAAGCTGCGGCCATCGGACAGGGTCACGGTCACGCTGTCGGCGCCGTCGACCACATGGGCGTTGGTCACGATCTTGCCGTCCTGAGACACGATGAAACCGGTGCCGACGCCCTTCAGACGCGGCGCCTCGCCCTGCGGGCCTTGCGGATAGCCGGGCATCGGCAGGCCGAAGCGGCGGGCGAATTCCTCCATCGGAAAGCCGTCGGGGAACTGGAAGGTCTGCAGCTGGGCCTGCGGCGCGGCCTTCTCGACCTCGATGGTCACGACGGCGGGCGCGACCCGCGCCACCAGATCGACATACCCGCCTGCGGGCGCCGTCGCGGCATTGGCCGCCGGCACCGCATGGTCGAGCCCGATCCCCGCCGTCGCCCCGAGGAGCGCGGCGAGCGCCACGGCCGAGACGGCATTGCGCTTTGCTTTGTTCGACATGTCCTTGGTCTCCTGAACTGGGGCATCTTGCCGGCCGGAACGCCGGTTGCAGGACCAAGATGGCGCCCCCGGATTGCGGTCACATCCCCGCGCCGATTACATTCCTGCAATCGCTCTCACGTGCCGGTGACGGGGCCGAAACCCGGGCGCGGAGGCGGTTGAACGCGGCCCGCGCGGCGCCATAGTGAGGGCCAGTCGCGTAAAGGATCGAGGGTCGGAGGCCGTTCGCCATGAAACTGCTCGTCGTCGAGGACGATCCCACCACCGCCCAGTTCATCGCCCGCGGGCTGGGCGAGGAGGGCCACTCGGTCGATTGCCTGGACAATGGCCGCGACGCTCTGGCCCGGGCGCTGGCCACCGCCTATGACGTGATGGTGGTCGACCGGATGCTGCCCGAACTGGACGGGCTGTCGCTGGTGCGCGCGCTCCGCGCCGCCCATGTCACCACGCCCGCGATCTTCCTGACCTCGATGAGCGGGGTCGACGACCGCATCGACGGGCTGAGGGCGGGGGGCGACGACTATCTGGTCAAGCCCTTCGCCTTCGGCGAGCTTTCCGCCCGGATCGAGGCCCTGGGGCGCCGCCCGCCGATGCAGGAGACCGAAACCGTGCTGAAGGCGGCCGATCTGGAGATGGATCTGGTCCGCCGCACCGTCACCCGGGCGGGCCGAAAGATCGATCTGCTGCCCCGCGAATTCGCGCTTCTGGAACATCTGCTGCGCCACAAGGGCCGGGTGCAGACCCGCACCATGCTGCTGGAATCGGTCTGGGACATCAATTTCGACCCCCAGACCAACGTGGTCGAAACCCATATCAGCCGGCTCCGCGCCAAGGTCGACAGGCCCTTCGACAAGGAACTGATCACCACCGTGCGCGGCGCGGGCTACCGGATCGGCGACTGAGATGGGGCCCCGCGCCGCCTCGCTCAGGCACCTTATGCGCTCGACCCCGGTCCGGCAGGCGCTGGCGCTGGTCGCGGTGGTGGCGCTTGCGAACCTTCTGTCGCTGGGCGGGGCCTATCTGACGCTTCGCGCCGATCTGGCCCGGTCGATCCGGGCCGATCTCGACGCGGAACTGGCCAGCTTCGATCTGAGTGCCACGCCCGCCGCCCTGTCAGCCATCGTGCGGGCACGGGCGCGGGCGGCCGATCCGGCCAAGACGGTCACGGTCTTTCTGGCGGCCGACGGGCGGCAGGTGGGCAATGCCCGCGCCACGCTTGACGGCGGCGACATCCATCTGAGTCCGGGCGACCAGCCGCTGGGGGCTGCGGGCTACCTGCACGAAGTGCGGCCGCTGTCGGGCGGGCTCCTGATCGTGGCCGAAAGCCTCGCCCCCATCGCCGAGCTGCGCCGCACTTTCCTGTCGCTTCTGGCCTTCAGCCTCGGCCCGACGGTGCTGATTTCACTGGGCGTCGGCGTGCTGATCGCCCGGCGCACCGCGCGCCGGGTGGATGGCATCGAAGAGACGCTCGACCGGCTGTCGGCGGGCGATCTCAGCGCCCGGCTTCCGCCCGACCCGCTCCCGGCCGACGACCTGTCGCGGATCGGCGCCGGAGTGAACCGGCTGGCCGCCCGCCAGGAAGCCGCGACCGAGGCGCTGCGCCAGGTGACCGCCGACATCGCCCATGACTTGCGCACGCCCCTGCAGCGGATCTCGGTGCTGATCCAGGACCTGCGCGCGCGGCTGCCCGACGAGGGTGATCCGGCCGAGCTTGCCGACCGCGCCAGTGCCGAGGTCGACCGCGCCGTGTCGGTGTTCCGCGCCATGCTGGAAATCGCCCAGATCGAGGGCGGTCAGGCCTCGGCCCGGTTCCAGCCCTTCGATCTGGGGCTCACCGTCCGGCAGGTGGTCGAGCTGTACCAGCCCTCGGTCGAGGATGCCGGGCACCGGCTGAGCCTGTCCTGCCCCGAAACCGGCCCGACCGTCCGGGGCGAGCCGAACCTGATCGCGCAGGCGCTGGCCAATCTGGTCGAGAACGCGCTTCGTCACACGCCCGAGGGCAGCCGGATCGACATTGCCGTCACGGCCGATCCACCGGGCCTGATCGTCGCCGATGACGGCCCCGGCGTGCCCGAAGGGGAACGCGACAAGGTGCTGCGCCGCCTCTACCGGCTGGAACGAAGCCGCACCACGCCGGGCCACGGGCTCGGCCTGTCGCTGGTCGCGGCCATCGCGAGCCTGCATGGCGCGCGCCTGACGCTGGAGGACAACGCGCCGGGCCTGCGGGTCCGGCTTGCCTTTCCGCAGTCCGAAGGCCGCGTCAGAGAAAACTCAGACCCAGCGCAATGATGATCCCGCTGACCACCAGCTGCACCACGCAGAACCCCATGATGTCCTTGGCGTTCAGCCCGGCGATGGCGAGGATCGGCAAGGCCCAGAAGGGTTGCACCATGTTGGTCCAGGCATCGCCCCAGGCCACTGCCATCGCGACGCGCGCCTGGTCGACGCCCAGCGCCTCGGCCGCGGGCAGCATCACCGGCGCCTGCACCACCCATTGCCCGCCGCCGGAGGGCACGAAGAAATTGACGATGCCCGCGCTGATGAAGCTCCAGAACGGAAGGCTTTCGGCGCTGGCGAACGAGGTCAGCCCGTCCGAGATCGAGACCGCCAGCCCCGACCCCGCCATGATCGCCATGATCCCGGAATAGAACGGGAACTGGATGACAATGCCAGCGCCGCTCTTGACCCCTTCGGCCAGCGCATCCAGCAGCCGCCGGGGCGTGCCGTGCAAGAGGATCGCGACGAAGAGAAAGAGGAAGTTGATGTAGTTCAGCGTCAGCCCGCCGCCGTCCAGCAGGTCGATCACCAGCCAGGCCAGCCCCGCGCCGCCGATGATCCAAGACAGGATCGGCGAATTCTCGATCCGGTCCGAGGGCCGGTGGGTCGGCCCGCCGCCGAATTCGGGCTCTTCCAGCTTCGCCGGATCGACGATCATCTCATGCCCGGGTTTGGGCAGCATCAGCCAGTTGACCAGCGGCACGGTAATGAAAAGCGCCGCGACGATGATCAGGTTGAAGGCCGCGAAAATGGTCTCGGAGGTGCCGATGATCCCGATCTGGTCCTCGAAGGTATGGCCGGGCGTCGCGATCGCCAACGGGATCGAGCCCGCCAGCCCGCCATGCCAGACCAGAAAGCCCGAATAAGCCGAGGCGACCAGCAGCCGGTAATCGACCGCGACCCGGCGGGCGACGGCCTTGGCCAGCAGCGCGCCCACCACCAGACCGAAGCCCCAGTTGATCCAGCTGGCCAGCAGCGAGACCAGCGTGACCAGCAAGATCGCGCGGGCCGGCCCGCGGGCGGTGTCGGCCAGACGGTTCAGAAGCCCGCGCACCGCCGGCGTCGAGGCCATCATGTAGCCCGTTACCAGCACCAGCAGCATCTGCATCGAGAAGGACAAAAGCGTCCAGAAGCCGTCGCCCCACATCTCGATCACCGCGACCGGCGAGCGGCCCTCGAACAGCACCGCTGCCGCCATCACGACGATGGTCAGGATGATCACGAAAACATAGGGGTCCGGCAGGTAACGCTCGAACACGCGCACCAGCGGCCTTGCCACAACCGAAAGCATATCCACTCCTCCCCGAAGACTTTGGCCAGAGCCTAGCCCGCGGAGAGGACAGTTAAACCTCTGATCTTGCGCCCTGCCCCAACGTCAGGGTGCAAGAGCGGCGCTCACGCCCCAACCTGACGGCGCGCCGCCTCGGCCTCGAGGTCGAGATGCCCGCGCAGGCCCTCTGGCAACGCCAGATGGCGCGCCAGATCGTCGAGATAGCGTCGTTCGTCGGGCGTGTCGGGATCGACGGCCAGGGCCGAGGCCAGGTACAGCTCGGCCCGCTGGGCATCGGTCCGCGCCGGGCGCGCGGCCTCGGCCGGATCGGCGGGCGCGGCAAAACTGTCGAACAGGGCGGCCTTTTCCTCGGCGCCGAGGCCCAGCGCCTCGATCCGGTCGCGGATGCGGCCGTGTTCCTCGGGGTCGATATGGCCGTCGGATTTCGCCGCAAGGATCATCGCGCGCAGCACCGCCAGCCGGAAATCCTGCCCGGCGCTGTCGCGCTCCTGAGCCATGTCGAAGCCGCTATCGGCGGGCGGCGGCGGCAGGTGCAGCGGATCGGCCTCGGTGCCCGAAGGACGGTTCTGCTGCCAGTCGCGCCAGGCCTTGTAAGCCAGCCCGCCGACCGCGGCCATGCCGCCATAGGTCAGCGCCTTGCCGCCCAGCTTGCGGGCCTTCTTGCTGCCCAGCAGCAGCGCCACCAGCCCGCCCGCGGCAGCACCGCCCGCAAGGCCGCCCGGCAGCGTCGAGCCGCCCTGCCCCGGGTTCTGCCTCCGCCCCTGCCCCGAGCCCAGCGCCTCCTGCAGCAGCCGTTCGATATTCATGGCGCCTCTCCCTTTCGCGTGATCCAGGCAGAGCTATGGACCGGCCCGCCGCCCTTCAAGGCAACCGGCCCCACGCGTTCTGAACTTCCCGCGAGCGGCAGGTCAGCCCGAGCGCCGGCGCCTCAGCGCCAATAGGCAACGGCGGAGAAACGCCCGCGCGGCAGGCCGCGTGCGGTCAGCCGGCGCCGCGCCTCGCGCGAGACCTCGTCGCGGGCGGCAAACCAGACGAAGCCGCCCGGCCCCGGATCGGCCGCATCGAGCGCCTCCAGAAGATCGTCGGTGCGGGTCACGCGCCGGTCGGCGCCCAGCGCCGCCAGATCCTCGGGCGCGGCCGTGACCCAAGCCCGGGCCGGGACTCCGGTGATCCTCAGGATCCGCAGGATGGCGGGCAGCGCGGTCTCGTCGCCAAATAGCAGCAGCGGATCGCCCTCGGGCAACCAGCCGCCACCTGGCCCCATGACCCCGACCGGCGCCCCCGGAACGACGCCCCGCGCCCAGTCGCAGGTGGGGCTGCCCGGATGGTCGAAGATGTCGATATCGACCCGGTCTGGCCCCAAGTCGGAGACCGTGTAGACTGGCCGGTGCAACGCGTCCGCGCCGCTCGGCCAGTCGACCCGCGCGCTGGCACCGATCCGGGGCCAGACCGGCGCCCGCCCGCCGGGCGGGACCAGCAGCCGGACATGCAGCCCGCCCGTGCCGAAACGCGCGGCATCGGCAAGCCGCACCCGCAGCCGCAGGAAACCGGGCGAGATGCGCCTGCACCAGACGGCTTGCCCGATCGACAGCCCCGGGGCCAGCGCGCCGGTGGCGACATCCTCCCAGCGGATCGCGATGGAGTGCCCGGCCAGCAGCTCCGTCAGGCTGTCCTGAACGCCGCGCAGGCAGGCCGCGTCGGGGGCGACGATCTCCAGACCCAGATCCGCGCCCTCGCGCCGCGCAGAGACCCGCGCCCGGAAAAGCTCCAGCACCAGCCCTTGGGCGCTTTCGGTCAGGGGCCTCTCCCAGTCCCTGGCCAGTGCGCGCAGCGCCTCCAGCGCCGCCTCTGCCCCGTCCGCCACCCGTCCCCGGGTGCGGAGCCTGTCGATGATCCCCACGTCCTGTCCCTCGCGCGTCGTTTCCGAGTCTTTTTATCGACTATTCCGACGTCGCGGGCAAACAGGCGCTGAAAGAAGACGGACTGGCGAGCCGAAGCCGCAGGGTCAGTAGCTGAAATCCGCGTAAATCCGGCTCAGATCGCCGTTCCAGTCGCCGTGATAATGGTCGAGCAGCTCATCGGCCGGGGTCTTGCCGGTCTCGACGCTGTCTTCCAGCGCATGCAGGAAATGGCGCTCGTCCTGGACCATGCCGCCCAGCCCCGGCCGCGCGCGGGCCTTGAGCCCGCCCCGGGCGATGTCGACCACCTGCCGGGCAAGGCCCAGCATCTTCACGCCATTCACCTCGGCATCGAGCCCGTCGGTGGCGGCGGCGACGCGCCAGGCCTCGCGGGTCTCGGCATCCCAGTCCTTGACCAGATCCCAGGCGGCATCGAGCGCGCCCTGATCGTAGGTCAGCCCGACCCAAAGCGCGGGCAGCGCGCACAGCCGGCGCCACGGCCCGCCATCGGCGCCGCGCATTTCGATGAATTTCTTCATCCGCGCCTCGGGGAAGATCGTGGTCAGGTGATCGGCCCAGTCCGACAGCGTCGGCACCTCGCCCGGCAGCGCGGGCAGCCGACCGGCCATGAAATCGCGGAAGGACTGGCCCAGCGCGTCGATATAGCGGCCGTCGCGATAGACGAAATACATCGGCACATCGAGGGCATAGTCGACATAGCGCTCGAAGCCGAACCCGTCCTCGAAGACGAAGGGCAGCATGCCAGTGCGAGCGGCATCCAGATCGCGCCAGACCCGGCTGCGCCAGGATTTCATGCCATTGGGCTTGCCGTCGAGGAAGGGCGAATTGGCGAAAAGCGCGGTCGCGACAGGCTGCAGCGCCAGCGCCACGCGCAGCTTCTGCACCATGTCGGCCTCGGAGCCGAAGTCGAGGTTTACCTGAACCGTGCAGGTCCGGTACATCATCGTCTTGCCCATGGTCCCGACCCGGTCCATGTAATCGGTCATCAGCCGGTAACGCCCCTTGGGCATCATCGGCATGTCCTCATGGCTCCAGACCGGAGCGGCGCCGAGCCCGATGAAGCCGACGCCGATCTCGTCGGCGACGCCCTTCACCTCGCGCAGATGCTCTGTGACCTCGTCGCAGGTCTGGTGGATGGTCTCGAGCGGCGCACCCGACAGTTCCAGCTGGCCGCCCGGCTCGAGGCTGACATTGGCCCCGTCCTTCTGCAGCCCGATAAGGTTCTCGCCTTCCATCACCGGCGCCCAGCCATGGCGGTCGCGCAGCCCTTCCAGCACCGCCTTGACCGAGCGCGGTCCGTCATAGGGGATGGGCTTCAGCGCATCCTTGCAATAGCCGAATTTCTCGTGCTCGGTGCCGATCCGCCAGTCGGCCTTGGGCTTGCAGCCCGAAGCCAGGTATTCGGCCAGTTGCGCATGGGATTCGATCGGGCCGCCGCCTGACTGGGGAATGGACATGGGCCAGCGGCCTCCAGATTGTTCGCTCGTGTTCCGGCCAAGACCTGCGTCGCGGGCGGGCTCAAGTCAAGGCCGGACGGACGATCCTCGACCAGACCGTCACCGGGCCGTCGGCAGGGCTGCGGTCGAGCGCCGAGAGGATCGCGCGGGGATTGGCGCAGGGCAGCGCCATGAACACGTCGAACAGCGCGTCGGCGCCGCTGGCCGAGGCGGGAATCGTGACCTCCGGAAACCGTGTCTGGCTCAGCCGCCAGCCGCGCGCGCCGGTCTCGTCGAAGACCAACTCGATGCGGGTAATCTCGCTCAGCGCGACAAAGCCGCCGCCCCGGGGCGCCAGATAGGTGATCTGGCCCTCGTCGACCTGCACGATCCCGGGGCCATTGCCCGGGATGCGGAACCGGTTGCGTCGGATCGCGACGAAACCAAGCCCCGCGCCCAGTGCCACCGTCAGCACGCCCAGCGCCTGGAACAGATACCCGCCCAGCCCGAAGATCCAGAGCCCGGCCAAGGCAACGCAGCCCGCCGCGATGACCTCGCGCCGCTGCCGGAGAGCCGCGACCGCCTCGGGCCGCAGAAAGCTCACCCCCAATCCCCCAGCGCCTGCTGCCAGACCGTCAGCGCGGCAACCGCCGCCGTATCGGCGCGCAATACCCGGGGGCCGAGGCTGACCGGATGGGCAAAGGGCAGCGCGCGAAGCCGGGCGCGCTCGGTCTCGGAAAACCCGCCCTCGGGCCCGATCAGGATCGCCCAGGGGCCCTTCGGCGCCTCCCCCAGCGCCTGACCGGCGCCGACCAGCGCCTCGTCGCAGAACATCAGATGGCGGCCCTCGGGCCAGGCATCGAGCAAATCGGACAGCTTTTGCAGATCGGCCACCTCGGGTACATAAGTGCCGCCGCATTGCTCGGCCGCCTCGACGGCATGAGCCTGCAGCCGGTCGCGGCGGATGCGTTCGGAATTGGTGAACTCGGTCTGCACGGGACAGATCCGGGCCGCGCCCAGCTCGGCCGCCTTCTCGACGATGAAATCCGTTCGCGTTTTCTTGATCGGCGCGAAGCACAGCCACAGATCGGGCGGAAGCTGCAGCGGTCGGGTGTTTTCGCGGCAGACCAGCACCCCTGCGCGCTTCTTCGCCTCGACCACGTCGGCCAGCCATTCCCCTGATTTACCATCGAAAACCAGCACCGGGTCGCCCGGAACCAGCCGCATCACGGCGAACAGGTAATGCGCCTGGTCGCCCGTCAGAGGAACGGTTTGCCCTTCCCCCAAGGGCTGCTCTACATAGAGCCGGATTCTTGCTGACCGAAGATCGTTCATGGGGGCCATTGTTATGTCCGACACCGCCGAAACGCCAGAGGTCCACAGCGCCTTGGACAGAGCCGTGGAGGGCCAGGTCGCCGATGCCGTCAAGGGCAACTGGGTCGACCGCCTCGCCCCGGTCTGGACCCGCCCCTATCTGCGGCTGTCGCGGGCCGACCGCCCGGTCGGCACCTGGCTTCTGTACCTGCCCTGCCTCTGGGGCGTGACGCTGGCTGCGGCCTCGACCGGGTTCCGCTGGATCGACCTCTGGATCGTGCTGGGCTGCGGCATCGGCGCCTTCCTGATGCGCGGCGCGGGCTGCACCTGGAACGACATCACCGACCGCAATATCGACGGCGAGGTCGCGCGCACCCGCTCACGCCCGATCCCTTCGGGGCAGGTGACGGTGGCGCAGGCGGTCTTCTGGATGGTGATCCAGTCGCTCGCCGCCTTCTGCATCCTGATCACCTTCAACGCGGCCGCCATCGCGATGGGCGTGGCTTCGCTGGCGCTGGTGGCGATCTACCCGTTCGCCAAGCGCTTTACCTGGTGGCCGCAGGTCTTTCTGGGGCTGGCCTTCAACTGGGGCGCGATGCTGGCCTGGGTCGCCCATACCGGCAGCCTGAGCCTCGCCCCGGTGCTGCTGTATCTGGCGGGCATCGCCTGGACGATCTTCTACGACACCATCTATGCCCATCAGGACAAGGAGGACGACGCCCTGATCGGGGTCAAGTCGACCGCGCGGCTCTTTGCCGAAAACACGCCGGTCCGTCTGCAACAATTCCTGATCGCCGCAACCGGGCTGATGGTGCTGGCGGTGCTGCTGGCGCTCCTGCGCCCGGCCGGAGGCACGGCGGCCTTCATGGGGCTGATCGGCACTGCGGGCTTTGCGCTGCACATGTCCTGGCAGCTTCGGCGCCTCGATACCGAGAATACCGACCGCTGCCTGTCGCTGTTCCGCAGCAACCGCGATGCCGGGCTGATCCCGGTGCTGTGCTTCGGTCTCGCGATCCTTGCCTGACCGCCGCACCGTCCCGCCCCCAAGCGATGAAAGGCCTTCGATGACACCCCAAGCCCGGACCGGCCGATGCGGCACCTCCTGTCGAAGCTGATTGCCCCCGCCGTCTTTGCGCTGGCAGCGGCCGTTTGCCTCGGCGCGGCGCTGCTTGCCGTCAACTGGATCGAATCCCACACCCGCCAGTCGGTGCGGGCGGCGCTGACCGACCGGGGCATCCCCTGGGCCAATGTGCGGGCCGACGGCATGCTGATGCATCTGTCCGGCACCGCGCCGGACGAGGCCGCCCGGTTCCATGCGCTGGCCGCGGCCGGGACGGTGGTCGACAGCACCAACCTGATCGACGACATCGAGGTCGCCGCGCCGACGCCGCTGGACGGGCCGCGCTTTTCTGTCGAGCTTCTGCGCAACGACACCGGCATTTCCGTGATCGGATTGATCCCGCGGCGCTCGCGCACCGACGCCCTGGCCGCCGAACTGGCCCGGATCGCCGGGCGCCTGCCGGTTACCGACATGATGGACAGCGCCGAGGATGCCGCGCCCCGAGGCTGGGACGCCGCGCTCGACTTCGGTCTGGTCGCGCTCGACCGGCTGAAACGCTCGAAGATCTCGATCACCGCGAACCGGGTCGCCGTCACCGCGATTTCGGACAGCGCCAAGGACAAGGCGCGGCTGGAACGCGAACTGCGCGCCGCCGCGCCCAGGGGGCTCGATCTGGCGCTGGACATTTCGGCGCCGCGGCCGACCATCGCCCCCTTCACCCTGCGCTTCCTGATGGACGAGTCGGGCGCGCGTTTCGATGCCTGCGCCGCCGATACCGAAGGCGCGGCCGCGCTGATCCTTGCCGCCGCGCGCGAAGCGGGTGCGCCCGACGACGCCACCTGCACGCTGGGGCTTGGCGCCCCCTCGGCCGACTGGGGCACGGCCGCGGCCAGCGGCATCGCGGCGCTGGCCGAGCTGGGCGGCGGAAGCCTGACCTTTTCGGATACGGACGTGACGCTGGTCGCCGCTGCCGGGACCGAGACCGCCCTGTTCGACCGGGTCAGCGCCGCGCTCAAGGCCGACCTGCCCGAGGCCTTCACCCTGCACACCGTTCTGCCCGCCCCGGTCAAGACCGACGGCGCCGCCCCCGGTCCGGCCGAGTTCGTGGCGACGCTGAGCCCCGAGGGCCTGGTACAGATGCGCGGCCGGGTGACCGATGCGATGGTCCGCGACGCGACCGAAACCTATGCCCGGTCGCGCTTTGGCGGCGAGCATGTGCATTCGGCGCTGCGGCTCGACCCCGCGCTGCCCGAGGGCTGGCCGATGCGGGTTCTGGCCGGGCTTGAGGCGCTGTCGCAGCTCCGGAACGGCTCGGCCGTGGTGCAGCCCGATTTCGTGCAGATCAACGGGCTGACCGAGGACGAAACCGCCCGCGCCCGGGTCGCGCAGATCCTGTCGGACAGGTTGGGCGATGCGCAGAACTTCGGGCTGCAGATCACCTATCGCAAGCCTCCCGAGACGCCCGGCGCGGCGCTTGCCGATCCGGCCGTCTGCGTCGAAGAGATCGGCGCGGTGCTGGCGGAAACCAAGATCACCTTCGACCCCGGCTCGGCCACCATCGACGGCGCCTCGCTGCGCGTGGTCGACCAGATCGCCGACATCCTGCGCGGCTGCCCCCGCGCGAAGATGGAGATCGCGGGCTATACCGACAGCCAGGGCCGGGACGAAATGAACCTGCGACTCAGCCAGGCCCGCGCCAATGCGGTGGTCGACGCACTGATGGCCCGCCGCATTCTGGTCGGCAACCTGACCGCCAAGGGCTATGGCGAGCAGGACCCGGTCGCGGAAAACGACACCGAGGAGGGCCGCGAGGCCAACCGGCGGATCGAGTTCCACCTGATCGAAGACGCCGGTCCCGACGGGAGCGAAGCCGAAGACACCGAAGCGGAAGCTGCCGATACCGGCGACGACACGACGTCCGAGGCCGAAGGTGAAGCCGAGGGAGAGGACGAAACCGGGGCAAAACCCCAGGACGACATCGGAGCCGAAACCGGGCCCGAGACCGAGGCCGACGACACCGCCCAGGACGCAGAGGACCCGGCCGATGCCGGTGAAGAGGACCAGATCGATGGACAGGACTGAATTCATTCTGGTCACCAGCGTCATGCTGTTCGTGGCCTTCGCACTTGGCTGGGTCGCCTGCTGGCTGGTGCAGCGGCTGGGGCGCACCACGACCGCCGACATGGGCGAGCTGGACCGCATGGCCCATGCGCTGCACGAGGCCGAGGAGGCCCGCGATCAGGCGGTGGGCTATCTGAACCAGCGCGAGGCCGAACTGACCAACCAGCTCAACCAGACCGAGGCCGAGCTGAACGCCGCGATGGACGGGCTGCAACATGCCCGCCAGGAGGCCGAGGAGCTGCGCGCCTATATCGAACGTATCAACGCGCGCTAACCGGCCGCCTCAGCCCATCAGCCCCTTCCGGATCAGGTTCAGCCCCGCCACCGCCAGCACGGCCAGGGTGGCGCGGCGGAACCGGACGGGGTCAAGCCGGTCCTGCAGCCTGACCCCCGCCCACATGCCCAGCGCCGCGGGCAGCACCAGCACCGCCGAGAAGGGCAGGCTTTGCGCGTTCAGCACGCCCGAACCCAGATGCGCCAGCAGCAGCATCACCGCCCCGATCAGGAAGACGACGCCCTGCACCCGGACCATCTCGGTCTTTTCGGTGTTGAAGGACAGCAGATAGGCGATGACCGGCGGCCCCCAGACCCCCGAGATGCCGCCGAAGAACCCGCCGGTCAGCCCCATCGCGATCTCGGCCCGGGAGCGGTGGCGGGCGGGCAGGATCAGTTGCCGCCCGGCCAGCTGCGACACCGTGAAGGCCGCGATGGGCAGCCCGATCAGCAGATACATGACCCGGTCGGGCAGGACCGCGACCAGCGGCGCGCTGAGGCAGATCGCCAGCACCACGCAGCCGATCAGCAGCCGGTAGCGCCGGACCGACCCCCAGGCCGCCGCAGTCCCCTGCCGGAAGGCTTGCGCGATGTTGGTCAAAAGCGTCGCCAGCACCAGCCCGGCCAGCGCCAGATCGGCGGGCAGGAAGCTCGACAGGCCCGAGATCATGATCATCGGCATGGCAAAGCCCACCGCACCCTTGACGAAGCCCGCCAGAAGCGCCACCGCCAGCGCGGCGGCGAAAAGGTCCGTGTCGATACCCAGGATCATGCGCGCCTCCCCGCTCCGGCTATAGCCCGGACCGGCGCATGCCGCAGCCGCAAAATGGACGGGTCATTATCCTTCAAAACATGCAACTCAATTGAATTTTTGTTGCGCTGCATCTGCGAAAGCCCTATGTCACGGCAAGCCCGAAGGAAGGAGACGATTCATGCCCCATGACGGTCAGGACAGGCCCGCCGAACAGGCGCTTCTCGCCGATCTTCTGACGCTGACCGAGGCCGCACTTGGCCCGGTCGAGGCGGTGACCGAGGCTGCGCGCACCGCGCTTGCTGCCCGCGTGACCGAGGAGGGCCGCGTCTCGGGCCGCCTGGTCGAGGCCGAACAGCACGCCGCCCACGGGCTGGCCTGGCTCGCGACCTATGCCCAGGCGCTGCGCCAGATGCAGGCCTGGGCCGGACGGCTGACCGAACAGGGCAAGTTCGGCGAGATCGAACAGCTGATCCTGCAGATCGCCTTCGGCGAATATCTGGCTCAGATCGCGGGCGGCATCCCGATGAGCCAGGGCGAGATCGTCCGCCTGCCCGAGCTGGGCGTTTCGTCCGAGGCCCATCACGCCTTCTATTCCGATGCGGTGACCGCGCTGATCCGGGGCGGCAACACCCCCGCCGCCCGCGCCCGGCTGGTCGCGCTGATGCGCGAGCAGGTCGCCAATGTCACGCTGGGCGCGACCGGGCTCGACGACGAGCTTGAAATGATCCGCGAACAGTTCCGTCGCTTTGCCCTCGACCGGGTCGAGCCCAATGCCCATGACTGGCACCTGAACGACACGCTGATCCCGATGGAAATCATCGAGGAGATGGCCGAGCTGGGCGTCTTCGGGCTGACCATCCCCGAGGAATTCGGCGGCTTCGGACTGTCCAAGGCCTCGATGTGCGTCGTCTCCGAGGAACTTTCGCGCGGCTATATCGGCGTGGGCTCGCTTGGCACCCGCTCCGAGATCGCGGCCGAACTGATCCTTTGCGGCGGCACCGACGACCAGAAGGCGCATTGGCTGCCCAGGATCGCCTCGGGCGAGATCCTGCCCACGGCGGTCTTCACCGAACCCAATACCGGGTCCGACCTGGGCGCGCTCCGGACCCGCGCGGTCAAGGCGGGCGACAGCTACGAGGTGACCGGCAACAAGACCTGGATCACCCATGCCGCGCGCGCGCATGTGATGACTCTGCTGGCGCGGACCGACCCCGAGACGACTGACTACAAGGGCCTCTCGATGTTCCTGGCCGAAAAGACACCCGGGACCGAGGACACCCCCTTCCCCACCCCCGGCATGACCGGCGGCGAGATCGAGGTTCTGGGCTATCGCGGCATGAAGGAATACGAACTTGGCTTCGACAAGTTCGCGGTTCCGGCGGAAAACCTTCTGGGCGGGGTCGAGGGCCAGGGCTTCAAGCAGCTGATGCAGACCTTCGAATCGGCCCGCATCCAGACCGCGGCGCGCGCCATCGGCGTGGCGCAGTCCGCGCTCGATGTCTCGATGCGCTATGCCGAGGACCGCAAACAGTTCGGCAAGCCGCTGATCGCCTTCCCGCGCGTCGCCGACAAGCTGGCGATGATGGCGGTCGAGATCATGGTGGCGCGCCAGCTGACCTATTTCGCGGCCTGGGAAAAGGACCATGACCGGCGCTGCGACCTCGAGGCCGGGATGGCCAAGCTGCTGGGCGCCCGCGTTGCCTGGGCGGCCGCCGATAACGGGTTGCAGATCCATGGCGGCAACGGCTTCGCGCTGGAATACACGATCAGCCGCATCCTGTGCGACGCGCGCATCCTGAACATCTTCGAGGGTGCCGCCGAGATCCAGGCGCAGGTCATCGCGCGCCGCGTGCTGGGCTGACCCGAACCCGTCGTCTCTCCGGGCGCTCCGGCCTCAGGGCCGGGGCTGCCCCGGGAGCTTTGCCGCAGCCCCGAAAGGCTCGACGATGGCGGCATCGGGGAAAAGCTCCGCGATGCGGGGCGTGCTGTCTTCCAGGAAGATCAGCTTGACGTTCGCGCCCGCATCCATCGTCGCATAGGCCTCAAGCCCGTCGCGGCGGGCCGCCCAGAGTCGGTCCAGGACCTGCCAGCTTTCCGGCTTGAGATAGGCCAGCGCCGGACGCGCCGCGATCATGGTGGCGTGCATGCCCAGCGCATTGGCCTCGGTCAACTCGCCCAGACGGATGAAATCGCGGGCCTTGATGGCGGCTTCGATGGCGGCGCAATCGGCCTCGGCCTGCGCGGGCCAGCCTGCGAACAGCGGGCTCGTCGCAACCGTATGGCCCATGCCATCGCGCGAGGACTGGCTTTTGGGGCCGGTATCGACCCGGACGATGGCAATGCGGAACTCGGGCCAGACCTCGGGCAGCGGGCGGGCGAAACTGTCGGTCCCGTCCTCGCGCGTGCCGCGCTCCCACCGCGCGAAGCCGTGCCAGAGCGAGCGTGTGGCCGAGCCCGAACCGAACCGCGCCAGCATGCTGAGCGTATCGTCCGCCAGATCGAGCCCGAAACTGCCCGCAAGCGCCCGGGTCAGCGCGGCAAAGCCCGAGGCCGACGAGGCCAGCCCCGCCGCAGTCGGGATGGTGTTTTCGGTCACGACATGCAGTGGCAGCCTCTGGTCGCGCCGGAACCGGTCGGCGAAGGCCACGACCTTGCGGGTAAAGCCGGTTTCGGGGGCCAGCCGCTCGCCGTTCAGCCAGACCGCGTCAGTGCCGTCCCCGGCGGGCTCGACCCGGGTCGTCGTGCCCCATTCCGCCAGCGAGATCGACAGCGAGCTGTTCAGCGGCAGGTTCAGCCCGGCATCGCGCTTGCCCCAGTATTTCGACAGGGCGATGTTGCTGGGGGCAGCCGCCGAGAAGGACACGGGTCCGGAAAGCCGCGCCGGAAGAACGGCGTCGAAGATCGCGCGGGCGCGGTCAGTCATCTATTTTAAGTCCCTCTTCTGCCACCGCGACCGGCGTGAAGCCCTCGGGCCGCGCGCCCAGCGCAAGCACGCAATCGCCCAGCCCCGAGCCCGAGATCTTGGCGCCCAGAAGGCCCGGCGTGGTCTTTGCCTCGGCGATGATCCGGCCCAGCATGTCGTCGCAGACCCCCAGTTCGGCCATCAGACCCTGATAGACCGACAGCGCCGCGCCAAGGCCCGCCCAATCACCGCGCCCGGCGGCGGCGATGGCGGTCGCGGCGCAATCGCCCATCCGGTCGTAAAGCGCCGCGAACTCGGCCTCGCGACCTTCCATCGCGGCGGCGATCCGGGCCAGCACCTCGCCGGTAGGCGTCTTGTAGCCCGCATAGCGCAGGCTGAGCGCGGGCGGCATCGGCAGCCGGTCGATCCGCGCGCGGGTGGTCTCGGGCGGCGCGCCGGTCAGCATGTCGGCGCCAAGACGGTAGGCATTCATCCCGCCCTTGAGGCTGGCGGCCAGATCGGCCCCGCTGCCCCGCCCCTGGATCCGCCGGACGACGGCCAGCGCGTCGGTATGAAGCCCTTCGGTCGGTGCCCCACTGAGGTGGGCGAAGGCGCCAAGCGCCGCCACCGTCACCGCCGCCGAAGACCCGAGCCCCAGCGTCGGGTCGATCTCGGACGCGATCTGCAGCCGTGCCCCTCCGGGCAGACGCCCGGCAAAGCGCGCCGCCGCGGCCAGCACGAAGCGATAAGGCCCCTCGACAACGATGGGATCGAGCGGCACCGTGGCGGGCGGCGCGATGTCGGACAGGATCTCGAGTTGCCGCTCGGCCAGCGGCGTCACCTCGATGGTGATGCGCTGTTCGACCGCCGCGACGATGGCGGCATGGCCGTAGACCACCGCATGTTCGCCGGTGATCATGATCGAACCAGGGGCGGAGACCTTCATTGCGGCGGTCCGAACGCGGCCCCGGTCGGCGCGACATGAAGCGGCGCCCAGCGCAGGTCGGGATGGGCGGCCATGAGGCGGTCCATCCTGGGCGCGTCGGGCAGATGCACGAGGATCACGCCGCCGCTTTCGCCCCGGATCGATCCGGCGCCGCAGATCTTGGCCGCGCCCCCGGCCTGTTCGACCTCGTCGACGAAACGGGCCGCGGCTTCGGGCACCACGCCGATATGGGTCAGAAGGCGGTGGTTCTCGCGCAGGCTTGCGACCGGCGAGCTGTCGGTTTCAAGCGCGGTCTGGAAGGCATCGGTGCAGGCCTCGAACCCATGCCACAACGCCTGATCGGTGCCATGGGCCTCGCGCACGGCCGCCACGCATTCGCCGGTCGAGCTGGCGGGCTTGCCATGCAGCACCCAGTACCAACCCTCGCCATGCCAGAGCCCGTGGCCGGGCGGAATGGCCGGGGCGAAGCGGCTGTCGCCCTGCACCCGGATCGCACCGCCATGGGTCACCGCCGCCGCGTCGATGGCGCCGCCCTTGCCATGCTGCAGCCGCTCGCAGAAGCGCACCCATTCAAAGCGTTCCTCGGTGCTGTGCAGCCGGTCGAGCAAGGTCTCGTACAGCACCATCGTCGCCGCGATGATCGAGGCCGACGAGCCCATCCCCGCCCCGACCGGCAGCGCGCTGGTGCCGCCCAGCTGGCCCGGCACCGGCAGGCAATGGCCCGGGCTCTTGCCCGGCATCGGCAGCCGCTGCGCCAGCGACATCAGGGTATAGACGATCAGGTCGTCGGGCCGCTGCAGGATCTGCTGGACCTTCAGTTCGCCGCGGAGGAAGGACTCGAACCGGTGGTCGAGCGACTGCTTGAAATGATTCAGCGCCGAAAGCGGATAGAACGCGCCCTGCGAAACCTGAGCGAAGACAGTCTTCAGCCCGTCGCTGGGATGGATCGGGCGAAACCAGACCTCGGTATAGATCGCCACCGCAACGGCCAGCGCGGGCGCGCCATAAACCACCGCATGTTCGCCCGAAAGGATGATCTTGCCCGGCGCATGGGCGCGCGAGGCGTCCTCGGGCAGGGCATCGGCAGTGCCGTGAGGGGCGGTCGCGACGGTCATCGGGCGCCCCCTGCCGGGCGGTCGCACATCCCGGCGGGCTGCTCCGAGGGGGCCAGGCGACGGCCGGGTTGCAAAAGGAACTGATGCGCCACGCGAAACTCCGCGACGCCGGTATCGATCCCGCCAGATCCGGAAAGGCTGAGGATGTCGTCTCGGCGTCGCCGTCCCATACCGCCGACCGGCCGGCCGCGCCAAGCCCAAACCGTCCCCGGGGGACGTCGCGTCGCACCCCTGCCGGGGTGTGCACCCGGGGTTTTCGCGACCTTCGTCACTTGAGGCTGGGCAGCAGGGTTTCGGGCAGCCAGGTGACGATCCCCGGAAACACCACGAACAAGAGCAGCACGGCCAGCTGGATCAGGAAGAAGGGCACGATTCCGCGATAAACCTGCCCGATGCCCAGCCCGGGCGGAAGCACCCCCTTGAGGTAGAACAGCGTATAGCCGAAAGGCGGCGTGATATAGGCCATCTGCGCGGTGATCATGAAGAGCACCCCGAACCAGAGCGGATCGAAGCCCAGCGCCTTGACGATGGGCAGAAAGACCGGAACGCACAGCAGGATGATCCCGATCTCGTCGAGAAAAAGCCCGAGGAAGACCAGCACCAGCACCATCGCGCCCAGCACGACCCAGCGCGAGGTCTCGAGCCCCTCGACGAAGCCCAGAAGCGAATCCGCCCCGCCGGTCGCGGCAAAGACCGACACGAAGGCCCGGGCGCCGATGGTGATCCAGAGGATCATCGCCGTCACCCGAAGCGTATCCCCGGCGGCCTCGGACAGCATCGGCAGGCTGAGTTTACGCGTGACCAGCGCCGACAGCGCGGCGCCCAGAACGCCCACCGCCGCCGCCTCGGTCGGCGTCGCCAGCCCGGCATAGATCGAGCCCAGAACGCCCAGCACCACGAAGGCGGGCAGGATCAGGCTTTTCAGTTTGGCAAGCTTCACCCCCAGCGGCAGGGTCGCCGCCTCAGGCGGCTTCGGCGCCAGCGCGGGATTGATCGCGGTCCGGATCAGGACATAGGCCGAATAGCTGGCCGCCAGGATCAGCCCCGGCACGATGCCCGCGGCGAACATCTGGCCGATCGACATCTGGGCGGTGATTGCATAGACGATCGTCACCACCGAGGGCGGGATCAGGATGCCCAGCGTGCCCCCCGCGCAGATCGCGCCCAGCGCCAGCGGCGGGTTATAGCCCCGCGCCAGCATCGACGGCAGCGCCAGGATCCCCATCGCCGCCACCGCCGCGCCGACGACGCCGGTCATGGCGGCGAGGATCGTGCAGATCGCGATGGTGCCGACCGCAAGTCCGCCATTGAGCCGCGAAAACCAGGTTTCCATCGCCTCGTAAAGCGCCTCGATGATCCCGGACTTTTCCAGGATCGCGGCCATCAGCACGTAAAGCGGGATCGCCATCAGCGATTCCGAGGTCATCGTCTCGAAGGTGTTCAGCACCGCGACGATCAGCGCCGACGGCCCCCACAGAAGAATGGTCGAGATGAAGGCGATGGCGCCCAGCACGAAGGCAAGCCCCGCGCCGCTCAGCATGAAGGCCACGAGCGCGGTGAACATGAAGACAAGGACCAGAGAGCTTTCGATCACGTCGCATCCGCCCCCTTGACCGCGAAGACGGCATCGGCCGCCGCCTGAAGGACCAGCAGCCCCGCGCAAAGCGGCAGGAAGGCCTTGGCGGGCCACACGACCGGGTTCCAGGCGGAATAGCTGGTCTCGCCATAGCTGATCGACTGCGCGACCAGCGGCAGGCTGAACCACAGCAGGATCAGCCCGAAGGCCGCGGCCAGGGCAAGCCCCACCAGATGCAGCAGGACCGCCAGTCCGCCGGTCGCCCGGGCCGACAGCAGATCGACCGCGACATGGCCCCCCAAATGCAGGAGGTACGGCCCGCCCAGAAGGAAGAACGGCCCGAAGATCAGCGTCGCCAGTTCCGGTGCCCAGGAGGTGGGATGGGCCAGGAAATAGCGCGACACCACCTCCCACAGCATCAGCAGCACGATGGCGTAGACCAGCCATTTCGCAATGCCGAAAAGCCCGCGGTTGAGGGCGGTGATAAGCCGGGCCAGTGTCGTCATCGGATGCTCCGCGTAGGGCACCGGCCCCAAGGGGCCAGCACCGGGTCAGGCCTAGAGAAGGCGCAGGTCCTTCATCAGCGCGACCTGCGAGTCCATCATGCGACGGGACAGGTCGTCGGTGGCGGCCTCGGCCCAGAACTCGACCGCCCGGCCGCGCGCCTCGGCAACGTCCTCGGGGTCGAGGGTCAGGATCTCGACCCCCGCCTCCTCGAACTTGGCGAGGTATTCGCCGTTCGAGACGATGATGTTCTGGCGCAGCCTGCCCGAGATTTCGCGCGCAGCCACGGCCAGCGCCGCCTTCTTCTGGTCGTCGAGCGCCTCATAGGCGCGGGTATTGGCGACATAAGAGGTGGCGGTCGTCGGCTGGTGCACCCCGGGCAGGATCAGGAAGGGCGCGACCTCGTGCAGGCCCTCTTCGTAATTGGCCTTGATGTCGCCGCGATCGGCGATGTCGATCAGCCCCTTGTCGAGCGCCGAATAGACCTCGGAAGTCGGCAGCGGCGAGACCGAGACGCCAAAACGCGCCATCACCGCCGAGGCAAGGCCCACGAAGCGGCCCTTGAGCCCGTCCATGTCCGCGATCTTGCGGATTTCGACGCGCGAATGGATCGGCTCCTCGCCATAGACAGTGGGGGCGATATAGGTCAGTCCGGCGGGGGCATAGCTTTCGCGTGCCAGCGCCAGCCCGTCGCGTTCGTAGAACCAGGCCTCGTACTGGTCGGCCTCGGGAAAGCCGAAGGGCACGGTCGACGAAAACCCATGCGCCGGGATCTTGCCGGCGGTATAGCCGTCGAAGGTCTTCATCATCTCGAAGGCGCCGCCCCGGACCGCGTCGAAGGCCTGGGCCGAGGGCACGATCTGCCCGCCCGAAAACGGTGTGATCTCGAAGGCGCCGCCGGTCAGTTCGGCCACGCGGGCGCAGAAGTCTTCCTCGTAGCGCATCGGCGTGGTGCCGCCGCCCCACAGCGCCTGCATCCGCCATTTCGTGACGCCTTGCGCGCGGGCTGCGCCGGTCGACAGGATCGCGGGCGCGGCAAGCGCCGCCGCCCCGCCGAGATGCAGGATCTTGCGTCGGGTCGTCTGGGTCATGGGTAACTCTCCCGGATTTTTAACTGAGTCAGGCACCTTCAAGAACCTTCTTGGCATGGGCGACGCTGACGTCGCCCGCCGCGACGATGGCCTTGGCCACCCGGTCGACATCGCCGCCCGTCGCCCCGGCGGTGATGGCGATGTTGCGCGCATGAAGCGTCATGTGCCCGCGCTGGATGCCCTCGGTCGCCAGCGCCCGCAGCGCGGCCATGTTCTGTGCAAGCCCGACCGCCGCCGTCACCTCGGCCAGTTCCTGCGCCGAGCCGATCCGCATCAGCCTGAGTGCAGCCTGAGCCGCCGGATGGGTGCGCGTGGCGCCCCCCACGATGCCCAGCGCCATCGGCATTTCCAGCGTGCCCACCAGCGCGCCGTCGGCCGCGATTTCCCAGGTGGTCAGCGAGGTATAACGCCCCGAGCGCGCGGCATAGGCATGCGCCCCCGCCTCGATCGCGCGCCAGTCGTTGCCGGTCGCGACGACCACCGGGTCGATGCCGTTCATGATGCCCTTGTTATGGGTCGCGGCGCGGTAGGGGTCGATCAGCGCCAGCGCGCAGGCCTCGACGATCCGCCGCGCGACCTCGGTCCCGTCATGGGCCCTGGTGGTCAGAGCCTCGGCCGGCACCCGGACGCTGGCGGTCACCACCCGCCGGTCGGCGAGGTTCGACAGGATGCGCAGCCGCACCTGCCCGCCCGAGATCGCCTCGACCCGGGGAGCCAGCAACTCGGCCATGGAATTGACCGCATTGGCCCCCATCGAGTCGCGCACATCGACCAGCAGATGCATCACCACCATCGGCCCGATGGGCGAGCTGGCGAAAACCTCGATCTCGATATCCTTGCAGCCGCCGCCCAGGCCCACTAGCACGCTGTCGCGGGTATTGGCCAGCGCGATCAGCTCGTCCCGATGCGCCAGCAGCGCCGCGCGCGCCCCGAACGGATCGCCAAGCCCCACGATCTGGATCTGGGCGCGCATGATCGGCGCGGTCGAGCTGACGGTGAAACCGCCGCCCGCCCGCGCGAGCTTGGCCATGTAGGAGGCCGCCGCCACGACCGAGGGTTCCTCGACCGCCATCGGCACCAGATACTCGCGCCCGTTCACAACGAAATTGGTGGCGACGCCCAGCGGCAGCTCGAAGGTACCGATGACGTTCTCGATCATGCCATTGGCGACCGAAAGCGGCAGGGCGGTCGCATCCGACAGTGCCTCCATCGCCGCGCCGTCGAGACCGGCCGCCGCGGCCACGGCCGCGCGCCGGTCGGCGGGCTCGCTGTCGCGCAAGCCCTCGATCCGCGATCTGACGCCGGATTGGGATGCCGTTGGGCTATCCGTCATTCTTGCCTCCTCCCGAAACTCAGGCGGACCGATGCCGCCTTCGATTCGGAATTATCCTGACATTTGAGCAAATTCCACCGGACTGCACCCAGAATGTTGGCACCCGCAGGTCGGGACGCCACGGGCGAAGACGGTTTCGCCCCGGGTCGCGGGCCCGCGCATCGGCGCTTTCGCGCCTCCCGATAGGCCCCGAGGCCGCGGAACGCAGGCCTGCATCTTGCCGCACCGTCCGGCCGGGCGCGCGCTTCGGTCAACGCCACCCGCCGGTCCGCCGATACCGCTGCGCGGCAAAGGAAAAGGCCGATGCCCTCTGGGGCACCGGCCATCGAAAGGTGTTTCGGGGCCGGCGCGGCGGCCGGCCCCGGGTCCGGATCAGAGGAACAGCGCGTTCAGCTGCGCTGTCGACATGGCCGCCAGCTGGGTCGAGGTGAAGGCCTCGGTCTGGGTATCGGACAGCGCCGCGATGTCCTGGGTCTGCAGCGCCGCGACCTGGGCCGTGGTCAGCGCCGCGATCTGCTGCGAGTTGAACCCGCCCATCTGGTTGGTCGTGAAGGCCTGGATCGCCGCGGTCCCCATGCCGACGATGCTGGAGGTCGAGATATTCCCGATCTGCAGCGTCGAGAGCGCGGTGATCTGCCCTGTGGTCAGCGCCGCCGCCTGGGCCGAGGTCAGCCCCGCGATGCCGGTCGAGCTGAGCCCCTTGATCGCCGAGGTGTCGAGCTTGACCAGATCGGCGGTTTCCATCGCCGCGATCTGGGTCGAGCTGAAGGCCGCGACCTGGGTCGAGGACAGTTCGGCCGCCTGCGCGGTCGAGATCGCCACGACATTCGCCGTGCTCAGTCCCGAGATCGCCGAGTTGCCCAGAACCTTGATCTGATCGGTCGAGAGCTTGGCCAGCTGTGCCGTGGTCAGACCCTCGGTCTGGGTCGCGCCAAGGCCCTTGAGCGCCAGCGTTCCCAGCGCGCCGATCTGCGCCGTGGTCATTGCCGCCATCTGGGTCGAGGACAGCGCGCCCAGCATCGAGCTGCTGAGGACCGCGGTCTGCGCCGTGGTGATCGCCGCGACCTGCGCCGTGGTCAGCCCCGACACCTGGTCGGCCCCGAACCCGCGGATCGCCGAAGTGTCGAGCTTGACCAGGTCGGCGGTTTCCATCGCCGCCATCTGGGCCGAGCCCAACGCCGCGATCTGCACCGAGGACAGCTCTGCCGCCTGCGCCGTGGTCAGGGCGACGATGCTGGCCGTGCCGAGCCCCGACATGGCCGAGCTGCCCAGCGCCTTGATCTGGTCGGTCGAAAGCTTCGCCATCTGCGCCGTGGTCAGGCCCTCGGTCTGGGTCGAAGTCAGGCCGCGCAGCGACCGCGAGGTCAGGGCACCGATCTGCGCAGTGGTCATCGCCCCCATCTGGGTCGAGGACAGACCCGACAGCGTGATGTCGGTCAGCACCGCCGCCTGCGCCGTGGTCAGTGCCGCGACCTGCGCCGTGGTCAACCCCGCCACCTGATCGACCCCGAGGCCCCGCATCGCGGAGGTGTCGAGCTTGACCAGATCGGCGGTTTCCATCGCCGCGACCTGGGTCGAACTCAGCGCCGAGACCTGGGTCGAGGACAGCTCCGCAGCCTGAGCGGTCGAGATCGCCACGATATTGGCGGTACTCAGCCCGGAGATCGCCGAAGAGCCCAGAACCTTGATCTGGTCAGTCGAGAGCTTGGCCATCTGCGCGGTCGTCAGACCCTCGGTCTGGGTCGCGCCAAGGCCCTTGAGCGCCAGTGTGCTCAGCGCGCCGATCTGCGCGGTGGTCATCGCTGCCATCTGGGTCGAGGACAGTTCCCCCAGCATGGTGCTGCTGAGAACCGCGGTCTGCGCCGTGGTGATCGCCGCGACCTGCGCGGTGGACAGGCCGTCGATCTGGTCGGCGGCAAGCCCGCGGATCGCAGCCGTCGACAGCTTGACGAGATCGGCGGTTTCCATCGCCGCCATCTGGGTCGAACTCAGCGCCCTCAATTGAACCGAGGAGAGTTCCGCCGCCTGCGCTGTCGAGATCGCCACGATATTCGCGGTGCTCAACCCCGACATGGCCGAGGCGCCAAGCCCCTTGATCTGGTCGGTCGAGAGCTTCGCCAGCTGTGCCGTGGTCAGGCCCGCGGTCTGGGTCGCGCCAAGCCCCTTGATCGACCGCGAGGTCAGCGCCCCGATCTGCGCCGTGGTCATCGCCGCCATCTGGGTCGAAGAGAGCCCGCCCAGGGCCGTATCGCTGAGAACTGCGGCCTGCGCGGTGGTCAACGCGGCGACCTGCGCCGTAGTCAGGCCTTCGACCTGATCCTCGCCCAGCGCCTTCACGGCCAGGGTGGTCAGCTTGACCAGATCGGCTGTTTCCATCGCCGCCATCTGGGTCGAGCTCAGCGAGCGGATCTGCGCCGAAGACAGTTCCGCCGCCTGCGCCGTCGAGATCGCCACGATATTGGCCGTGCTCAGCCCCGACATCGCCGAGCCGCTCAGCGCCTTGATCTGTGCAGTCGAGAGCTTCGCAAGCTGCGCCGTGGTCAGGCCCTCGGTCTGGGTCGAGGTCAGCCCCTTGATGGCGATCGAACTCATCGCCCCGATCTGGGCGGTGGTCACTGCAGCCAACTGCGTCGAGGACATGCTGCCCAGCATGGTGCTGCTCATCACCGCGGCCTGGGCCGTGGTGATTGCGGCAACCTGAGCGGTCGAAAGCCCGTCGATCTGGTCAGAGGCAAGTCCGCGGAACGCGGCTGTCGACAGCTTGACGAGATCGGCAGTTTCCATCGCCGCCATCTGGGTCGAGCTCAACGCCTTCAGCTGCACCGAGGACAGTTCCGCCGCCTGCGCGGTCGAGATCGCCACGATATTGGCCGTGCTCAGCCCCGCCATCGCCGAACTGCCCAACGCCCTGATCTGTGCGGTCGAGAGTTTCGCCAGCTGTGCCGTGGTCAGACCGGCGGTCTGGGTCGAGGTCAGGCCCTTGATCGAGATCGAGGTCAGCGCGCCGATCTGCGCCGTGGTCATCGCCGCCATCTGGGTCGAGGACAGCCCGCCCAGCGACACGCTGCTCAGCACCGCGGCCTGCGCCGTTGTCAGCGCCGCAACCTGAGCGGTGCTCAGACCGGCCACCTGGGTCTGGCCAAGGCCCTTGACCGCAACCGTCGAGAGCTTGACCAGATCGGCGGTCTCCATCGCCGCCACCTGGGTCGAACTCAGCGCCGCGACCTGCTGGGAAGAGATCTCGGCCGCCTGGGCGGTCGACAGCGCCACGATATTGGCGGTGCTCAGGCCCTTTATCGCGGACACGCTCAGCGCCTTGATCTGCGCGGTCGACAGCTTCGCGACCTGCGCCGTGGTCAGACCGGCGGTCTGGGTCGAGGTCAGGCCCTTGATCGCGATCGAAGTCAGCGCCCCGATCTGCGCCGTGGTCAGGGCCGCAACCTGGGTCGAGGACAGGCCCGACAGGGTAAGGCTGCTCAGCACCGCGGTCTGCGCGGTGGTCAGCGCCGCGACCTGGCCGGTGGTCAGACCCGCCACCTGCGTCTTGCCAAGGCCCTTCACGGCAATCGTCGACAGCTTGACCAGATCGGCGGTTTCCATCGCCGCGACCTGGGTCGAGCTCAGTGCGGAAACCTGCCGCGAGGACAGTTCGGCCGCCTGCGCGGTCGTCAGCGCCACGATATTGTCGGTCGAGAGGCCGCGAATGGCCAGCGACGACAGCTGCTGAAGCTGCGCGGTCGAGAACTTGGCCATCTGGGCCGTGGTCAGGCCCGAAGCCTGGACCGAGCCGATGCCGCGAATGGCCATGGTGGTCAGGGCACCGACCTGAGCCGTCGTCATAGCCCCCATCTGTGCCGAACTGATACTGGCGATGTCGCTGCTGGTCAGCGAGGCGATTGTGGCGGTTGTCAACGCCGCGATTTGCGCGGTCGACAGGTTACTGAGGGTCGACATGGGCTCTGGGTCCGACTCGGGGGGCGACGCCTCGGCTTCTCGCGCGCGTCTGCCTGACAGTCGAAGTCCTGCTGACTTCGGATCCGCGCCAGCCTGCCGCGCAACCCGTAAAGAAGCTGCTAACCGGCAAGAAGCGTCGTCGGACACTCTCGATAAACATCGCGGCGTTTTTTGGGCTCAAATGGCAATCCCGTCTTAACCGCTAAGCGCGAGTTTGCCTCAAACCGAGGAGAGTCCCGATGACCGATATGTCCCAGACCGTGTTCCTACCCTCCGGCGGCCCGACGCCGCCAGCCGGGTTCCTGTCGCGCACCGGCCGGACGGACCCTGACCCCGTTCCCGACCTCGACGCTCTCACCCGAATGACCGCTGCCTGCGCCGACGCCGCCGCCGTGGTCGATCTTGCCAGCCGCGCCCCGCAGTCGGCGGCCGCGATCTACCGCATCTGGCTCGACCGGAATGGCGCGCGTCCCGATGCCTGGGCCGCCTGGTTCAACCTGTCGGTGTTGCTGAACGTGGCGGGCGATCTCGCCGGCACCTATGACGCGGCCGTGCAGGCGCTCCGGATGAAACCGGACCTCTGGCAGGCCGCGCTTGCCGCGGGCCAGGCTGCCGAAGCCCTCGGCGACCGCGCCGCGGCCATCGCCTTCCTGCGCCAGGCGCTGCCGCCGGCCGAGGGCCGGGTGGCGCTGCACAAGCAACTGGGGCGGATGCTGGAACTCGACAAGAGCCTCGGCGCCTCGGCCGAAGAGCTGCGCGCCTCGCTGCTGATCGAACCGCACCAGCCCGACGTGATCCAGCATCTCGTGCATACCCGCCAGAAGATGGCAGCCTGGCCGCCCGCCGAGCTTGCGGTTCCGGGGCTCAGCACCGCCGAGGCCGAACTCTGGTGCGGCCCGCTTGCAACGCTCGCGCTGCATGACGACCCCGAAATGCAGCGCCGCGTCGCCGCCGACTGGATCGCGCGCAACGTCCCCGATCCGGGCAAACGCCTCGCGCCCCCCGAAGGCTACCGGCACGGCCGGATCCGGCTGGGCTATCTGTCCTCGGACTTCTGCCGCCACGCCATGAGTTACCTGATCGCCGAACTGCTGGAACGCCACGACCGCAGCCGGTTCGAGGTCACGGGCTACTGCGTCTCGCCCGAAGACGGCAGCGATGTACGCGCCCGCATCCTTGCAGCACTCGACCGCCATGTGCCGGTCGGGACCATGACCGACGAAGAGGCCGCGCGACGCATCCGGGCCGACGAGATCGACATCCTGATCGACCTGAACGGGCTGACCAGCGGCGGTCGCCCGGGCATCCTGCGCTGGAAGCCCGCGCCGGTCCAGGCCACCTATCTGGGCTATATCGGTTCGGTTCCTGTGCCCGAACTCGACTGGCTGCTGTGCGACGCGATCACGGTGCCCGAGGAAGAAACCGCCCGCTATTCCCCTGCCCCCTTGCGGATCGAGGGCTGCTACCAGGCCAATGACGGCCGCCGGCCCGACCTTCCCGCGGTCAGCCGCGCCAGCGAAGGACTGCCCGAGGACCGCTTCGTCTTCGTCTGCGTCTCGCATCACTACAAGATCACCGAACCCGTCTTCGCCGCCTGGTGCCGGATCGCTGCAGCCGCGCCCGAGGCGCTGTTCTGGCTGATCGAGGACACGCCCGAAAGCGTCGCCGCCCTGCGCGCGCGCTGGCAGGCGGCGGGCCTCGCCCCCGACCGGCTGATCTTTGCGCCCAGGGTCGATCCGGAACGCTACCGGGCGCGGCTCGCGCTTGGCGATCTCTTCCTCGACACCACGCCCTACAATGCCGGCACCATCGCCTCGGATGCCCTGCGGATGGGGCTGCCGGTTCTGACCATGGCCGGGCGCACCTTCTCGGCGCGGATGGGCACGAGCCTTCTGACCGCCGTCGGCCTGACCGACTGCATCGCTACAGATCCCGAGGATTACGTGCGCCGCGCCGTCGCCATGGCGACGGATCCGGCCCGCCGGCCGGTATTGCGCGGCCCGGCCCTCGCGGCCCGCTGGACCGAAACCCTGGGCGATTGCGCCGATTTCGCCCGCCGCTTCGAAACCGCCCTGCTTTCGGTCGTGAAACGCGCCTGACCCGGGGCGCCGCCCGGCAGGGTCGCCCGGCAGGGTCGCCCGGCAGGGTCGCCCGGCAGGGTCGCCCGGCAGGGTCGCCCGGCAGGGTCGCCCGGCAGGGTCGCCCGGCAGGGTCGCCCGGCAGGGTCGCCCGGCAGGGTCGCCCGGCAGGGTCGCCCGGCAGGGTCGCCCGGCAGGGTCGCCCGGCAGGGTCGCCCGGCAGATGCAAGAACGCCCCGGAACGGAAAGCCGTCCGGGGCGTTCTTGCGCGTCGGGCCGGGGACTCAGGCGGGCCGCACCCCCCTGGCCCAAAGCGCAAAGCGACCGTCGGATTCGACCTGCACGTCGACGAAGCCCGCGCGCGTCATGTGGGCACTGAGCGAGCCGATCGTGAACCCGGTGCGATGTGCCATGAAATCGTTCCCACCCTCAATCGAAGGACGATAGCCGTAAAGGATATCGATCGGCGAGATCGGGCCCGCGGCCGAAACATAGGCGGGCTCTTCCAGCAACCCCTGGGCCACCAGGATCGCGACGCGCTGCAGATCGGGCATCGTCATCAGCGCGAACCCGCCCGGCCGCAGCACGCGACAAAATTCGGACAGTGCCAGCGGCACCTCATGAGCGCGCAGATGCTCGAGATTGTGCGACGACCAGACAGCATCGACCGCGCCCTCGGCCAGCACACTCATGTCGGTGATGCTCGCGACGATGTCGGGCATCACCGACGGATCGATGTCGAGCCGAAGCTCGCGCCAGCCATCGGCCGGGAAGGCGTCGGCCGGAAGCTTGGCGGGGTCGGCCATGCCACAGCCCACATGAAGCACGGTCTTGAGAGAGGCAGTCACATCTTCCGGGTCGAGGGTGAGGGTGTCCATGAAGGAGCTCCGGGTTCAGGATCGGGGTTCGCGCAGGCTTTCGCTCAACCCGTTGAGAACCGGATCGAGGAAATAGGTCAGGAGGGTCCGGTGACCGGTGGCGATGTCGCTGGTCAGCGTCATGCCGGGCATCAGCCCGTCCGGCAGGGCGGTGTCGCGGTCGAAGGCCACGCGCGCGGCATGGCGGGCCGGGCCGCCGCCGGTCGGCACGCTGGAACTGGGCGCAACATCGGTCAGCCGCCCCGCGATCAGGCCATGGCGGCGCCAGGGAAAGGCATCCACCTTTATTCGCACCGGGTCACCGGGATGGACCAGCCCCACATCGCGGGACAGCAGCCCGATCTCGGCATGCATCGCACCGCCCGTGGGCGCGATCACCACCACCGGATCGGCGATGGTCATCAACGAGCCCGGTCCTCCCTCGGCCACCGACAGCACGACGCCCGCCTGCGGCGCGCGCAGATCGTAAAGCCGCGCGCGGTCGGTCGCCTGCGACAGCTGGCGGTCGATCACCGCCAGTCGCGGCCGGAGCCCGGCCAGTTCCTCGAGACGGCTCTGCCGCAAGTCGCTTTCAAAGGCGGCAAGGCGGGCGGCGGCGGTTTCGCGTTCCTGGCGCAGGGACAGAAGCTGGGCCATGTTGTCCCGACTGCTGGTTTCGGCATCCAGCCGCAAGAGCCGGGCCTGGTTGACCGCAAGGCGCGTGCCGCTTTGCCGGGCCAGCAGGGTTTCATGCATGGTCTCGATCTCGCGGGCCGTCGCGACCGCCTCGGCCAGCGCCGGCACGCTTTCCAGCGCCGCGTCGATCCCGCCGTCGATCTGGGCAAGCGCCGTGACCAGCTGGTCGCGCTGCGCCGCCTCGGTTGCGGCGCGTTCGCTCTGGATCCGGGCCTGAAGGGCGAATTCCTCGCCCTCGCCCGCGACAGGGCGGTTGTCGAGTTCGGCCTCGATCCGGGCGATCTGGGCCTCGATCGCCACCCGCTCGGCGGCCAGAACGGCAGCGTCGGTTGCGGGATCGCGCGCATCGAGCCGCGCCAGAAGCTGGCCCGGCTCGACCGCATCGCCCGGGCGCACCAGAAGCCGGTCGAGCACCGCCGAGCCCAGAGGTTTCATCACCACGGGCGGATCGTCGGTCACGATCCGGCCCTCGGCGGTGACCACGACGTCGATCGGCACGAAGGCCGCCAGCGTGACCAGCGCGATCAGCAGCACTGCCGATCCGAAGGGCCAGAGCCGCAGGAGCCAGGGCAAGGGCTCTTCGCGGACTTGCACCAGCGGCGGCTGAAACGGGAGCGCGTCGCGCGCGACATTGCTCATGGGCGGGCGCTCATGTGATATGCTCGGTCTGCTGGCGCCAGAGCATCGCATAGGTTTCGCAGCGCGACAGAAGGGTCTCGTGCGGGGCCATGTCGAGCAGTCGGCCCTGATCGAGCACAAGGATCTGATCGGCCCGGACCAGCGAGGACAGCCGGTGCGAGACCACGATCATGGTGCGGCCATGGGCGATGGCGGCGAGGTTGCGGTTGACCAATGCCTCGGATTCGGGGTCGAGCGCCGAAGTGGCCTCGTCCAGGATGAGGATGCGCGGGTCGGCCAGCAAGGCGCGGGCGATGGCGATGCGCTGGCGCTGTCCGCCCGACAGGTTGGCGCCGCTTTCCTCGACCATGGTGTCGAACCCCATCGGCAGGCGGCGGATGAATTCGTCGGCCCCGGCAAGCGTCGCCGCGCGCAGCACCGCCTCGAGCGGGGCGCCCGGCACCGCGACCGCGATATTGTCCCGGATCGAGCCCCGAAACAGCAGGTTGTCCTGCAGCACGATGCCGACCTGACGGCGCAGCGAGGACAGCGCGATGTTGCGGATGTCGATGCCGTCGAACAGGATCAGCCCCTGTTGCGGCGTCTCGATCCCCTGGATCAGGCGCGTCAACGTGGTCTTGCCCGACCCCGACCGCCCGACGATGCCCACGACCTGCCCCGGCGCGACCGAAAGGCTGACCCGGTCGAGCGCCGGGGTCGCGGCGCCGGGATAGGCAAAGCCCACCTCGCGCAGCTCGAGCGCGCCCGACAGCATCGGCTGTGCCAGTTGCCCGTCATCCTGCCGTTCGGGCGGGTGATCCATGATCTTGCGCAGCATCCGGATCGACAGCGCGGCCTCTTGCCATTCGTTGATCAGGCCCACGATCTGCACCAGCGGCCCCGAGACCCGGCCCGACAGCAGCAGGATAGCGACCAGCGTGCCGACCGTGATCGTGCCCTGAAGCGCCAGCCCGACGCCGACCGCGACCACCGTGACCTGCATCATCCGTTCCAGAAGCCCGGTCAGCGTGCCGGTCAGCGCCGAGATCCGGCCCAGATCCCATTGCTTGCGCACCGACTGGGCCAGGCTGTCTTCCCACAACCGCTGGCGCGCGGGCTCGACCGCCAGCGACTTGACCGCGCGCATGTTGTGCAGCGTCTCGACCAGCAGCGCCTGGCGTTCCGCCTCGACCCCGTAAAGCGCGTTCAGCCGGTTCTGCAGGATCGGCAGCATCAGCCCGATGCAGCCCGCGATGGCGATGGCGTACAGCGCGATGATCAGCGTCAGCGTGCCCGACAAAAGCGCCAGCGTGGTCAACAGAAGCGGCAGCAGGGCCGCGTCCAGCATCGTCTGCAGAAGCCGCCCCGTGAGGAAATGGCGGATCTTGTCGGTCTGCTGGATGTTGCGGGTCAGAACCCCGGCAGGCGTCGTCTCGAACACGGTCATCGGCAGGCGCAACAGATGGGCGACGCTTTGCGAGCCGATATCGGCATCGATCCGGCCGCCCGCGATCTGGCTGAGACGCTGGCGCACATAGCCGAAGCCCGCATCGAAAAGCACCAGCAGCACATAGACCGCGGTCACCGACATCAGCGTGTACCAGGCCTGATGGGCGATCACCCGGTCGATCATCACCTGCAGCAGCAAGGGCAGCGAAAAGGCGATCAGGTTGCCGGTGACGACCGCCACGGCCACCCCGGCAAATAGGCTGCGTTCGCGCCGGAGCGCGGGCAGGAACCAGCGCAGGCCGAAGGCCCGGGCCGCGTCGGCCTTGCCATCCGTCCGCCCGATCAGGATTAGTCGGCCGGTCCAGCGCAGCTCGAATTCCTCCCAGGGAACGCTGCGCACGCCATCGGCTTCGTGCCGTGGATCGAGCAGCGCGGCGGTGCGGGCCTTCTCGATCAGACCGGCATGGACCAGCACGATCCAGCGGCCTTGTTCGACCTCGGCCAGCACCGGCAGCCCCTGCCCCAGCCGCGAGGCCATGCGCCATCCGGCCTTGCCGATCAGGCGGCAGCGCAGGCCCTTGGCCGCGAACAGCGCCATCAGACCGGGCGCGAGGTCGTCCTGCCCCAGATCGGGCAGTTCATCGGGGCTGAGGATGATACCGTTATGCGCGGCGATCAGGAACGCCCCACGCAGCGTCGACAGCTGCGGCGTATCGAGCGCGAGGGTTTCGGACAGCTGGGAATCGTGGACCGACATGCGCCATGTGTACGCAAGCCACCATTAACGTGGGGTTGTCGGGAAACGGCGCGGGACAGAACTCCCAGCGGGGGCGGACCCCGCCGGGAGCGACGGATCAGCCCGCCCGGTTGGCGCGCCAGTAGGCGCGGGACACGGCGAAGACCGTGCCGCTGAGTGCAATCAGCGCGATCAGGTTGGGAATGGCCATCAGGGCGTTCATGATGTCGGCCACGATCCAGATCACGCCCAGATTGGCGACCGCGCCCAAGACCACGCCGGCCACCCAAAGCAGGCGGAACGGCAGGATCACCTTCGACCCGAACAGGTATTCGGCCGCCCGTTCGCCGTAATAGCTCCAGCCGAGGATCGTGGTGAAGGCGAAGACGATCAGCCCGAGGCTGACGATCAGTTCACCGCCCGGCAACCCGGTCTGGAAGGCCAGCGCCGACAGTGCGGCCCCGGTCTCGCCGCTGGTCCAGACCCCGGTGGTGATGATGACCAGCGCGGTCATCGAGCAGACAAGGATCGTGTCGATGAAGGTCCCCAGCATCGCGACGTTGCCCTGGCGCACCGGGTCGTCGGTCAGTGCCGCGGCATGGGCGATGGGCGCGGACCCGAGCCCCGCCTCGTTCGAGAAGACGCCGCGCGCGACCCCGAAGCGGATGGCGGCCATCACCGCCGCCCCGGCAAACCCGCCAGTCGCCGCGGTGCCGGTGAAGGCATCCTCGAAGATCAGCGACAGCGCGCCCGGCACGGCCTGGTAGTTGACGGCAAGAATGACCAGCGCGCCAAGGATGTACAGAACCGCCATCAGCGGCACCAGCCATTCGGCGACAGCCCCGATCCGCCGGACCCCGCCCACGATCACCACGAAGGTGACAACGGCCAGCGCGATCCCGGTCCACAGATGCGGGATGCCGAAGGTCGACTGGACCGCATCCGCCACCGAGTTGGCCTGCACCGTGTTGCCGATCCCGAAGGCGGCGATGGTCGCGAAGAAGGCGAAGACCCAGGCCAGCCAGGCAAAGCGCGGACCGAGCCCGTTCTTGATGTAATACATCGGCCCGCCGACATAGCGGCCATTGGCATCGACCTCGCGGTAATGCACGGCCAGCACCGCCTCGGCATATTTGGTGGCCATGCCCACCAGCGCGGTCAGCCACATCCAGAACACGGCGCCCGGACCGCCCAGGAAGATCGCGGTCGCAACGCCCGCGATGTTGCCGGTGCCGATCGTCGCCGAAAGCGCGGTGGTCAGCGCCTGAAACGGCGTGATCTCGCCTTCATGGCCTGCGCCGCCCTTCTTGCGGCCCTCCAGCATCATCTTGAAACCGTAGCCCAGCTTGCGCTGCGGCAGGAACCGGAGTCCCAGGCACAGATAAAGCCCGGTGCCCAGCAGCAGCACCAGGACCGGAGGGCCCCAGACGAATGAGTCGATCGAGTTGAGTATCTCCAACATGTACTTTTCCCTGTTAGTTGTCGGATGGCCCGCCTGACCCGGAACGGACGGCGGGGATTGGGTCAGCGCTGCGCGTGGCGCCCCCGGCGCGCTGACGCGGCCAGGCGACCGGTCCACGGGCGGTCGGCCGATCCGGTCGGCAATAGGTACGGAACGCGGAGCGAAGGGGGAAGAGGTCGACCGCTGCCGCCCCCCGAAGCAGAGCCGGACAGTGGGACAGTCGCTGCGACACGGACAGCGCGGCGGCGCGTGAGGGCATGACGCGAGGCGCGGAAGGGTCTGGCGGGACGGAGGATCGCGGGGCAGAGCGCGGATCTGCGCTCTGCCGTTCGATCGTCATCGGCTCACGCCAGCTCGGCCGCCGCCCGGTCGGACCAGGTGTGGCCGGACCGCCCATGGTAGAAGCCGTTCACGAAGGGCGCCTCGATGCCCAGCTCGCGCAGTTTGGCATCGCCTTCGGCCGGGGCCATCCGGCCCTGTAGCACGTCGTCGAACAGACGCGTCACCGCGATCATGTCGCAGGTATGGGGCATCACCCGGTAATGGGTCACGCCAATCGATTTCAGATCGTCGATATCGGGCATCAGGTCGAGATAGCCATAGCTGAGCGTCTGGATGCCGTTGACCGTCAGGAAGGGCTTTTCGTCCATCGTCTTCAGCGTCATGCCGTCGAGATCCTCGCCGCAGACGAACTGGCAGTTGTCCTTGGTCCGCGCGTGCGCCCGGGCATGGTAACACCGCGCCGAAAGCGCCAGAGACGCCCGGCCGAAGACCTGCACCTCAAGCCCGACGCCCAGTTCGGCCGCCTTCTCGCCCAGCTTGGCAACCGCGGCCCGCGGCAACTCGGGCAGAAGCGCGAAATGGTTGGCGCCCTGCTCGTGGAGATAGGCCATCGTGTCTTCGTTATAGACGTTCAGCAGCGCGCCGATCCGGTGCGGCTTGTTCTTCAGATACAGAAGCGCCGCGGTGTTGTTGACCTCGAGATCGCGGCCCTCCTGCTCGGCCCAGTCCCGCAGCAGGTTGCGTTCGCGCTTGATGACCACTTCCGAGAACGAGCAGAACACCACCTTCTTGCCCGCGCGTTCCAGCCGGTCGGCGACCTTGTCCAGGTGGTGGTCGTCGAAGAACGGCGTCCGCTTGGAACAGATCACCTCGCCCAGATAGACGGTCGAGACCGGGCTTTCGTCGGCGATCCGGTTGTAGAAGTCGAGCTTCATCTCGGCGGGCCAGTGGAACAGGTTCGGGCCCAGCGTCAGTTCGGCAGCCATCGGGCTTACCTCCATTTCTTGGTCTTGAGCGCACCCTCGGTGTGTTTCTGACCCTCGGTCAGCGCCACCAGGTCGGCCAGCTTGGGCTCTTGCCCCGCCATGATCGAATCGACGGCCTCGCGGAAGGCGGCGACCACCTTCTTGACATAGGCGCGGCTCCGTTGGCGGCCCTCGATCTTGAAGGCATGCACACCCGCATTGATCAGATCGGGCAGCATCGTCGAGGCGTTCAGGCTGATCGGCTCCTCGAAGGCATAATAGCCGTCATCGCGGGCGTCGCATTTGTAGCGGCCCTTGCAGATCGTCGGATAGCCCGCGGTCTCGTCCGGCTTGAAGCGGTCGATCATGTAATCGCCCAGGATCGTCGACATGCTGCCATCCTCGGCGCGTTCGTATTTCACGCAGGAGGCGGGCGAACAGGCGCCGTCCATGTTGGTCGACTGGCCGGTGACGTAATTGGTCAGCGAGCAGCGGCCCTCGACCATCAGACCGTGGTTGCCGAAGATGAAGGTCTCGACCTCGCAGGGGATCTCTTCGACGAGGCCCCGGATCTCGGAGACGGTCATGATCCGGGGCAGCACGATCCGCTTCACCCCGAATTCCTGCACATAGTAGCGGATCGCCTCGGGCGACGAGGCCGCCGCCTGCACCGACAGGTGGATGCGCATCTGCGGGTGGGTCTTCTGGATATAGGCCGCGACCGCGATATCGGCGACGATGCAGGCATCCGCGCCCAGCTTGGCCGACAGGTCCGCCGCGTCCTTCCACAGCTGCACATTGCCCGCGGGCGGGAAGGTGTTCAGCGTGATCAGCACCTTGGTGCCGCCGTCATGGGCGTATTTGATGGATTTCTCCATCTCTTCGGGGGTGAAGTTCAGCCCCACGAAGTTCCGCGCATTGGTAGCGTTCTGATAGCCGCAATAGACCGCATCGGCCCCGGCATCGACGGCCGAGCGCAAGGCGGCGGGCGTCCCCGCCGGACAGATCAGTTCGGGTTTGATCATGAGTGCGACCCTTTCCGTTTCTGGGCATTCTCGGCCGCCCGGCGCAGCATGTTCAGCGCCCCCCGGCCCGGAGCGCCGAACATGTCGGCCACGCTTTCGGCAATGGGCTCTTCCACGTCGTCGAGCGCGTTCCGGAGGCAGACCACCGCCTCGGTATCCCCGGTCACGATCAGATCTCGCGAGAAGAACAGCGCATCGCCGTCCTGTTCGGTATCCATCAGCGTCAGCAGGTCGAGGAACTTGCCCGAAATCCGCGCGCAATGCGGCGGCAGGACGCGGCGCCGGTTCAGCGCCTTGAAGTCCAGCGCCTCCGGATCAGGCCGCAGGTACAGCATGAAGGGCATGTCGACCGGGTCGATCAGGAAATAGGCGTGACGGTGATGGCCCAGCCGGTCGAACATGTCCGGATTGTCGGCCGCGATCTTGGTCACGATACGCTTGAGGACCGGCTGCAGAAGAAACAGCGGCAGCGGCGGCAGGAAGGGAAACCCTCCGGACGCGCCGGGCAGGCGTGGAGTTTGGGGTGCGGTTGTCATGGCTGGTCGATACCCGGATGTGGGAGAATCCGGATTGACTTAGGTCAAACCTGTCGCACTGTCCGGGGCACCAATTGCCGCAGGGAGCGCACGAACGCCTGTACTGCAAGGCCAAGCCCCCGCCGATCCCGGCGGATGCTGCTCTCACAACTGCGTGAAACGCTGTTGGCGTTCAGGTGGCTTGATACCGGTGGTTCACGAGAATTGATCCCGGAAGAGCCCGGCAGCCCCGGTTATCCTGGATGGCCCGGCGGCCTCCGGCGCAAGGTCAACGGCGTCTGCGGCGCTGCCACCATGCGTGGATTGCGGACTTCGCGACCCGGCGGCCTTCGGGAGATGTGCGCGATACCTCTGACACGATATCGTCGAACGTCATCCGGTCGATGCGCGCAGCGATAAAGGCACGCAATTCAGGGTCCGCCTCGATCTTCGAGGGTCTTCCGGGCCGATGATTGCGGCGATGGCCAGAC
This sequence comes from Rhodovulum viride, assembly GCF_003265965.1. Lineage (NCBI taxonomy): Bacteria > Pseudomonadati > Pseudomonadota > Alphaproteobacteria > Rhodobacterales > Paracoccaceae > Rhodovulum > Rhodovulum viride. Next base: position 39,453 of record NZ_MUAV01000013.1, on the reverse strand, counting down.
GGTTCCGGCAGGTCCTGGAAGCCGACTTGAACGCCCTTGGAATGCGCGTTCGAAGGGCCGACCCGGAGTTCATCCTCTGCCTGATCGAGTGCATCGGAAAACTGCAACGAAGGCAGCGCGACCGGCCTTGGCAGGCATCCATTGCGTGCATATGCCGTTGCGGTTCAACCAACTACTTGGCGAGGTCCGGTCCTTCGGAATCTCGCCAATGCCGAGGAGGCTTCGAACCGGGATCTTCGGTCCATCCTCAACCCAAAGTCCGTGGATATCTTCCCGATGAGCTTTTCCGCGCGAGGGCCGGTCCGATCGCCAGAAGACGGCCGAGAGCAATATGGTTGCGGTGCTGACGCCTCCGGTCGATTGGGGGCCATTCCCGAACTGGGCGTTTGGGTTGGCACTCCTGCGATATACGAAAGTGATGGCGCACGAGGTTGAGCGGCTTGATTTGCATCAAGTCCTCAGAGCGGCAGGAGCCACGCGCGCGTTCTTTGCCATTCCGGGCCAAGCCGAGGGGGCGATCCTCAATCACCAAGAGAAGGCCGATGTCAGCTTCGAGACTGCAACAACGATGGCGCTACACGACGACTTGCGGGACCCGGAAGCCGCCTTGCAGCGCGACCTTCAATCGCTAAAGGAATACGGTGCCCTTTAGCGTGTGTGGCATGGGCGAATTTGCCCACACCTTCCGCAAGCCCCATTGATATCATTGGCTTTTTCTACGCCACCTTTGGGTGTTTTGCGGCGTTTCCGGCCCAGATCGGCCCATCGGCATCAAACCTCGTGAACCAGCCCGATTGCAACCGACTGAAAAGGCTTGCTATTTTTCAGCCCCGCATCAAACCACCTGAACCGCGTCAAACGCAGAGCCCGGAGCCCCCCGGTCAGTCCGGCACGTCGATCGGCGGGCGGCAGACCATGTAGGCATGGATCGTACTGAAATTGGTTCCCACCTTGCGCACCCCCAGAAGCATCTGGTTGGACATGGCGTCGCCCCGTGCCTGAAGCTCGGGGCTGGGCATCACGGTGAAGACCGCCGAAGTCCGGCCGGGCCGGGTGGCGCTGGGACCGCGCGGGGTCACCAGATAGATCCGCCGATCCGGGCTCGCGCGCAGCTGGCTTTGCGCGAATTCGCCGGCCGCGCACCAGAGCTGGGCCCCGCCGTCGCCGGGCCGCGCCAGCACCTCGAATTCGCCGGGATTGCCGGTCGGATCGACCCGGTTGCCATGGTCGGTCAGAATCGCGTGCGGCGCACGGGTCGGCCCGCCTTGCGGGACGCAGGCGGCCAGGCTGGCGGTGGCGGCAAGAATGGCGAGACAAGGCAAAAGGCGCATCTGGGCGATCTCCGTCCGGCCCGCGGGACTGGCATGCGGACACGTTCTCCCTTGGATAGAACCCCGGCCCGGTCCCGGCAAGGGGGGCGCGATCACGGCTTCGGCACGGTCCGCAGGCCTGCGACCTGTCCAGGCGCGCCGTCACCCCCTGCCCTGCAGCGCCGCCCCGAAGTCACGCCAGACGGCTTCGTCCCAGTATCGAGACGCAGCGCCCGAGGTCGAGGGCAGCACCCAGACCGGCAGCCCGTCATGATCGAACTGGCCATAGCCCAGTCGCTTGACCCCCAGAAAGACCTGCGCGGCGCGCTTGCCGTTGAAGGCCAGGCTGCGGGGCCTCCAGATCTCGACGAAGCGGGCCAGGCGGTCGGCGTCGTGGGCGGCGGCCGGGACGGCCGCATCCATGCCCCAGGCGCCCTTGGCCAGATCGGTCAGCCCGATCCCCAGCGCCAGCAACCGCGCCTCGTCGCCGACGGCCAGAGGTTCGGGCACCAGCCCTGCGCGAAAGAGCACGGGCCAGAACCGGTTCCCCCGCCCGGCATAGTAAAGGCCCAGCTCTGCCGAGCGGGGCCCCGCGGCCATGCCGCAAAAGACAGTGCGCAGATCGGGCGCGACGTAGTCGGGAAGGATGTCCTCCGATCCCATGGCCGCGCCCGCCGGAGGCCTCCGTTACTGGTCGAGGAAGCTTCTGAGCTTGCGAGACCGGCTGGGATGCTTGAGCTTTCTCAGCGCCTTGGCCTCGATCTGGCGGATCCGTTCGCGGGTCACGCTGAATTGCTGGCCGACCTCTTCCAGCGTGTGGTCGGTATTCATGCCGATGCCAAAGCGCATCCGCAGCACCCGTTCCTCGCGCGGGGTCAGCGAGGCCAGAACCCGCGTCGTCGTCTCTTTCAGGTTCTCCTGAATGGCCGAATCGAGCGGCAGGACCGCGTTCTTGTCCTCGATGAAATCGCCAAGCTGGCTGTCTTCCTCGTCGCCGATGGGCGTCTCGAGGCTGATCGGTTCCTTGGCGATCTTCATCACCTTGCGAACCTTTTCCAGCGGCATCTGCAGCTTTTCGGCCAGTTCCTCGGGCGTCGGCTCGCGGCCGATCTCGTGCAGCATCTGGCGGCCGGTCCGGACCAGCTTGTTGATCGTCTCGATCATGTGGACCGGGATACGGATGGTGCGCGCCTGATCCGCGATGGACCGGGTGATGGCCTGCCGAATCCACCAAGTGGCATAGGTCGAGAACTTGTAGCCGCGGCGGTACTCGAACTTGTCGACCGCCTTCATCAGGCCGATATTGCCTTCCTGGATCAGGTCGAGGAACTGCAGCCCGCGGTTGGTGTATTTCTTGGCGATCGAGATCACCAGACGCAGGTTCGCCTCGACCATTTCCTTCTTGGCCTGACGGGCTTCCTTCTCGCCCTTCTGGACCTGGTTCACGATCCGGCGGAATTCGCTGATGTCGACGCCGACATACTGGCCGACTTGGGCCATGTCGGCGCGCAATTCGCTGACCTTGTGGCCCGACCGTTCGGTGAAGGCCGCCCAGCCGCGCCCGCCCTTGCGGGCCATGTGATCCATCCAGTTCGGGTCGAGCTCGTGGCCGCGATACTCGTCGATGAATTCGCGCCGGTTGATGCGGGCCTGGTCGGCCAGCTTCACCATGGCGCTGTCGATCGACATGATCTTGCGGTTGATCCCGTAAAGCTGGTCGATCAGCGCCTCGATCCGGTTGTTGTGCAGATGAAGCTCGTTGACCAGCAGCACGATCTCGGCGCGCAGCTTCTGGTATTCGGCCTCGTCCTTGTCGGAAAAGCGATGGGTCGTGCTCAGCGTGGCCTGGATCCGCTTGTCCTGGATCTCGGAGAGCTTGGAATAGTCCTCGGCGATCTGGTCGAGGGTTTCCAGCACGCGCGGTTTCAGCGCCGCCTCCATGGCCGCGAGGCTCATGTTGGCCTGTTCCTCGTCCTCGTCGTCGTCGTCGCGGCGGATCGGGTTGCCGTCGGCGTCAAGCTCGGGGCTGTCCTCGTCCTTGCGGCTGTTGGGGTTCGCGGCTTCGACCTCGAGCCCGTCGACGACAGGCTCGTCGCCCTCGTCCTCTTCGAGCGAGCGCCCGAAGGTGGCGTCGAGGTCGATCACGTCGCGCAGCAGGATGTCTTCGTTCAGAAGCTCGTCGCGCCAGATGGTGATCGCCTGAAAGGTCAGCGGGCTTTCGCAGAGCCCCGCGATCATCGTGTTGCGCCCGGCCTCGATCCGCTTGGCGATGGCGATCTCGCCCTCGCGCGACAGCAGTTCGACCGAGCCCATCTCGCGCAGGTACATCCGCACCGGGTCGTCGGTGCGGTCCAGCGTCTCGGACGTACTGGTGGCCAGCGCGACCTCGCGCGAGGTGGAGGTCTCGACCACTTCTGTCGATTTCTCCTCGCCCTCTTCGGCCTCGTCTTCCTCGATGATGTTGATGCCCATCTCGGAGAGCATCGACATCACGTCCTCGATCTGTTCCGAGGACACCTGGTCGGGCGGCAGCACCTGGTTGAGCTGGTCATAGGTGATGTAGCCGCGCTCCTTGGCCTCGGCGATCATCTTCTTGACCGCAGCCTGGCTCATGTCGAGCGCGAGGTCGGCGTCCTGCTCGTCGGTCTTGCTGTCGTCCGTGTCCTTGGCGGCCATGAAGGTCTCCTTGCAGGATGGCTGATTCGTCCACCGGGTCAAACCGACTCAATAGCGCGAATCAACGGGAAGAACACCTGTGTAGCCCCGATTCGTTGATCAAATCTCAACTTTCCGGGGCATTGCGGCGTGACGTTCTTCCTTTGCCATAGTCGATTCGGTCCAGAAGTTCGGCGAAGGCATCGCGTTCGTCCCGGTCCACATGCGCCCCGTTCGGGGCAAGCTCGAAGTCGGCCTCGTCCTCGTCCTGAGAGAGACCGGCGCCATGCCGCGCCCGGGCCGCCTGGCTCAGGCGCCAGGTCACCCCCTCGTCGGCGAAGCCTTCCAGGTCGCGCATGCCCTCCTCGATATCCCGTTCTGCCCCGCGAAGCCGGATCAGACGGTTGAACTCGTGCGAGATGCAAAGTGCGGCCTTTTCGGTGTCGCCCGGGGCATGAACCGGCGGCGCAATGCGCACATGGCTGAGCGAGAAGAGCTTTTCAAGGGGCTCGGGTCCGATGCGCCGTTCGACCGCGGCCAGCATGGCATCGCGGTCGTCCTGCGGCGGCAGGCTCAGCAGCGCCTGTTGCAGGGCGGCATGGTCGGGCGCGGCGCAGACCAGCGTCTCGAGCTCGCCCGCGAATTGTGCGATCAACTCGGGATGGGTGATCAGCGCGGCCAGAATCACCGCCTCGCGCAGCTCTTCCTCGAAACGCGGGATCGCCTGCACCAGCTCGGAACTTTTGGTGCTGGCAACAGGCCTCAGGCTCGGCGCGCGCGGCCAGCCGCCCTTGCGTGCCCCGCCGCCGGTCCGCGCCGGACGGAACAGCTCCCAGCGCAGGCGTTTCAGCTCTTCGGCGTAATGATGGCGCAGGGTCTGGTCGGGGATCCTGCCGATGGCGGCGGTAAGGTCGCGTTCCAGCGCGGCGCGGCGTTCGGGGCTGTCAAAGACCCGGCCCTCGGTCGCCCGGTCCCAGAGGATCTGAACCATCGGCCGGGCCTCGTCGAGGATCTTGCGCATCGCCCCGGCGCCGCCCGCCCGGATCACCTCGTCGGGGTCCTGCCCGGGCGGCAGGATCGCAAAGCGCAGCGCCTGCCCCGCCTCAAGCAGCGGCAGCGCCAGATCCATCACCCGCCGCGCCGCGCCGATCCCGGCCTTGTCGCCATCGAGCGCGATCACCGGCTCGGGATGAATGCGCCACAACAGCCGCAGCTGATGCTCGGTGACGGCTGTGCCCAAAGGCGCCACGGCCGCACCGAACCCCGCCTCGGACAGCGCGATCACGTCCATGTAGCCTTCGGCCACCACCAGCGGCTGGCCCTTGCCCGCCGCCTCGCGCGCCCGGTCGAGGTTGAAGAGCGTATGCCCCTTGTCGAAAAGCTCGGTCTGGGGCGAGTTCAGGTATTTGGCATTGTCGTTCGGGTCCATCGCCCGGCCGCCAAAGGCGATGACCCGGCCACGCCCGTCGCGGATCGGAAAGAGGATCCGGTTGCGGAAGACGTCATAGGGCTGACGCCCCTTGTCCGAGGGCCGCGCCAGGCCGGCCGCGAGAATCAGGTCTGGGTCGAGCCCGCGCCCGGTCAGATGCTCCCACAGCCCCTGCCAGCCAGGGGGCGCAAAGCCGATCTCCCAGCGCGCCTGTGCCTCGGGCGACAGGCCACGCCCCGCCAGATAAGCCCGCGCCTCGGCGCCCGCGCCGGTCTGCAACTGCATCCGGTAATGGCGCTGGGCGACCTCCATCACCTCCAGCAGGCGGGTCTGGCGGTCGGCCCTGACCTTGTCGGCGGGATCGCGCACCGGCATCGGCATCCCGGCCTCGCGGGCCAGGATCTCGACCGCCTCCATGAAGCCGACATTCTCGGTTTCCTGCACGAACTTGACCGCGTCGCCCTTCGCCTGGCAGCCGAAGCAATAGTAATAGCCCTTGCGGTCGTCGACATGGAAACTGGCAGTCTTCTCCTGATGGAACGGGCACGGCGCCCAGAGATCGCCCTTGCCCTGGTTCGACTTCCGCGCGTCCCACAGGACCTTGCGCCCCACCACCTGGGCGATGGAGGTCCGCGTGCGCAACTCGTCGAGGAATCCGGGGGGCAAGCTCATGCCGAACAATATCGGGCGCGGGGGGCGGCTGTCCATATCGGCCGGGCCTGCGGGCAGCTGCGAGTGGCCACCAGACGCGGGACGGCGGCCGGTTTCGGCTCAGCCCCGCCCGGCCTGTTCCTGCAACAGCGCGGTCAGGATCTCGGCCATCGCCTTGGCCTCGCCCGCCGAGGTCACGCCGCCCACGCCCACCCGGCGGCCGAACCGCCACCAGACCCCCGGCGCCCAGGCGCGGGGCAGCGGTTCGGTCAGGCTCAGGGAAAACCCGTTCGAGGGCTTGAAGGCCAGCATGCCCCGGTCGAGCCCGGAGATTCGCTCGATCCGCGCCAGTTCGCGCCCGCGGTCGTCGAAAAGACCCTCGCGCGCCAGCACCAGCCGGCGCGCCGTCGCCCGGCGCATCGCCTCGGCCAAAGCCAGCGCACCCGCCCCCATCGCCAGCAGGAACGCACGGTAACCGATCGCAGCGGGCGGATGCACGAGGGCGATCTGCAACAGCAGCCCCGCCAGTGCCAGAAGCACGCCCAGTCCGATCACCCGGCGCAGGGCGGACACCCTGAGCGTTGCCAATTCTTCCGTCATTTCCGCCCCTTCGCCGCGCGCCCGACTCGGACTGCATCAAATTCGTGCAGACCCCGCCACGCCGCCTTGTGATTCCGGCAGAGTCTCGCGTAGGCTCGCCTCTTGTTGGGCGAAAGAGCCGACGTCAAGCCGCGACCGGACAGACGCGGCGAAAAAGCACCTTGCCCGAGGCGACGAAGTCGCCATCTTTGGGGGGAAGCCAATTCATTTTGGTGGACAGGATCAACACAGGTGGATCATGACTGACAAAACTTCGGAAAAGCCCGCGCAACTCCTGGAAGACCCGACTCCGTTCTCGAATCGGATGAACTGGCCTCTGCTCAGCGCGTCCAACTCGAAAACCGAGCTGAAAACGGACGATCCGACGCCGTTCTCCAGCCAGTTCAAGTGGCCGCTGCTGTCGGGCCGCAAGTCCCAGGTCGAACTGACCACCGGGACGACCCCGCTGTCCGACATGATGAAATGGCCGCTGCTCAGCGACAAGGCGACCATGTTCGATACCGAGCTTCCGTCGGCCGAAGGCGGCAGCAAAGCCACCGGCGACAGCCCGGTCAGCAAGTTCATTCGCGGCATCATGACCGGCGAACCGCAGAAGTAAGCGGGCCGGCCAAAGCCAGCCGTTTTGGGCGCGGAACCCGCCGGGACCTCTCGGCGGGTTTTGCGTTTTAGGCACTTGGGACGCCGCCGCGTCGGACAGTCCGCGCGTCAGGCCGAGACGGCCTTTCGCACCATGCTCCAGTAAAGATCCTCGACCTCGGCGCGACTCAGCCGCCCCTCGTCGCGGTACCAAGTGGTGACCCCGGTCAGCATCGCGATCACCGCGAAGGCTGCATGCTTGCTGTCGGCCACATCGAACGCCCCTTCGGCCGCGCCCTGGCGCAGGATGTCCTCCAGCACGGTCTCGTAGCGGCGGCGCAGCGCCTCGATCGCCCGGAAATTCGCGGGCTCGAGGTTGCGCAGCTCCATATAGGCGATGAAGACCGCATCGGGCCGGTCGAGGTGAAAGCGCACGTGGAAACGGGTGAAGGCCTCCAGCGCGTCGCGCGCGCCCGTGCCCTTGGGCAGCGCCTCCCAGGCGGCCAGAAGCTCGTCGAGATGGCTTTTCATCAGCTCGAACAACAGCCCCTGCTTGTCCGGGATGTAGTTGTAAAGCGCCCCCGCCTGCACGCCCACCTCGGCCGCGATCCGGCGCATCGACACCGCAGCGTACCCGTGCCGGGCAAACAGCGCCTGCGCCGCCGCCCGCAGCCGCGGGCCGGTGATCTCGGAATGGGACCCGGAGGTGCGTGCCATCGCCCCAGAGTATCTGAACGCGCGTTCAGTTCAATCCCTGCCCCATCCGCGTCCTGCGCCGTCTTGCCGTCGCCCGGCCGCCCCGTCTATGGTGCGCGCGGTCAACGGAGGAGCCCATGGCGCGCCTGCCCCTATGCCTTGCCGCAGCGCTGCTGCCCGCGCTTGCCGCCTGCACCGATTTCCCCGAGATCGACGCGGCCGAACGCGCCGTGACGGGACCGACGCTTGCGCCCGAAATCGCCCCGATCGACCCGCTTCTGGACCGGGTGCAGGCGGTTCGGGACCAAGCGCCGCCCGAGCCCTCTCTGGAAGGGCGTGCCGCGTCGCTGAAGGCCCGCGCGGCTCGGCTGCGCGCCCGCGAGATCTGAGCCGCCCCCGGGCGCGCCCCGGTCGCGTTGCATGCCCGGCGGCTTCGCGCTAACAACCCGCGAACCCTCAGCCTGTGATCCGGGAGCCGCCTTCATGACTACCCCCTTGCGTCTTGGCATCGCCGGTCTCGGCACCGTCGGAGCCGGCGTCCTCAAGATCGTCCAGTCCCGCGCCAATCTGCTGGCCCAGCGCGGCGGGCGGCCGGTGGTCGTCACGGCGGTTTCGGCGCGCAGCCGCGGCAAGGATCGCGGCGTCGATCTGTCGGGCTATGCTTGGGAGGACGATCCGGTGGCCCTGGCCCGGCGCGACGATGTCGATGTCCTGGTCGAACTGATGGGCGGCTCGGATGGCCCCGCCAAGGCCGCGACCGAGGCCGCGCTGGCCGCGGGCAAGGACGTGGTGACCGCGAACAAGGCGATGCTGGCGATCCATGGGCAGACCCTGGCCGAGACCGCCGAGGCGGCGGGCCGGGTGATCCGGTTCGAGGCGGCCGTTGCGGGCGGCATCCCGGTCGTCAAGGCGCTGACCGAGGGACTTGCCGGCAACCAGATCGCCCGGATCATGGGGGTGATGAACGGCACCTGCAACTACATCCTGACCCGGATGGAACGCGATGGCCTGCCCTATGAAACCGTCTTCGAAGAGGCGCAGGCGCTTGGCTATCTCGAGGCCGATCCTACGCTAGATGTGGGCGGCATCGATGCGGGCCACAAGCTGTCCCTGCTGACCGCCATCGCCTTCGGCACCCGGGTCGATTTCGACGCGGTCGAGCTGGAGGGGATCGAACGGATCTCGATCGTCGATATCCGCCACGCCGCCGATATGGGCTTCCGGATCAAGCTTCTGGGCGTCGCGCAGATGACCGGGCGCGGGCTTGAACAGCGGATGTCGCCCTGCCTGGTGCCCGCGCAGTCTCCGCTGGGCCAGCTTGAGGGTGCGACCAACATGGTGGTGCTGGAAGGTGACGCGGTCGGCCAGATCGTGCTGCGCGGCGCGGGCGCGGGCGAGGGTCCGACCGCCAGCGCGGTGATGTCGGACGTGATCGACATTGCCCGCGGCTATCGTGTGGCGACCTTCGGCCAGCCTGCCGCCGGGCTTGAAAGCGCCCGCCCGGCCCGGGCCACGGTCGCGGCGCCCTACTATCTGCGGATGGAGCTGCAGGACAAGCCCGGCGCGCTTGCCAAGGTGGCGGCGGTGCTGGGCGAGGCCGGGGTCTCGATCAACCGCATGCGCCAGACCCGCCACAGCGAGACCACCGCCCCGGTTCTGGTCGTCACCCACAAAACCACCCGCGACGCGCTGGATCAGGCGCTGGAGGGATTCGCCGAAACAGGCGTCGTGGTGGGCGCCCCGGTCGCGATCCGGATCGAGGACGTCTGACCCATAGCCCCCCGGGGCGTGCGGGATGGTCACGAATTGTTTCCGTCCGCTCAAAAGTGACGTTGCGTCACCGGCAATTTACCGCCGATTAACCTTAACGGGGCATTAAGGCAGGGTTTCTCGCCGAACGGGAGCCCCATGCCGCAGGTCATTTCCCTGGCGTCGGCGCGCAGTCGCCGCGCGTCCTCCCCCGAGTCTGTCGCGCCTGCCCGCCCGAACGACCTGCGGCTGGGGGAATTGCTGCTGGCCTCGGGGGCGCTGTCGCCCGAGGCACTTGGCGGCGCGCTGGCCGGGCGGGCCCGGATGGAGATCCGGCTGGCCGATCTGCTGCTGGCCGAAGGTCTGGTACTGCCCGACGAGATCGACGCGACGCTGTGTCGACTGCATGGCACCGGGCGCGCCGATTTTCAGTCCTACCCGCCCGACCCCCGCCTGATCGACAGTCTCGGCCCGGCCCGCTGCCTGCGCGACGGGCTGCTGCCCTGGCGCCGGGTCGGCGGCGCCACCCTGATCGCCACCGCCCGGCCCGAACGGTTCGAGGATCACCGCGCCGACCTGCCCGCCGATCTTCAGCCCGCGGTGATGGTGATCTGCCGCGAGGGCGAATTGCAGGAGGCGCTGGCCGCGCGGCGCGCACCCGCTCTGGCGCGGGCGGCGGAAACCCGGGTCGGGGCCTGGGACAGCTGCCGGTTCTGGTATCACGCGGGCCCCCGCGCCGGGGTGGCGCTGGGTCTCTCGGGCCTCGGGCTCGCCGCGCTGATCTCGCCGCGGGCCGTGCTGACGCTGCTGACCCTCTGGACCGTGCTCTGGATGGTTCTGGGCACGGCGCTGAAGGCCGCGGCCGCGACCGCGCAGGTCCGCGCCCTGCTGCATGCCCGGCGCCATCCGCCCGCCCCCGAACCCACCATCGCCCGGCTGCCCGCCGTGTCGATCCTGGTGCCGCTGCACCGCGAAACCGAACTGGCGCCCCGGCTGATCGCCCGGCTGGCGCGGCTCGATTATCCGCGCGCCTTGCTTGACATCTGCCTCGTCACTGAGGCCGACGACAGTGCCACGCGCGGCATGCTCGACCGCACCCGCCTGCCGCCCTGGATGCGCTGCCTGACCGTGCCCAAGGGGCAGCTGAAGACCAAGCCGCGCGCGCTGAACTATGCGCTGGAATTCTGCCGCGGGTCGATCATCGGGGTCTACGACGCCGAAGACGCCCCCGCCCCGGATCAGATCCGCCGGATGGTCGCGCATTTCCACAGCCGGGGCCCCGAGGTCGCCTGCCTGCAAGGCGTGCTCGATTTCTACAACTCCCGGGCCAACTGGCTGGCGCGCTGTTTCACCGCCGAATATGCCGCCTGGTTCCGGGTGATCCTGCCCGGGCTCGCACGGCTTGGCGTGCCGGTGCCGCTGGGCGGCACGACGCTGTTCTTCCGGCGCCCCGCGCTCGAGGCCCTGGGCGGCTGGGACGCCCATAACGTCACCGAGGATGCCGATCTGGGCATCCGTCTGGCCCGCCACGGCTACCGCACCGAATTTCTCGACAGCGTCACCGAGGAAGAGGCCAATTGCAGCGCCTGGCCCTGGGTGCGGCAACGCTCGCGCTGGCTCAAGGGCTACGCCATGACCTGGACCACCCACAGCCGCCGCCCCGGCCAGTTGCTGCGCCAGCTTGGCCCCTGGGGCACCTTCGGGATGCAGGTGATGTTTCTGGGCACGCTCACGCAATTCGTCTTTGCGCCGCTCTTGTGGTCGTTCTGGCTGGTGCCGCTGGGGCTGCCGCATCCGCTGACCGCGACGCTGACGCCGACCGGTCTTGCGGTGCTGTTCGCGCTTTTCATCGCCGCCGAGGCCGTCAACCTGGCCATCGGCGCGCTGGGACTGGCGCGGGCGGGCAAGCCCGGGCTTATCCCCTGGCTGCCGACGCTGCATCTTTACTTCCCGCTGGCCTCGCTCGGGTCCTACAAGGCGCTCTGGGAAATGGCCGTGCGGCCGTTCTACTGGGACAAGACCCGGCACGGGCTGCATGAAGACGAGGCGCGCCGCGCCGCCGAAATCATGGCCGAGGCCCGGCCACACAGCCCCGAGGGTCAGCCCTCGGCCAGCATCGCGTCGGCGTCGTGACGCAGCCGCGTCTCGAACGCGATCGAGATATGCCGCTTGAGCGCATCATAGGCCGCATCGCCGTCGCCCGCCTCGATGGCGCCGACGATGGCGTCATGCTCGGCCAGCGCATCTCGCCCCCGCCCCTCGACCGCCAGCGAGGTCGTCGCCATCAGCGCCATGGTCCGATGCACCAGATCGAGCTGCTGCACCAGATAGCGGTTGTGCGAGGCCAGATGGATCTGCTTGTGGAACCGCCGGTTCGCCCGCGCCAACGCGGCCGGGTCGTTCAGCAACTTGAAATCGTCCTCGACCATGGCGCGCAGCACCCGGGTCTCCTCGGCGGTGGCGTGCCGCGCCGCCAGCCGCGCCGCCAGCCCTTCGAGCTCGGCCCGCACCACGTAAAGCTCGGCCATCTGATCATGGGTCAGCGAGGCTACGATCAGGCTGCGCCCGTCGCGCGACAACAGCGACTGGGTTTCCAGGCGCTGCAGCGCCTCGCGGATCGGCGTGCGCGACACACCGAAGCGTTCGGCCAGCTCGCTCTCGACAAGCCGGTCCCCGGGACGATAGACACCGACGTCGATCGCCTCGAGAATCAACTCGTAGGCATCCTTTTGTGCGGGTCTGACGTCCTTCATAACCATGGGCTCCTGCATACGATGGTAGACAATAGGACTCCGAGGCCGGGCAAATCAAGTCCTCCTCCTTGTGCCGATTGCCGCAGATCCCTATCCAAAGGCGCATGATGCCTAAAGATTTCTCGAACCTGAGCGGCTGGGTCTTCGATCTGGACAACACACTGTATCCGCCCGAAATACGACTTTTCGACCAGATCGAGGTCCGGATGACCGCCTTCGTCATGGAGACGCTGGGCGTGGCCGAGCCCGAAGCCAACCGCCTGCGCAAAAGCTACTGGGCCGAATTCGGGACGACTCTGGCCGGGCTGATGGCGCTGCACGGGGTCGAGCCAGGTCCCTACATGACCCGCGTCCACGACATCTCGCTGGACCAGATCCGGCCCGATCCGGACCTGCGCGCGGGCATCGCCGCCCTGCCGGGGCGCAAGATCGTACATACCAATGGCTCGGCGCCCTATGCCGAGCGGGTGCTGGCGGCGCGCGGGCTCGACGGCGTGTTCGACGCGGTCTTCGGGGTCGAACATGCGGGCTACATCCCCAAGCCCCGGCGCGAGGCCTTCGAGACGGTCGCGGCACTTGGCGGCATCGTCCCGGGCGAGGCCGCGATCTTCGAGGACGATGCCCGCAACCTGGCCGAACCCTGCGCCATGGGCATGCGCACCGTGCATGTGGCCCCGGTCCGCGAGGACGCGGTCCATATCCACCACCATACCGACGACCTGACGGCCTTTCTCGGACGCCTGTGCCGCATTTGGTCGGCCTTGCCTTGAACACCATTGTATGCGACGGGATGCCGCGCGGGGCATCCGCGACCGGCCCCCATATCGGGAGCATCCAAGGGAGAATCGCATGACATCGGAAACGTCCGTCGAACCCACCGAAACGCCGCGCTGGCTGCGCATCTTCTATGCCATTCCGGTGATCGGCTGGATCGCCCGCGACCTGAATGAAGGCGACGCAGACAACGTCTGGTATCTGGTCGGCGGCGGCGTCTGCCTGTGGATCGTCGCGATCCTGCAATGGGGCGTGCTGGGCCTCTACCTGCCCGCGGTCGTCGCGACCTGGATCTGCCTCGGGATGCTGATCTGGATCAGCCGCGGCTGAGCAACGTCCTCTTGGACCCCGGAGGCCAGCAGGCTATCTGAGGATCAGGAGGCACCCAGATGACGCGCATTTCCACCGATATCCTGATTTCCGGCGGCGGCGTCGCCGGACTGACCGCCGCGGCGCTGTTCGGCACCGAGGGCTATTCCGTGATCTGCGTGGACCCCGCTCCGCCGGTCACCGAGGAAACCGCCGAGGGCGCCGACCTGCGCAGCACGGCTTTCCTGCAACCCTCGCTTGCCGTGCTGAAGGCCGCCGGGCTCTGGGACCGGCTGGCGCCATTCGCGACCGATCTGCAGGTGATGCGGATCGTCGATGCCGGTGGCAAGATCCCCTCGCCGCGCATCACCCGCGATTTCAACGCGACCGACGTGTCGGACCTGCCCTTCGGCTGGAACCTGCCCAACTGGCTGTTGCGGCGCGAGATGGTGCGGCGACTCGAAGGCCTGCCCAATGTCGATTTCCGCCCAGGCACCGCCACCGCCGCGGTGCTGACCCGCGACACCGAGGCGCTGGTCGATCTCAGCGACGGCACGAAGGTTTCGGCCCAGCTGCTGATCGGCGCCGACGGGCGCAATTCGCCCGTTCGCGAATCGCTGGGGATCGGCGTGCGCACCATGCGCTATGGCCAGAAGGCCCTGGCCTTCGCCGTCACCCATCCCGAGCCCCATGGCAATGTCTCGACCGAGATCCACCGCTCGGGCGGGCCGTTCACGCTGGTGCCGCTGCCCGACCGCGACGGCCGGCCCTGTTCGGCCATCGTCTGGATGGAACGCGGCCCCGAAGTGCTGCGCCTTGCCGCCCTGCCCGAGGCCGAGTTCAATGCCGAGATGACCGCCCGGTCGGGCGCGATCTACGGCCCCTTGCGGCTGGAAACGCGACGCACCGTCTGGCCGATCATCAGCCAGGTCGCGCACCGCATGTCCGGGGAACGCACCGCGCTGATCGCCGAGGCCGCGCATGTGATGCCACCGATTGGCGCGCAGGGCCTGAACATGAGCCTCGCCGATCTGCGCGTGCTGCTGGACCTGTGCCGCGCCGCACCGAACCGGATCGGCGAAGAGCCGATGCTCGATCTCTATCACCGCCGCCGCCACCCCGAGGTGCTGGCCCGCGTGACCGGCATCGACATCCTGAACCGCGCCTCGATGCAATCGGCACAGCCGCTGCGCGATCTGCGGGCGGCGGGCGTGGCCAGCCTTTACGCGCTGAAACCGGTGCGCAGGACACTGATGCGGCTGGGCATGGGTGCGCGGGGGTAAGCGCGCCTAGCCCAGCGGCCCCGGCAGGCGTTCCTCGCTGAGGATCACGTTGGCCTCGACATTGCCGACGCCGGGCAGGGTCATGATCCGGCGCCGCAGCACCCGCTCGAAATCGGGCAGGTCGCGGGCCACGACCTTCAGCCGGTAATCGAACAGCCCCAGCACGTGCTGCACCGTCTGCACCTCGGGGATCGCGGTCACGGCGCGCTCGAACTGTTCCAGCCCGACCCGGCCCTTGGTGGCGAGCTTTACGCCCAGAAACACGCTGACCGAAAAGCCCAGCGCCTCTGCGTCCAGCACCGCCCGGCGCCCGGCGATGACCCCCGCCTCTTCCAGCCGGCGGATCCGCCGCCAGCAGGCCGGCTGGCTCAGCCCGAAGCGGCGCCCCAGCGCGCCCGCGCTTTGCGTGGCATCCTCGGCCAGCGCACGCAGGATCCTGCGGTCGGTATCGTCCAGTTCGATCACAGCGGCAGCGCCTCGGCGCGCTTGATGTCGGCCACATGCATCAGCGCCTCGATATCGGCGATATGCGGCAGGGTGAGGATGCGGGTGCGGTAGAGTTCCTGATAATGCGCCATGTCGCGCGCGAGGATGTTCAGCCGCACATCGACCCGGCCCAGAAAGGTCTGGATCTCGCGCACCTCGGGCACCTCGCGCGCCGCCGCAACGAATTCGTCGAAGGCGCGGGGATTGGTCTTGTCGAGCGAAAAGCGCAGGCTGACCTCGACCGAATAGCCCAGCGCCCGCCAGTCGATCACTGCTTGGATGGCCTTCAATGCCCCCTTGGCGCGCAGCTTTTCCAGCCGCCGCCAGCAGGTCGCGGTGGTCAGCCCGGCCCGATCCGCCAGATCGGCGGTCGAGAGCCCCGGCTCGGCCTGCAGATAGCGCAGCAGGCGATGATCGGCATCGTCCAGTTGAATGATCATTGCGCCTTCGCCTTATCTTGCGAATGTATTTTTCCGTTTTTGGCGGATTCCTTCAAGGAATGAAACCCGTCCCGTTCGGGATGCGCCTAAATTCGCGCCAACCGACCCTCATGAAGGACGAACGCGATGCGCGTGTATTATGACCGTGACTGCGACATCAACCTGATCAAGGACAAGAAGGTGGCGATCCTGGGCTACGGCTCCCAGGGCCATGCCCATGCGCTGAACCTGCGCGACTCGGGCGCCAAGAACGTCGTCGTCGCCCTGCGCGAAGGCTCGGCCTCGGCCAAGAAAGCCGAAGCCGAAGGCCTGGCCGTGATGGGCATCGCCGAAGCCGCCGCCTGGTGCGACCTGATCATGTTCACCATGCCCGACGAACTGCAGGCCGAGACCTACAAGAAATACGTCCATGACAACCTGAAGGAAGGCGCCGCCATCGCCTTCGCCCACGGCCTGAACGTGCATTTCGGCCTGATCGAACCCAAACCCGGCGTCGACGTCATCATGATGGCGCCGAAAGGCCCCGGCCACACGGTGCGCGGCGAATACGTCAAGGGCGGCGGCGTGCCCTGCCTGGTGGCGGTGGCCAATGACGCGACCGGCAAGGCGCTGGAACTGGGGCTCAGCTACTGCTCGGCCATCGGCGGCGGCCGCTCGGGCATCATCGAGACCAGCTTCAAGGAAGAATGCGAAACCGACCTCTTCGGCGAACAGGCGGTCCTGTGCGGCGGCCTGGTCGAGCTGATCCGGATGGGCTTCGAGACCCTGGTCGAGGCGGGCTACGCCCCCGAGATGGCCTATTTCGAATGCCTGCACGAAGTGAAGCTGATCGTCGACCTGATCTATGAAGGCGGCATCGCCAACATGAACTACTCGATCTCGAACACCGCCGAATACGGCGAATACGTGTCGGGTCCGCGCATCCTGCCCTATGACGAAACCAAGGCGCGGATGAAGGCGGTGCTGACCGACATCCAGCAAGGTGCCTTCGTGCGCAACTGGATGCAGGAATGTTCGGTCGGCCAACCCTATTTCAAGGCCACCCGCCGCAACAACGACGCCCACCAGATCGAACAGGTCGGCGAAAAACTGCGCGCCATGATGCCCTGGATCACCGCCGGCAAGATGGTCGACAAGTCGAAGAACTGAGCCCGTCCCTCTCGGATACGGCAAAAAGGGCCCCGGATTTCTCCGGGGCCCTTCGCGTTTCCCTGTCCTGACAGGCAGCCGGGATCACGGCGCGCCCTTGCCGTCGCTCCGGGTGCTGGGCGCGTCCGCGGCCAGCGTGCTCTTGGGGGCATCCGGGTCGGCCTTGCGCGCCTCGGTCCGGCGCTTGCTGACCCAGGCGAAGACCACAACGGCGCAAAGCGTCCCGAGGGCAAGATTTGCGATCAGGGACGTGGCGTCCATGGATGAAGCGTCCATACGGGCTCTCCTTTAAGACTGCGGGCGCATCTGATTGCGCCCGCTTCCAAAGACCCAACGGTTCGGGGCTGAACGCGTTCCTTGCCGCTTTTTCCCGGGGGACCGGCCGCGCGGAAGGGTCAGACCCCGGCCAGGCCCGCCGCGCCCTTCGCCGCCACCGCCTCGACCGCATGCACCACCCCCTCGACGACGTCCGTCAGGAGCGAGTCATCCTCGCACTCGGCCATGACCCGGATCAGCGGCTCGGTCCCCGACTTGCGGATCAGAAGCCGCCCATGCCCGTCCAGCCGGTGTTCGGCCTCGGCGATGGCGGCCTTGACCGGTGCGCTGCCCAGCGGGTCGGCCCCGGCGGCATAGCGCACGTTCTTCAGCAGCTGCGGCACCCGGTCGAAGCGGCACGCGAGATCCGAGGCAGATCGGCCGGTCTCGACCATCGCCGCGAGGAATTGCAGCCCCGCCAGCAGCCCGTCGCCGGTGGTGCAGTAATCGGTCATCACGATATGGCCCGACTGTTCGCCGCCAAGGTTCCAGCCGCCCTTGCGCATCGCCTCGACCACATAGCGGTCGCCCACCGCGGTGCGCTCAAGGCGAAGCCCCTGCGCCTCCAGATGCCGCTCGAGCCCCAGATTGGACATCACCGTCGCGACCAGCGTGCCATCGCGAAGCCGCCCCTGCGCTGCCCAGCGCTCGGCGAACAGAGCCATGATCTGATCGCCATCGGCCACCGCCCCGGTCTCGTCGATGATCATCACCCGATCAGCATCGCCGTCGAGGCAGATCCCCAGATCGGCGCCATGGGCCACCACCGCGGCCGCCGCGGTATCGGGATGGGTCGAGCCGCATTTCTGGTTGATGTTGAACCCGTTCGGGTCGGTGCCGACATGCACCACCTCGGCGCCCAGTTCCCACAGCACGGTCGGGGCCACCCGGTAGGCCGCCCCGTTGGCGCAATCGACGACGACCTTCAGCCCGTCCAGCCGAAGCCCGTGCGGGAAGGTCGTCTTGAGAAATTCCGCATAGCGCCAGAGCCCGTCGTCGATCCGCTTGGCGCTGCCGATATTGGCAGGCTGGCTCAGCGCGATCTCGCCTTGCAGGATCGCCTCGATATCGGCTTCGGCCTCGTCCGACAGCTTGAAGCCCGAGGGGCCGAAGAACTTGATGCCGTTGTCTTCATGCGGGTTGTGGCTGGCCGAGATCATGATGCCGAGATCGGCGCGCATCGACTGGGTCAGAAAGCCCACGGCCGGCGTCGGCACCGGCCCCAGCAGCAGCACATTCATGCCGGTCGAGGTCAGCCCCGCCGTCAGCGCGGTTTCCAGCATGTAGCCCGACCGGCGCGTGTCCTTGCCGATCACCACCCGGTGCCGGTTCAGCCCGTCGGTGCGGAAATAGCGGCCCGCCGCCTGGCCCAGCCGCAGCGCCATGTCGGGCGTCATCGGATGGTTGTTGGCGCGGCCGCGCACCCCGTCGGTGCCGAAGATCTGTCTACTCATGTCCCAACTCCATGCCCTTGACCGCCGCGTCCAGCCGCATCGCCTGTCGGGTCTCGGCCGCGTCATGCACCCGGAGGATCTGAACCCCCTGCCCGATGGCGGCCAGGGCCACCGCGACCGACCCCGGCCCCCGCGCCGCCGCCAGCTCGGCGCCGCCGATGGTGCCGATGAACCGCTTGCGCGAGGCGCCCAGCAGCACCGGACAGCCCAGCCCGTGAAAGAGGCTCAGCCCCCGCAGCAGCGCCAGATTATGGGCCAGCGTCTTGCCGAAGCCGATGCCCGGATCGATGACGATGCGCGAGGCCGGAATGCCCGCCGCCAGCGCCGCCCGCACCCGCTCGACCAGAAAGTCGTAAACGTCCAGCAGTACGTGATCGTAATGCGGATCGTCCTGCATGGTGGCCGGGTCGCCCTTGGCATGCATCAGGCAGGCCGCCGCGCCCGCCCGCGCCGTCACCCCCGCCAGATCCGGATCGAAGCCTAGCGCGGCCACGTCATTGACCATATCGGCGCCCGCCGCGAGCGCCGCTTCGGCCACCGCCGCCTTGCGGGTGTCGATCGAGACCGGCCGCGCGACCCCGGCGGCGCGCAGGGCCGCGATGACGGGCGCGGTGCGCTCGATTTCCTCGGCCACGGGCACATCGGCCGCGCCGGGCCGGGTCGACTCGCCGCCGATATCGAGAATGTCAGAATGTTCGGCCAGCGCCCGGCCATGGGCCAGAGCCGTCTCGGGCCGGTCGTGCTGCCCGCCATCGGAAAAGCTGTCCGGCGTGACGTTGAGAATGCCCATCAGCCGCGGGCGGTCCATGGTCAGACCGGCAACGGCCGGGCGCGGTGCTGTCAGTGCGAGGCGCCAGTCCTCGGGGATTGCGCGCGCCGGGACCAGCCGCGGCGGTTCATCCCGGGCCAATACCTCGGCCATCGCGAACCAGCCCCAGCCGCCGGCCAGGGTCAGGGCGTCAGCAGGGCGGGCGGGATCGGTCTGGACGATGGGGCGGAAATAGCGTGTCATGGGCCGTTGATCTGCCAACGGGCGCCGCTTGGCAAGCCGTCAGATCACGGTCCCGACCACCCCGGGCGGGACATAGCGCACGTCAAGCCCGCGCGCGTCGTGTTCGGGCACATCCTCGCCGATCACCAGCACCTGCTCGGCATGAAGGCCCGCGGCGAACCACAAGGCCAGCGCCAGCGCGTCGCGCGGACTGGCCGAGGGGCTTTCGACCGCATCCAGCACGATCTTCGAGGGCGCCCAGACGCTGATCTGGCGATGCTTCATCGCCCAGTCGATCTCGGTCCTGCTGCCGCGCACCACACAGCGCGGATCGCGCCCGGCCAGCACCCAGGCATTCTGTTCGATGGCCAGCAGGTCGATCCGCCGCTGGGCCAGCGGCACCGCCGCACGCGGCGCGGGCGCGTCGGCCGCGCCGACGCACAGCACGAGCGGCCGGTCCCCGGCCTGCCAGCGGTCGAGCCAGCGGGGCAGATCGGGCGCAGCCAGCGCGGCATTCGTGAGAAAGACAACCAGCGGCACCAGGGCCGGTTCCGGCTCGGGCGCGACGGGCACAGGCCGGGGCTGGTCAGGCGCGCGGTCGCGCACGATCTCGACGCCCAGCGCCCCCGGACCGCGGTCGAGTTTCTCGATCCGCACGAAGGCCCGCATCGCCTGCGGTGCGACCAGGATGCGCTCGGCGATCCGCTCGGCCAGGGTCTCGAGCAAGTTCAGTCGTTCCGAGGACAGCTCGGCCGCGATGGCGTCGGCGATCAGGTCATAGGACAGCACCCGGTCGACATCGTCCTCCAGCGGCGCGGGATTGGGCCGGACCTCGACCACCACGTTAAAGCGCACCCGCTGGGTCGAGCCGCGTTCGGCCTGAAAGGCGCCGATCTCGACCGCCACCACATGATCGCGCAGCGAGATCCGGTCGCGCAGCGGGCGCTCCGGGGTCATCGCTTCGGCCCGTTCGGACGGGTGGGCGAAGGCAAGGCGGATGTCATCGGTCATCGGGCTCTCCGGCAAACTGGCCTTGTTCATAGGCGGAAACGGGCCCGGCGAACACCCCGCGGGCGTCCTGTCAGCGACCGGATGCGACCGCTGCCGAGGTCAGTTGGCCGCGACCGCGCCGGGCTGGCGATAGAACACGTGCTGCCCGATGGACGCGGTCCGCGCAAAGCGCCGCGCCCAGTTCGGATCGACGCTGCGATTGTGATAGTGGGTGGCGCCGCCGGTCAGCACCCGCGGGCTGCCATCCAGCATCAGCCGCGCGACCTTGCCAAGCCGGGTATAAAGCCGCTGGTCGGACACATGCTCGGCACGACCGTCGCAGGTATAGGAAAACTGGCAGCGGTTGCGTTGACCGGTGCCCTGATTGACCACGGCGCAGACGCTGTCGGGGTAAAGCGGCGACGCCACACGGTTCAGGATCACCTCGGCCACGGCGAACTGCCCCTTCACGGTCTCGCCCCGGGCCTCGAAGTAAAGCGCCTCGGTCAGGCATTTCCACGACGCGGCGCCACGGGCCTGCGGCAGGGCGTCCAGCCATTTCGGATCGTAGCGCACCGCCTCCCGGGCCTTCGAGGGCGCGGCCAGCCGCTTGATCCGGCGCTGGCCGACCCGCTGCAGACCGGCGCGCTCGGCGCCCAGAAGCCGCGCGAGATTGTCGCCCAGCACAGCCGTCGGATCGTTCGACTGCGATCCGGTCATCTCGGCCAGACAGGCGGACCCGGCCAATGTCAAAGCTGCGGCTGCCGCGATACCCGCGACCCGAACGCTTACCCGACCCATTTGCCCCTCACCGCTGACCTACAGAACGCAGGGCCTCAGGCGGCCCTGGGGCGGCCGTTTAAGTCAAAATGGCTTAAATGTCTATCAGGGGGGCTATTTTGCAACCCAGGGAAGATCGAATTTCGGCAGATACTTGCGCATGACGCCTCGCCCGAAACCTGAAGAACGCCCCCTAACCCATTGTTTCAATAACGCCCATGTTTTGGGCGGCGCGTGGCCCCCAGGGCCAGTTGCGCGGCGGCCAGCCGCGCGACCGGCACCCGGAACGGCGAGCACGAGACATAGTCGAAACCGGCCGTCCGGCAGAAGGCAATCGAATCTGCGTTGCCGCCATGTTCGCCGCAGATCGACAGCACGATCCCGGGCCGCGCCTTGCGGCCGCGCTCGGCGCCGATGCTCAGCAATTCCCCGACGCCCTCAGTGTCGAGCACGTGGAACGGGTCCTCGGCAAACACGCCCTGCTTGACATAGGACCCCATGAAGCGCCCGGCATCGTCGCGCGACAGACCGTAGGTCATCTGGGTCAGATCGTTGGTGCCGAAACTGAGGAACGCCGCATGCTGGGCGATGTCGCCCGCCCGAAGCGCCGCCCTTGGCGTCTCGACCATCACGCCCAAGCGAAAGGCGAAGTCCACGCCCCGCTCGGTGCGCACCGCAGCCGCCAGCGAGTCGATCCGGGTCTTGACCAGTTCGACCTCGCGCATCGCCGAAACCAGCGGGATCATGATCTCGGGCACGATCGGCTGGCCCTTGCGGCTGGCCTCGATCGTGGCCTCGAAGATGGCCCGGGCCTGCATGTCGTAGATCTCGGGCACGGCGATCCCGAGCCGGACCCCCCGCATCCCCAGCATCGGGTTGAATTCGGACAAGGCCTGCACCCGGCGGGTCACGTCGGAAAGCGGCAGGTCCAGCGCATCGGCCAGCTCGCGGATGCCCTCGCGCGACTGCGGCAGGAACTCGTGCAGCGGCGGGTCGAACAGCCGGATGCAGACCGGAAGCCCCTGCATGATCTCGAAAAGCCGGATGAAGTCGCTGCGCTGCATTGGCAGCAGGCGTTCCAGCACGGTGCCGCGATCCTCGGGGCCGGCGGCAAAGATCATCTCATGCATGACCGTCAGCCGGTCATGTTCGAAAAACATATGTTCGGTGCGGCAAAGCCCGATGCCATCGGCGCCGAACCGGCGCGCGGTCTCGGCATCGGCGGGGGTGTCGGCATTGGCGCGGACGCCGATATCGCAGGCCGCCTCGGCCCAGCCCATCAGCGCATGGAACGCATCGTCAAGCGCGGGCGGCAGCATCTTCGCCTCGCCCAGCAAAGCCTGTCCGTTGGTGCCGTCGAGCGTGACGATATCGCCCTCATGCAGTTTCCGCCCGTCCGAGGTGATCAGCACACCGTCACGGCGGTTCAGCCGCATATCCGACACGCCAACGACGCAGGGAACACCCAACCCGCGCGCGATAACGGCCGCGTGGCTGGTCATGCCGCCCCGTTCGGTCATCACGCCCGCCGCCACATGCATGCCGCGAATGTCCTCGGGCGTGGTCTCGCGCCGCACCAGGATGCAGGCCTCGCCCCGCGCCGCGCTGGCCTGCGCGGCGGCCGAGCCGAAGACGAGCCGCCCCACCGCCGCGCCCGGGCTCGCGGCAATACCCTGCGCGATCACATGCCGCCGCCCGGTCGGATCGACCTGACTGTGCAGCAATTCGCTGACCGCGCGCGGCTCGATCCGGGCCAGCGCCTCTTCACGGGCGATGATCCCCTCATCGGCCAGCATCACCGCGATCCGCACCGCGCTGCGGGCGCTGCGCTGCACCCGCACCGCGTCCAGAACCCAAAGCCGCCCGGCCTCGATGGTGAATTCGATCTGCATCTCTTCGCGCAGGTTGATCCGGCAGGTCTCGCCGAACCGTTTGAGCCGGGCGAAAAGGTCGGGGCAGCGATCCTCCAGCGCCGGACCGCGCGGGTCCCGGGTCAGAAACAACGCCTGTTTCTGGCGGCTGACCGCGTCGCGACCCTGGCTTTGGCCCAGATAACGCCCGGTGATGCGCCGCTGCCCGGTGGTACCGTCGACGAATTGGATCACCCCCGAGCCGCTTTCCTCGGGCCCGAGGCCCAGCGCCATCTGCTGTACCACCAGCCCCAGCCCGGCCTCGGCCGGTGCGCCCTTGGCCTGCCGCAAAAGCCGCGCCGTCGTGCCCTCCCAGGCCCGCGCCATCGACCGCAACACCTCCAGCAACTGCCGCGCCGGGTCTTGCGGAAACGGCTCTTCGGCCTCTTCGGCATAGGCGGCAAGTGCTGCGCGTACGGTTTCGGCGGAACTGCCCTCGGCTTCGAAAAGATCGGGGTCGAGCCGCGCGACATGGACCGCATAGGCCTGGATGAAGCGCAGATACAATGCGTTGGCGGCGGCCTCGCCATGGGTGTCGCACAGCGCCCGGTGGCGCGCGTCGTTCATGCCGATATTGAGGATCGAGGCCGGGCCGCCCCAGTCGGGGTCCTGCGAACTGGGCCTGACGGACACCAGGGGCGCGGCGCCAAAGACCGCCAGAAGGGCCTCGGTATCGGGCATCTGGCCCAGCGCGATGCGGTGCACGGCCTCGAAGGACAGCGCGACGGTATGCGGCACCGGCAGGTCGATGCGGATCAGGCGCTGCAGGCACTTGGCCCGCCCGCCATGACGGTCCGCGGTAATGGCCGCGTCCGGCGTTATCTCGGTAAAGTCAACGATATCCGTGAGTTTCCGCACCGCAGCATCCTTCGCCCCTGCTGCAGCATACGCCGATGGCGGAATCTGACAAGCAAAGCGTCACGCTGCGGCCTTCAGCCGTCGATCCGGGTCAGGTCGGCCACGCGGCCGCAGGTCGTGCGGATGCGGTGCAGAAGGTTCAGCCGGTTGCGGCGGATGATCTCGTTGTCGGAATTGACCTGCACCGCCTCGAAGAAGGCGTCGATCGGCGCGCGCAGGGCAGCCATGGCGGCCATCGCCGCCGCGAAATCCTCGGCCTCCATCGCCGGGCCGATGGCCGCCTCGGCCACGTCGAGCGCGTCGAACAGCGCGGCCTCGGCCGGGTCGTCGGCGAATTTCCGGTCGGCCCCGAACGAGTATTCGACCCCGTCCTTTTCCTCGGCCTGGGTCAGGATGTTGTTGGCGCGCTTGAAGCCCTGCACCAGGTTTTCGCCATCCTCGGTGCCCAGCACCGCCTGCAGCGCCCCGGCCCGCCGGACCAGCAGCGTCAGGTCGTCATTGCCGGGCATGGCCAGACAGGCATCGATCACGTCATGGCGAATGCCCTGATCGCGCAGATGGACCTTGAGCCGGTCGTGGAAGAAAGCGAGGAGGTCCTGCGATACTGCTTTGGCTTCAAGTTCCCAGAACATGGCTTTTTCAGTTTCAGGGCCTCCAAATCCCATACCAGACGACAATCTCCAGAACTCAATTTGGTATTCCGTTCCCCCACCGAAACCGAACCCGGAGCCGTCTCCACATTCGCCAGATTTGATCTGCAAGGGAAAGAAGAGATGTGCATATATCAAGTCGGAGAGGCCGAACCTTACCCCACATGACAGCACCAGCCGGATCACGCCCAGCGCTGCACGACGCAGCGCGAAGGGATCCTTGGACCCGGTGGGCTTCTCGTCGATGGCCCAGAAGCCGGTCAGCGTATCGATCTTGTCGGCCAGCGCCACGGCGACCGACACCGGCGCGGTCGGAACCTCGTCAGAGGGGCCGAGCGGCTTGTAATGCAGCGCACAGGCCTCGGCGACCTCGGTGGGCAGACCCGCGGCCTCGGCGTAATAGCGGCCCATCAGTCCCTGAAGCTCGGGGAATTCATAGACCATCTGCGAGGCCAGATCGAGCTTGGCGACCTTGGCTGCCTGTTCCGCCAGATCGGGATCGGCGCCGACCAAGGGCGCGATCTCGCGGGCCAGCGCCGCGATGCGACCGATCCGGTCGGCCTGCGAGCCCAGCGCGCTCTGGAAAGTCACATGGGTCAGGGCCTCGCGCCAGTCCTCCATGCCGGCCTTCGCCACGGCCAGGTCGTTGCCCCAGAAGAAGGCCGCATCCGACAGGCGCGCGGACAGCACTTTTCCGTTGCCCATGAGGATGGTTTCGCCGTGATCGGCGGTTTCCCGGTTCGCGACCGTCACAAATCGAACAATCCGCCCCGTCTTCGGGTCCTTGACCGAAAAGAACTTCTGGTGCTCCTTCATAGAGGTCTGAAGCACCTCGGGCGGCAGGTCCAGGAAGGCCTCGCCGATGGCGCCCATCAGCACCACGGGCCATTCCACCAGCCCCGCGACCTCGGTCAGCAGGCCCTCGTCCTCGACCACCTCAAGACCTTGCGCAAAGGCCGCGTTGGTCGCGTCATGCCAGATCTGTTCGGCGCGTTCGTCCTGATCGAGCATGACATTCGCGCGCTTCAGCTTGACCGCGTAATCCTCGAAGCCCGTCACCCGGAACGGCTCGGGCGCCATGAAGCGGTGGCCACGGGTCATGTCGCCGGCACGGATGCCGTCGATGTCCAGCGGCACCACCTCGGCCCCGGCCTCGGTCGTCAGCAGGCACAGGATCGACTGCAGCGGCCGCACCCAGCGCAGGCTGCCCGTGCCCCAGCGCATGGATTTGGGCCAGGGGAAGTTGCGGATCGTCGCCTCCAGCACCTCGGCCACGATCTCGGCGGCGTCGCGACCGGGCTTTTCGATCACCGCGATCCAGACCTGACCTTTCTTGTCGTCGCGGGCCTGAAGCTGATCCTTCGTCAGCCCGGTCGAGCGCAGGAAGCCGTCCAGCGCCTTTTCCGGCGCATCGACGCGGGGCCCCTTGCGCTCTTCCTTCAGATCGGGGCTGCGGGCCGAAAGCCCCTCGATGGCCAGCACCAGACGGCGCGGCGTCGACCATGCGCGGGCATGGGCATAGGTCAGCCCCGCCTCGACCAGCCCGTCGGTCACCCGCTGGCGCAGCGCCTCGCGCGCCCCGGCCTGCATCCGCGCCGGAATTTCCTCAGAGAAAAGTTCGATCAGAAGGTCGGGCATGGGGCGTCTCTAGTTCGCGGCTGCGGGCGCATCGCCCGTCCAGCCGCCGGCTTTCGTTTCGACGAAGGCGTCGGCGCAACGCTTGGCCAGCGCGCGCACCCGCCCGATATAGGCCTGGCGCTCGGTGACCGAAATCACGCCGCGCGCGTCCAGCAGGTTGAAGAAATGGCTGGCCTTGATGCACTGGTCATAGGCCGGGTGCACCATGATGATGCGCTTGCCGCTGCGCGGGTCCTCGGCCGGCTGGTCGAGGATACGGGCGCATTCGGCCTCGGCCGCCTCGAAGAAGTGCAGAAGCTTGTCGGTATCGGCCACGTCGAAGTTCCAGCGGCTGTATTCTTCCTCGGTCTGCCGGAAGACATCGCCATATTTCAGCGCGATCGGCGCATCGGGGTCGTTGAAGGGCATGTCCATCACATGGTCGATGCCCAGCACATACATCGCCAGCCGTTCCAGCCCGTAGGTCAGCTCGCCCGAGACCGGGTGGCAGTCATGGCCGCCGACCTGCTGAAAATAGGTGAACTGGCTGACTTCCATGCCATCGCACCAGACCTCCCAACCCAGCCCCCAGGCGCCCAGCGTCGGGCTTTCCCAGTCGTCCTCGACAAAGCGGATGTCGTGATAGTCGAAATCGATGCCGATGGCTGCCAGCGAGCCGAGGTACAGCTCCTGAAGGTCAGGCGGGCTGGGTTTGATCAGCACCTGATACTGGTAATAATGCTGCATCCGGTTGGGGTTCTCGCCATAGCGCCCGTCGGTCGGCCGCCGCGAGGGCTGGACATAGGCCGCGGCCCAGGGCCGGGTCCCGAGCGAGCGCAGCGTGGTCGCCGGATGGAAGGTACCCGCCCCCACTTCCATGTCGTAGGGCTGCAGGATCGCGCAGCCCTTGGACGCCCAGTAGGTCTGGAGCCTGAGGATGATCTCCTGGAAACTGCGCGGTTTGCCGTCGCTCATGGCGCCCTAAATCCCCTGTGCCGGTGGATGACTGCGCCTCAATAGGCAAGCGATGCAACAGGGTCAATCAACCCGACAAGAAAGGGGCTTGTTAGACGTGCATTAAATCCGCTTCCTGCTAGGGTCGCTACGGATTCGCCGCAGGGGCGAACGTGAGATACACGACAAGGTTTACTGGACTGATGAGAATTTTCGCAACGATCGCCTTCGTGCTGCTGGCGGCGCTGCCCGCGGCCGCGCAGGATCGCGCCTGGGTGCAGGTCGAGGCCCATCCGACGCTGCGCGAAGCCGAAGAGCGCGCCCGGGCCTATGCAGCCATCCTGCCCGATGTCGGGGCCTACCGTCTGAATTCGGGCTGGTACACCATTGCCGTGGGCCCCTTCCCCTCTGCCGAGGCCGAGGCCGAACTGGCCCGCTTCAAGGCCGGAGGACTGGTTCCGGCCGACACCTTCATCGCCGACGGCACCAATTACGAACGGCGCGTCTGGCCGGTCGGTGCCGAAGCAGGCACGCCCTCGACCGAAGCCCCGGTGACTGCCCCCCCGGCAACCGACGCAGCGGCTGCCCCTGCGCCCGCCGCTGATCCGGCCCCCGAGATGGCCGCCGCAGCCGAGCCGGAGCCGACGACGGTGCCCGAGCTTCCCGACGAGACTCCGTACGAGGCCCGCCAGTCCGAGGCGCGGCTCGACACCCAGGGCCGGATGGAGATTCAGACCGCGCTGAAATGGGAAGGGTTCTACACCTCGACCATCGATGCGGCCTTCGGCCCGGGCACGCGCAACGCCATGGCCAGCTGGCAAGCGGCCAAGGGTTATGAGGCGACCGGCGTTCTGACATCGCGCCAGCGGGCCGAACTGGTCGGCGGCTATCAGGCGCAGATCGCACGTCTGGGGATGACCCCGGTCGACGAGCCCGAAGCCGGCATTCGCATCGAGATGCCAATGGGCCTGGTGCAGTTCGACCGCTACGAGCCGCCCTTCGTGCATTACGCAAGCCGCGGCGACAGCGGGGTCAAGGCGCTTCTGATCAGCGAGCGCGGCGATCAGTCGACGCTGTATGGGCTTTACGACATCATGCAGACGCTGGAGATCGTGCCGCTGGAAGGGGCGCGCGAACGCAATTCGCAAAGCTTCACCCTGACCGGGCGCAACGACCGGCTGGAATCCTACAGCTATGCGGTGCTGACCGGCGGGATGATCAAGGGCTTCTCGCTGATCTGGACCCCGACCGAAGATTCCCGCCTGATGCAACGCGCGGTCGCGATGATGAAGGACAGCCTCGAATCCGTGCCGAACGTCGCGCTCGATGAGACGCTGGGCGAAGCCACGCCCGAGCAGCGCGCCGACATGCTGTCGGGGCTCGACGTGCGCAAGCCCGATGCGACCCATTCGGGGTTCTTCGTCGATCCCAAGGGCACGGTCCTGACCACGACCAACGGGCTCGATGCCTGCCGCCGGATCACCATCGGCCCGGAACTGGAGATGCGGCTGACGGCGACCGACCCGGCCCAGGGACTGGCCCTGCTGACGCCGACGCGGACGCTGGCCCCCATCGGCTTTGCCGAATTCGCGCCGGGCGTGCCGCGGCTGCGGTCGGACGTGGCGGTTGCGGGCTTTTCCTATGGCGAGGTGCTGGATCTGCCGGTGCTGACCTTCGGCGTCCTGGCCGATCTCAAGGGCCTTGGCGGCGAAGAGGCGGTCGACCGGCTGGAACTCGACGCGCTGCCCGGCGACACCGGCGGCCCCATCCTCGACGCGTCGGGGGCGGTTCTCGGGGTGCTTCTGGCCCCGGCCGAGGGCGCGCGCCAGCTGCCCGACTCGGTGCGCTACGCGGCCGATGCGGCGGCGGTCGGCGCGTTCCTGTCGGCCAACGGCGTCGACCCGCGCGCCGCGGCCGGCACCGGCGCGTTGCCGCCCGCGGTGCTGTCGCGCCGCGCGGCCGACATGACCGTTCCGGTGTCCTGCTGGAACTGATGTGTTGCCCCGGGGCGCTGGCTTTGGTCGGCGCTCCGGACCTTCCGACAGCGCCGCTCAGGCCCGCCAGAACTGCACGGTGAAGATCGCGAAGACCACCAGCAGTTCCAGCCGCCCAACGAACATTGCCATCGACAGGATCCATTTGGCGATGTCGTTCAGCCCCGCGAAATTGCCCGACGGTCCGATCTGGTCGCCCAGCCCCGGCCCGATATTGCCCAGCGTCGTGGCCGCGCCCGACAGCGCCGTGGTCGCGTCGAGCCCGGTGGCGCCCAGCAGGACCGACACGATTCCCAGCGCCACCACGAAATAGACGAAGAAGGACATCACCGAGGACAGAACGTCTTCGTCGACCCGCCGCCCGTCATAGCGCGGCTGGAAGATCCCGTGTGGCGCGTAGATCGACTTGATCTGCACCCGGATCGCCGAGAACAGCAACTGATAGCGGAAGATCTTGATCGAACAGGCGGTCGAGCCCGCGCAGCCGCCGATCAGCCCGATGAAGAAGAACAGGATCACCGGCAGCGCCCCCCAAAGCTGGTAGTCGGTGCTGGCGAACCCGGTGCCCGAGATGATCGAGGTGACGTTGAACACCCCCTCGCGGAAGGCGTGTTCGTAATGGTCGCCATTGGCGAAGACCCGGAACGCAGCGATGATCAGCACAAAGGCCGCGATCACCGAGAGATAGGTCCAGATCTGGCTGTCGCGCAGGATCGGCTGCGCCTGCCCGGCCAGTAGCTGCACGTAACGCACGAAGGGCAGGCTCGCCAGCACCATGAAGACCGAGGCCACGTATTCGGGCACCCCCTGATACAGCCCGAACGACGCGTCATGGGTCGAGAACCCGCCGGTCGACACGGTGGTCAGCGCATGGTTCAACGCGTCGTAAAGCGGCATGCCCACGGCGGTGAAACAAAGCATGCAGGCGACCGTCAGGAAGAGGTAGATCCCCGAGATCTGCGCCGCGATCTCGACCGCACGGGGCAACACCTTGCCCCCTGTTTCGAACGCCTCGGACCGGAAGATCTGCATGCCGCCGACCTTGAGTTCGGGCAGGAAAACCATGGCGACCACGATGATCCCGATGCCCCCGAACCATTGCAGCATCGAGCGCCACATCAGCGTGCCCCGGGGCAGCGCGTCGAGCCCGGTGAAAACGGTGGCCCCGGTGGTGGTCAGCCCCGACATCGCCTCGAAGAAGGCATCGACCGGACGGGCTTCGGGCAGGCCAAGAACGAAGGGAAGGCCCGCGAAGACCGGCAGCGCCAGCCACACCGCCGATGTCAGCAGGAAGGTCTGCCGGGTCGACAGACCGCCATCCGACCCGCTGGCGCAGGCCAGCGCCACCATCCCTCCGGTCAGGCCGGTCACCAGCGCCGATTGCAAAAAGGCGGACCAGTTGGGGTTACCATCCCAGAGATCGAACCCCATCGGGATCAGCATCGTGGCACCGAGCACGGCCACGAGCAGACCGATCACATATCCGACAGGGCGCAAGTCCAGCATGAGCGCAGGCTTGGCGGCGCGGCCCCGGCCTGTCAAGCGCGCTCAGCGGGCGTGGATCAGGGTCGAGAACAGCTTGGGGTCGAGACTGCCGGACGCGAAGGTCGGTCCTTCGGTCAGCACGCTGACCGCATCGTGGCTGTGCAGGCTTTCCTGATGGCTGGCGATGACCCGGAAATCACCGATCCTCGGATCGGTCGACAGGGCTTCGGCAAAGAGCCGCGCCGCATCCTCGACGAAGATCGGATTGGCGGCATTGAGCTCGGCGAAGGCCTGTTCATCCTCGCGCTTGACCATCACCTGGGTCTCGGTCGGCACGGCGCTGCGGCACAGCTCGACCAGATCCTCGAACCAGAGGCAGTCGCCGCCGGGCTCGAGCGCGACCGAGATCCGCGCCACCGAGCGCTGGGAATGCGGCGTGGCCAGTTGCCCGCGTTCACGCCGTGCATGTTCGGAAAGTTCAAGCGAACAGGGGCAGGTCGAGCTGTAGACATAGTCGAGATGCATGATCTGACGGGCGGTTCCCGCCATATCGACCAGCTCAAGCCCGAAGTCGTAATATTGGAAACCCTCAAGTCCCGAGCGCAGCGAGCGCACGGTCATCGGGAACGAGAAGCGCATCATGATGCGCGCGTCGAAGGTTTCGAGATCGGTCTTGTAGCTGGCCAGGGCCGCCTCGATCACCTGAAAGCTGAAGGTCCGTTCGGCATGGGCATAAAAGCTCCGCATGATGCGGGACATGTTGATGCCCTTCTTCTCGGCCTCGAGGCTGACGGTCCCGGTAACCGAGGTTTCCAGAGTCAGATCGCGATTGTCCCGGGTATGGAACCGGATGGGCAGACGGAAGTTGGAAATCCCGACATGCTGGATCGGTAGCCGCGCGCCGCGGATCAGGCTCGCCGGGCCGTTCTGCAGATCGGGGAGCGTCGCCTTGTAGGTGTCGTCGGCGACAAAAGCCTCGGGATAGGCGCGGCTCAGCGCCGGATAGTCCGAGACCGGCCGCCCGGGCATAAGGCGGGCCAGCGCCGGATCGAGGGTCTCGATCTCGGTGTCAGAGGCCGATCCGGCCCAGTCGCGCAGCAGCGCAAGCGCGCGTTCGGCCTCGGCACGGGTGGGCTCGCGGTCCATATCGCGGCTGAAAACGTTCATCGGGCTGTCCCCTTCTCGGCTTCGCCATGCCTCCAAGATGGGCGCGGAGGTCGGAAAGTCCATGACGATTTTCCAGATTTTGCAGGACCGCGCCCGCTGCCGGATGTCCGGTTCAAAGCGTATCGAGCGCCGCGCGCAGATCGGCCAGCAGATCGGCCGGATCTTCCAGCCCGACGCTGAGCCGCAAGAGCCCCGGACCGATCCCCAGCACCGACCGCGTCTCTTCGGGCAGGTTCTGATGGGTCGTGGTCGCGGGATGGGTGATGATGCTCTTGGCGTCGCCGAGGTTGTTCGAGATCCGCCAGATGTCGAGCGCGTTCAGCACCTTGAAGGCCGCCTCCTTGCCCCCCGCGAGATCGAGCGCCAGCAGCGTCCCGCCTTCAGGGAAGAGCGCATGGCCCGGATGCCCGGCAAGCCCGGGGTAAATGACCCGCGCGAACCGCAGATCGTCCTTCAGCCCCTCGGCGATCAGCCGCGCGCCCGCCGCCTGGGCGCGAACCCGAAGGTCGAGCGTTTCCAGCCCCTTCAGCATGACCCAGGCATTGAACGGGCTGATCGCGCCGCCGGAATGTTTCATGTAGGTCTGCACCGGCCCCCGGATCACCTCGCGCGGGCCGAGGATCGCGCCGCCAAGACAGCGACCTTGCCCGTCGATATGCTTGGTCGCCGAATAGACCACCAGATCGGCGCCCTGCTCGAAGGCCCGCGAAAAGACCGGCGTCGCGAAGACGTTGTCGACGATCACCCTGGCCCCGGCCGCATGGGCGATCTCGGCCACCGCCGGCAGGTCGACCACCTCGAGAACCGGGTTCGAGATCATCTCGAAGAAGACCGCCGCCGTGCCGGGCGTGACCGCGCGCCGCCAGGCCTCGAGATCGGTGCCGTCGACCAGCACCACCTCGACCCCGAAGCGGCCCAGCACCTCCTCGAGGATGTAAAGGCAGGACCCGAACAGCGCCCGGGCCGCCACCACCCGGTCGCCCGCCTTCAAAAGCGCCATCAGCGCGCCGTTCACCGCCGCCATCCCCGAGGCGCAGGCAAAGGCATCCTCGGCGCCCTCGATCATCGCCAGCCGGTCCTCGAAGATCGCGACCGTCGGGTTGCCATAGCGGGCATAGATGAACTCGTCCCGCGCGGCTTTCTCGAACCGCGCCTCGGCGGCCTCGGCGCTGGGATAATCGAAGCCCTGGGTGAGGAAGATCGCCTCGGAAAGCTCTGCAAACTGGCTGCGGCGCGCGCCCTCATGCACCGCCCGCGTGCGTTTCGTCCAGTCCCGGTCCATGGAGCGCGCCTCCTGCGCAAAACAAAATCCCCGAATCGTCAAAGACGCCGGGGACAAGCTCCGACCTCTTTAGCGGAATGTTTAGCGTGGCCCGCAATCCGGTGAACAAATCGCCACGTGATGCATTGGGTAAGCGCTGTATGTCGGCGCGTCAAGCATCGTCATGCACATGTAACAGCGGCTTCACGGGCTTGTTTCAAAGCTTTTCTATCGAACGGCCGCAAGAGGTTTTCGGAGCGGTCGGGATGCCCCTCGTCCAGGTAAACGCCGCCGGAGAACGGCCCGAGCCCCAGGGCGGCGCGGCCAGACTGGGCCTGTTGCTCGACCGGGCGTTGGCCGGGCTGCCGCCCCGTGCGCCCGTCGCGGTGTTGATCCATGGGCTCAAATTCAGTCCAAGCGTCCCGGAGCTGAGCCCGCACCGGCATATCCTGGCCCTCGACCCCGAAGAACGCTGCTGGAAGGCGGTGTCCTGGCCGCGCGCGCTTGGCTTCACCGGTCAGAGCCGGTCCGAGGGCCTGTGCATCGCCTTCGGCTGGGAATCGGGCAGCAATGTCTGGCGCGCCTATGACGAGGCCGCGCGGGCGGGCGTGGCGCTGGCCCGGCTGATCGAGGCGATCCGGCTGCGCGCCCCCGACCGCCGGGTCGATCTTCTGGGCCATTCGCTGGGCGCGCGGGTGGCCCTGTCGGCGATGGCGGCGCTGAGCACCGATGCCGTTGGCCATGCGGTGCTGATGGCGCCCGCCGAATTCGCCTCGCAGGCGCAGGCCGCGCTGCGCTCGACGGCCGGGCGTCGGGCCAAGATACTGAACGTCACCAGCGGCGAGAACGACCTTTACGACTGGCTGCTCGAACGGTTCGTGGCGCGGCGCGGCGACGGCCCGACGCTGGGCCGGGGGCTGGGAGCTGCGCAGGCCAACTGGGCGGATCTGCGGATCGACGATGCCCCGACACTGGCGGCGCTGGCGGGTCTCGGCCACCGGGTCGCGCCGCCCGACCGGCGGATCTGCCACTGGAGCCCCTATGTGCGACCCGGCATGCTGGCCCTTTACGCGGCGCTGATCCGGGGCGATCTGCCCTACGAGCTGCTGCGGACCCGTCTGCCCGAAGCCCGGGCGGCCCGCTGGTCACGCCTTCTTGCGCTGCCCCGGGTCGAGTTGTCCTTGCCCTTCGCCGGGAACGCCCCATCCTGAGCCCCGACACGGACCGGGAGACCGCTATGACATCCGAAATCGAGCTTTACTACTGGCCGACCCCGAACGGCTGGAAGATCTCCATCGCGCTTGAGGAAATGGCGCTGCCCTACACCCTGCATCTGGTCGATATCGGCGCGGGCGACCAGTTCAAGCCCGACTTCCTGAAGATCGCGCCGAACAACCGGATGCCAGCGATCATCGACCCGGACGGGCCCGATGGCGCACCGGTCTCGATCTTCGAATCGGGCGCGATCCTGCAATATCTGGCGCGCAAGACCGGGCAATTCTGCGGCCGGACCGAACGCGAGCGCATCGCGGTCGACCAGTGGCTGATGTGGCAGATGGGCGGGCTCGGGCCGATGGCGGGTCAGGCGCACCATTTCCTGAAATACGCGCCAAGCCTCGAGCCGCCGCAGGACCTGCCCTATGCCAAGGACCGCTACCGCAGCGAAGTGGCCCGGCTTTACGGCGTGC
The DNA here is from genome assembly GCF_003265965.1 of Rhodovulum viride. Lineage (NCBI taxonomy): Bacteria > Pseudomonadati > Pseudomonadota > Alphaproteobacteria > Rhodobacterales > Paracoccaceae > Rhodovulum > Rhodovulum viride. Next base: position 4,479 of record NZ_MUAV01000013.1, on the reverse strand, counting down.
TCGACCGGCAGCTGGCGCTGGCAGAGTTCGTGGCGGGCGATTTCTTCTCGATCGCCGACATGGCGATCTGGCCCTGGGCCTCGAACTGGGAAGGCCAGGAACAGACTCTGGACGACAAGCCCAACATGGCGCGCTGGCTGGACCACGTGGCCGCCCGGCCCGGGGTGCAGCGCGGACGGGCACTGGCCGCCGAGAAACGGTCCGACCTCAGCACCGACCGCAAGGCCCAGGCCATGCTGTTCCGCAGGGGCTAGGCAAATCGAACAGACCGGATCTGACGCAGGGGCTGAACGAAAAATCTTCGCAGAAGATTTTTGGCCCCGGCTCAACCGTCGCGCTTGCCGTCGTCGAGACCATAGCGTTTGAACAGCCGCCCCTGCGCCATGAAGAACGCAAAGATCGCGACGGTCAGACCGAAGGTCTTGAAATTCACCCACATGTCGGTCGACATCGTCCGCCAGATGACCTCGTTCAGGACGGCGAGCCCGACGAAGAACAGCATCAGCCGCCGGGTCAGGATCATCCAGCCCGCCCTCTCCAGCGGCACCGCTTCATCCAGCACATATTGCAGATAGGACTTCCCGCGAAGAAGACCCACCCCCAGCACCGCGGCAAAGAGTGTGTAGATCGCGGTCGGCTTCATCTTGAAGAACCGCTCGTCGTTCAGCCAGACCGTCAGCCCGCCGAAGACAACGACCAGAACCGCCGTCGCGATCTGCATCTTCGAGACATGCCGCGTCAGCACCCAGAGGATCGCCGTCGTGATCAAGAGAAGCGGAATGAACCCGGCCGTCGCCAGCACGAAGCCCTCGTATTCGGTGCCCGCGATGGTGAAGGTCCGGTCGCGCAGCCGCACGTAGGCCACGAAGAAGGCCACGATCGGCCCCAGTTCCAGCGCCAGTTTCAGCCCCGCGTTGATCTTGCGCTTTTCGGCCATCGGCCTCAGCCTCCCATCTCGACAATCACAGCCCCGGCCGCGATCAGCGTCATCAGCGCCAGCCGCCGCGGCCCCACCTTCTCGCCCAGGACCAGCCAGCCGATCAAGGCCGCAAACACGGTCGAGGTCTCGCGCAGCACGGCCGCCTCGCCCACCTTGTCGAGCCGCGTGGCCATCATCACCGCGCCGAAGCTCATGAAAGCCACCAGCCCGCCCGCAAAGCCCCGAAACATCAGTGGCCCCGCCGCCGGCGGGTCGGGCATCTGTCGCCAGCGCATCAGCGCCAGCCAGGGCATCACCGTCAGTCCGTCGATGAAGAAGAACCATGCGAGGAACGTGAACGGGTCGGCCGTCGCCCGGATGCCGTAGGCGTCGAAGGTGGTGTAGGCCGCGACGAACCCGCCGGTCAGAACCGCCAGCGCCAGCGCAGGCTTCAGGGTCTCGCGATTCGTGGTCCAGTGCCGCAGGTTATAGATGGCCAGGCCGTAGATCCCGGCCAGCAGCACCGCCACCCCCAGCCATTGCATCGGCTGGAAGACCTCGTCGAACAAGGCCCAGGCGCCGATCACCGTGAACAGCGGCCCGGTGCCGCGCACCACCGGATAGACGACCGTATAGGCGCCCTTGGTGTAGGTGTAGCCCTGGGCGATCTTGTAGGCGAGATGGATCGCGAAGGCGCCCGCGAAGATCGGCCACATATGCGGCTCGGGCCAGGGCACGACGAAAAGCGCGACGGGCGCGGCCATCGCCCCGTAGGAGAAGTCGATCGCACCCCGCGACAGCCAGGGGTCGTGCCGCCCCTTCTGCAAGGCCCCGAAGACCGCATGCAGCACCGCCGCCGACAGCGCCAGCACCAGCGCCAGATCGTGCCCGGCCTCGGTTCCCTCGATGGCGGCGATCCAGTCGGTCATCGCCGCCGGTGCCTCGGCCGCTCATCGCCGCGCCCGCGGTCGCGCCAGGGCTGCTCAGCCATCGAGGCCCGCCAGCGCGTTGGCGAAGTCCTCCGGCTCGAACGGCGCCAGATCGTCGATCTGTTCGCCCACGCCGATGGCATGGATCGGCAGGCCGAACTTGTCGGCCAGCGCCACCAGAACGCCGCCCTTGGCGGTGCCGTCGAGCTTGGTCATCACCAGCCCCGACACATCGGCCAGCTTTTGGAAGATCTCGACCTGGCTCAGCGCGTTCTGCCCCGTGGTCGCATCCAGCACCAGCAGCGTGTTATGCGGCGCGGTCTCGTCGCGCTTGCGGATCACCCGCACGATCTTGGCCAGTTCCTGCATCAGGTCCTGCCGGTTCTGCAGCCGCCCGGCCGTGTCGATCATCAGAAGGTCGGTGCCCTCGGCCTCGGCCCGGGCCATGGCGTCGAAGGCAAGGCTGGCCGGGTCGGCGCCCTGCGGCGCGGTCATCACCGGCACGCCCGCGCGCTGGCCCCAGACCTGAAGCTGTTCGACCGCCGCCGCGCGGAAGGTGTCGCCCGCTGCCACGATCACCGACTTGCCCGCGTCGCGGAACTGGCTCGCGAGCTTGCCGATGGTGGTGGTCTTGCCCGACCCGTTGACGCCGACCACCAGCACGACCTGCGGCTTCTTGGAATAAAGCGGCATCGGTCGCGCGACCGGCTCCATGATGCGGGCGATTTCGAAGGCCAGCAGTTCCTTGATCTCGTCGACCGAAAGCCGCTTGCCGAACCGGCCCTCGGCCATGTTGGCGGTGACCCGCAGCGCGGTATCGACCCCCATATCCGCCGAGATCAGCAGCTCTTCGAGGCTTTCCAGCATCGCGTCGTCAAGCTCGCGGCGGATGACCGTCTTCTTCTGTTCGGTCCGCGAGAACATGCGCCCGAAGAAGCCCCGGCGCGGAGCACCGGCCCCGGCTTCCGGGGCGTCGTAGGATTCAGCCTCGTCCAGCATCGCGTCGCGCGCGGCAAGGGCACCCCCCGACAATTGGCCCGGCAGTTCCGGAGGGCTGTCCGACGGGATCTCGTCCGGCACCTCGGGCGGGACTTCCTCGGGCCAGTCCGGCAGTTCCTGCGGCGGCTCCGGCGGGATCTCGGACGGCCCGGGCGGGATGTTCAGAGGCTCGGGCTGCGGATCGGGCCGGGGCGGCACGACCGGCTCCGGTTCAGGTTCGGGCTCTGGCAGAGGGCCGGGTTCCGGGTCCGGCTCAGGTTCCGGTTGGGGCTCAGGCTCGGGGTCCGGCTCGGGAGGCTCTGGTGGCAGGTCGGGTTCCGGGTCCGGGGCGGCCATCGTCCAGGATGGCGCCTCGGCAGGACGGTCGATCCGGGCATCTTGCAGGGGATCGGGCCCCGAAGACACGCCAGAAGCAGCCTCACTGGACTCATAGGGAGCGGGCTCACGGGCTGCCGGCTCGTCGCCGTCCCGTTCCTCGGCCTCGGATGCGCCCTCCTCTTGGGCCGCGACGCCCGAGCGGCCCGGGACCTCCTGTGCGGATTCGGCGGAATCGAACTCGGCGACCGGCCCGGCTTCCGGCTCCGGTTCCGTCTGTTCTGCGGGCCGCGACACGGCCTCGGCCGCGCCGAGGACCAGCGGAACGGGACGGCCCCGCTCGCTCGCTGACTCGGTCGCATCGGCCTCGGCCGCCCTTTCGGGGTCTGCCTGCCCGGCCTCCGGAGCCGCGGAAGGCGGGTCCTCCGGATCGCCCGTTGGGTCGACCGGGGCAGAGGCACCGGACGGGGAAGGGTCGGACGGCAGAGGTTCTGACGAGGAGGCCTCCAGCTCTTCCTCGCGGCCGCCGTCGCGCACGATGTCTTCAAGCCCCTGCTCGATCTTCGAGGACGACTTGCCGAGCCGCTGCCTGAGCTTGCTGAAAAACGCCATATCCCCTCCTGCCTGCCCCGTCCGGGGGCCAGATCTGACCTAAGCGGAAACGCCCCGATATGGAAGGGGGCGTGCCGGGACCTATCTTTGGCACAGGGGCGCACGGAGGCCATGGCACCCGCCGACGCACCCGCGGCCCGGGGCGGACAGGCTGGCGAAGACCGGTGCGCTCTGGCACAGTGAAACCGCCGACATCCCGGAGGACCCCGATGCGCCTTGCGCCAACCGCCCTGATCCTGGCTGCCGCCCTGGCCGTACCGGCCGTCCGCGCCCCGGCCGCGGAAACCGCCGAACCGATGTCGGCGGCCGCCTTCGACCGCTATGCCACCGGAAAGACCCTGTTCTATGCCTCGGACGGTCATGCCTACGGGGCGGAACAATATCTCAGCGGGCGGCGGGTGATCTGGACCTTCCTTGATGGCAACTGCTCGGAAGGGGTCTGGTACGAGTCCAACGGCCAGATCTGCTTTCGCTACGACCACGACCCCGAAGACCCGCAATGCTGGAGCTTCTTCGAATCCGGCGGCGGGCTGATGGCGCAGTTCGAGAATGACCCGGCCCAGACCGAACTGATCGAGGTCAACCAGAGCCGAGAACCGCTGATGTGCACCGGCCCCGACGTCGGCGCCTGAGCCCCCGGTCTCAGAGCAGCGAGCCCTGTTCGGGCGGCTCCTCGGTCTTGCGGGCACGGCGCGGCGGGCGGCC
>NZ_MUAV01000138.1:0-742 GCF_003265965.1 Rhodovulum viride | reverse complement strand
TCCGCCCGCCCGACCGGGTGCTGGAGGCCACGGCCGAATACCGCGAGGAAAGCGACCCTGTGGGCGCCTTCCTGACCGAATGCGCCATCGTCACCGGCGCCGAGGCCGACTTCCTTTATTCGCGCGAGCTGATCGAGGCCTTCAACTTCTGGCTCGAAGATCGCGGCGAAACCCGCTGGGGTGGGCGCACAGTCTCGATGCGCCTCAAGCAGAAGGCCAGCCGCTGGCGCCATCCCCATACCGGCAAATCCTTCATTCCGGCCAAGCGCGACGCGACCGGCTATCGCGGCCTCCGCCTCACCGACGAGTTCAAGACCCGCATGGCGGCCAGACAGTCCCACGGCGCCGGTGCGCCCGTCGACGAGCCGTTCTGATGGATCGGTCAGCCCTCCTGCAGGCCGCCTGTCAGGCCGTCACCGTGGATCGGGCCGCGACCCACGGCCGACCAGAGGACACGTTCGGCGCCATCGCGCGGCTCTGGTCGGCGCGGCTGGGGGTCGAGATCACGCCAGATCAGGTGGCGATCCTGCTGATCGACCTGAAGACGGCGCGCGCCTGGACCAATCCAAGCCATGCCGACAACTGGATCGACATGGCGGGCTATGCCGCCTGCGGCGGGGAACTGGCCGGAGGCGGCGCCGATGGCTGACCCCCGCACCCCCTTGTCCGTGCCTTCGGAGGCATGGGGCCGTCCGACCGCCCCGGCCCACCGGCCCGACCGGCCCGAAACCGTCCCTGACGG
>NZ_MUAV01000137.1:0-751 GCF_003265965.1 Rhodovulum viride | reverse complement strand
GCGGTCGCGTCGTCATGGACCCGGACCTGGGTGTCGAGATCGCCATAGGCATCGGTGCTGCCCTGCCAGAAGAGCGCGTCGGGCGGGGACCAGAAGGCGGCCGTGCCGGGGCCGAAGATCAGATCCCGCCGCTCCTCGATCAGCACCTCGACATTGCTGACCAGCCGCACCGGCCCGGCCGTGCCCAGGTTCAGGACGGCCGAGAAGTCATAGAGCGCATGGGTCGCGCCCTCGTCGGTCGACAGCACGCCGCCCGCGGCCGAGCAATCCGCCTTGGTCCCGGCAAAGCCCGGCGCCTCGTCGAGCCGGGCGACCTCTGTCATCGGCACCAGCGAGGCGGCGCGCAGCGCGACCGCGCTGACCGGGCCCGGAATGCCGGTCGCGTCATAGGGGCGCGCGAGATAGCTGCCCGACTTCAGCGGCAGCGTGGCCTCGGTCGCCCCGCCCGGCACCGCCTTGCCGACGGTGACCGAGCTTTGCCAGGTCGCGCCGGTCAGCGCCGCGGAATGGCGGATCTCGATCCAGCCGCCCTGGCGCACGTCGAGCGACGGGTGCCGGTCCCAGCGCAGCATCGCCACCGCGCCCCCGGCCGCCTGGCCCGCCAGCCCGCTCAGCGCCACGGGCGGCGCGTTGATCCCCTGCACCGCGGTCGCGCCCGCGAAGGTCCAGTCCGACCACATGCCGCGGGTGTTGCGCCCGCGCGCGCCGAAGACATAGGTGCCGGGCGCGACATCGTCGATCAGGTCCTCGG
>NZ_MUAV01000136.1:0-753 GCF_003265965.1 Rhodovulum viride | reverse complement strand
TTCTGGGCGCGCTGGTGCTGGTCTGGCTCCGCACCGATGGCATGGCGCTGATCGCCCGCATGGGCATCGTACTGGCCTCGGGCGCCATCGGCTATGTCGCGGGCCCCGAGATCGCGCTCTGGCTGGGCACGCCCGAACGCCTGACCATCGTCGGCGTGACTGTCCTCGGCCCGCTGGCGTTGGAGACCGCCGCCGCGGCGCTGCTCTGGCTCAAGCGCGACCCGGCCCATCTGGCCGAGATGCTGCGCCTCTGGCGGGGCGGGAAATGAGCCTGCCCCTCTACCTCACCCTCACCGCCGCCATCTGGCTCGCGCTGATCGTCTGGCCCTGACGCCCGGGGCCGCGCCGACTTCCCATCCCTGACAAAGCCCAAGGAGGGCAATCCAAATGAAACTCGTGCCCAACTGGCGCGCGGTGCTGCGCCGTGCGTGGTCGGTGTGGATTCTGGCCGCCATGGTCATTCTGTCCGGCCTCGAGGCCGCCGCCTCGCTGCTGTCCGCCGACATGCTTGGTCTGCCGCCGGACATCTACGCCGCCGCCGTGGGGGTCCTGTCCGCCGCCGCGCTGCTGGCCCGCGTGATCGCCCAGACCGGGCTTGCGGGGGGCGACGAATGATCCGCCGCCGCACCGCCGCCGGGGGCGCCGCCGCTGCGGTGATCGCCGCGGCCGTCGCGCTGATCGCCCCCTGGGAGGGCCTGCGCACCGCCTCCTATCGCGACATCGTCGGCGTCTGGACGATCTGCTACGGCGAGA
>NZ_MUAV01000135.1:0-763 GCF_003265965.1 Rhodovulum viride | reverse complement strand
TCTCGCATTTCCGCGCCTGGCGGCCCGCGCGGCGGATCACGACCGGCGCCATCCGGCTGACGGACTACAATTTCAAGACGCCGGTGGCGGCGATGGAGACCGACCATCTGGGCGATGCCGCCTACGAACAGGGCCAGATCGAGAGCTTCGACTGGCCGGGCGATTACCTCGATCAGGGCCGCGGCCGGGTGGTGGCCGAGCTGCGCGCCCAGGGCGAACGCGGCCAGGACCGGCGTTACGAGGCCGAGGGCGATATCGTGGCGCTTGGCGCGGGTCTCCGGGTGACGCTGTCGGGCGATCCGGTGCCCGGGACCGGCGGCGAGTATCTATGCCTCAGCGCCCGGCACTCCTACACCGCCGACAATTATGGGTCAGGCGGGTCGGACGATGGCGACGGCCGCGCCTATGACGGGCAATACGTCCTGATGCCGGTCGAGGCGCCGCTTTTGCCCGAACAGAAGACCGCGCGGGCCGATGTGCGGGGGCCGCAGACGGCGACGGTGGTCGGCGAGGGCGAGATCGACTGCGACGAATACGGCCGGATCCTGGTGCGGTTCCACTGGGATCTGGACGAGGCCTGGTCGATGCGCTGCCGGGTGTCGCAAAGCTGGGCGGGCGCGGGCTGGGGCGGGATGGTGATCCCGCGGATCGGCATGGAGGTGGTGGTCGAGTTCCTCGACGGCGACCCCGACAAGCCGCTGGTCACGGGATGCGTCTATAACGGGCGGAATAGGGTTCCCTACGACTTGCCCGCCAACAAGAC
>NZ_MUAV01000134.1:0-771 GCF_003265965.1 Rhodovulum viride | reverse complement strand
GCGTCATCGTGCTTCGCTCTCCTGCCGCCTGTCCCGCCGGTTCGGGCGAGGCCCGTCCTGCCGACGACACGGTCTGCCGTTCGATATGTTGTTTGGCTATATAGCGAAGCGCAAAGCGGCAGGGTCAAGGGCGCTTCTGCGGCGTCCGGGGGCCTGTCAGGCCGGGTCCGATGGGTCTGCCTGACTTTTGGGCGTCTTGCCGCTACACGGGCATACGGGGCTTCAGCGACGTTCTGCCCGCCAAAACGGGTCATCCGGATCTGCGCCTCCATTTCGGGGCGCGGCGGATCAAGCGGGGCGAATTGCTCGTCGTGGCGTGTTCCAATCCCCTCAAGGGCGTCCACATCTTGCGCAATTACTCAGGAGACGGTTCATCGAATGGCTCTTCGCTGGCATCAAGACGAAGGGGCAGAACCCCGAAGATACCCGTCTGACGCACGGGCGAAAGTTAAGCCTTTTGATTGCAGGCACTGCACGCGCCATCGCGTTGGTATGCCGAACCGCCGCCAGACGTATCGGCCCGAAGTATCCCGCTAGGAAGAAGCGTGGCCACTGCGACAAATCTTGGTTCGGAACTGGCTTCGATGAACTTCGCCACAGTTTGCGATCAGAGCAGGGCGACCCGACCTCGATCGAAAATTCGTTGTCCCGAGACGGCTGAGGAAGAGAGTCGCGTGGTGTGTGAACTTCGGTTTTCATGACGCGAGGCTTCGGGTTCTTCCCGCACGGCTTCTGTCCCGGGCGCATTGACCCTTTGGGCGCGCAATTCCT
>NZ_MUAV01000133.1:0-773 GCF_003265965.1 Rhodovulum viride | reverse complement strand
CGCCCGCCTGGCGCAGCGTGGTCGCGGGGCGGTGATCGCGCATCGCGGCCCAGAGGATCAGCCGCATGGTGCGCACCGATCCCGCCTTCAGCGAGGTCATGACCTCGGCCAGCGTCCGGCCCGCCTCGTCTTCCAGCTCGGCAATGGCATTGAAGCTGAGGATCAGCCGAAGCCGCTCGCCGCAGGCCTCGATATCGACCTCGCCCTTCATCGGATTGGCCATGGATCAGTCCTCCCCGGGCAGGGTGATCGCGAGGCTGCCGGTGACCCGGAAACTCGCGGAGACCTCCTGGAACTCGCCCACGCTGGCGGGCGGCGCGTAGGATTTGAGCCAGCCCTCGAAGAGCCAGACCGTGCCGCCCGGGAAGGTGACCCGGATCTGGCGCACCGCGCCCGAGGCCTTCAGCCCGATCAACAGCCGGTCGGTGGCCGAGCCCTCGATCCAGTTCATGCCGACCGTGCATTCGCCGGGATCGAGCAGCCCCGGGCGGGATTCCTTGGTCCGGTTCAGCGACTTCATATGGGTTGCGTCATGTTCGTCGCGCTGCTGGTCGGGCAGCGCCACCGACTTGACCTCGGCCAGGTCGAGGAAGGTCGTGGCGGCGGCATCCTCGGCCACCTCCACGCCATAGCCCCAGGCGATATCCGCCTCGCTCATCTCTCGTTCTCCTTGTTGTGAAGCCTGTGATGGACGATCAGGTCGGCGACGATCCGGTGGATCCCGCTGCCGTCCCGGTCGGTGTCGAGCCCGTCGCGCAGCGCCTCGACGAAGA
>NZ_MUAV01000132.1:0-801 GCF_003265965.1 Rhodovulum viride | reverse complement strand
ACCGGCCCGAACATCGAGGCGATCTGCGACCCCTGCGCCGCGAAGACCGACGAGGCCTTGGCGCCCATCTGCAGCTGCACCGCGATGTCCTGCACCTGGTAGCCCATGTTCTGGATGCGGTACCGGGTCTGATCGGACATGTTGCCCAGCACCCCAAGCGCACCGCCCGCCGCCGCGGCCTGCTTGCCGCCGCCCAGATAGGCCTTCTCGGCAAGGCCCAGGGTCCGGTTGTATTCGGCCTGCGAGATCACCCCGTGCTTCAGCGCCTTGTCGAGCTGCGCGAGCGCAGCCTCATAGCGCTTGCTGCTGGCATAGAGCGGGTCGAGCGACTTGCGCAGCCGCTCGACGCTCTTTTCCTGCTGCTGGAACGCGCGTTCGATGGAACGGGCCGACTTCTCGGCATCGTTCTTGAACTTGCCGACAATGCCGACCGCCTCTGCAATGCTGGCCTTGAGCGATCCGGCCTCGCCGCTCAGGATCGCCTCGACCGCCGCTACTTTCGTCATGCCTGCCTGCCTCGCTTCACCCGCTCGATTTCCTCGGCGGTCCATCTGATACGCGGGCCGCCCGCTGCGGCGCGGCTCTCGCGGATCTTCGCATCGGCCTCGGCCCACCATTCGGCCGGGCTCATGGCCCAGAATTCAGAGGGCTGAACGCCCCAGTCGCGGGCCGCCTGATAGGCCTGCCTCTCGAAGGCGGCCCAGGTCACTCCCCCGAGGGGGCATCCTCTTCGGCCGCGCTTTCCTCGGTCTGCGGGATGCAGAGCAGGTTGATGTAATCGCGCGCGACCGCCGCCGCCGC
>NZ_MUAV01000131.1:0-818 GCF_003265965.1 Rhodovulum viride | reverse complement strand
GGCGGGCATTGCGGTGCCAGGCCTCATCGTCCTCGTAGACATCCTCCATCTTCAGGACCGCGCGCATCTGCACGCCCGAGGCGGCGCGGGCCGCGGCCTCCTGACCGGCGAGCGCCAGGCCCACGGATTCGGCCGCGACCTGGAGCGGGCTGCGGCCGGTCCAGCCGTCCTCGGCCATGTAGCGCAGATGCACCATGGCCCGCGACGGCGCCCGGCGCTGGATGCCCGCCCCGTCCTCGAAGGCATAGAAGCGCGCCCGGCCGTCGCGGAGCTCGGCGCAGAGATCGGGGCGGATCACCTCCAGCAGCGTCAGCTCGCCCGCCCCGTCGCGGGGCGCATAGGCATAGGCCCGGCCGCGCAGCGCGAAGGCATAGACGAGGGCAAAGCGGGCCACCTTCGCGGCCACGCCCGGGGCGGATTCCGTGTTCAGGAGGTAGGTTGCGGCATGATCCGCGACCGGTTCGGCCCGGCTGGCGCCCGTCCGCTGGTAGAGCCTGAGCGGCACCTTGGCCAGATCGCCCGCGATCACGTTGCAGCAGGCGAAGACCGTGGCATGACGTTGGGCCGCCAGCGGTGTCACCACCGGCAGCGAGCGGACCCGGGATTGCCCGCCCGCCCAGAGATCATTGAGCCAGGGCGACGGATCGCGGGTGCCGGAAGGCTCGACCGCAGCCATGGCCGCGCTGACCGGCGGTTCGCGCCGGGGGGCGTCGGCCTTCCGGCCGCGCGTGAGGAAAGGAAGTCCGATCATACCGTTGCCACGTCCCGTGCCTTGCGTTTGCCCGCCTCGGCCTCGGCGCGTCCCAGCGCCATGATCG
>NZ_MUAV01000130.1:0-820 GCF_003265965.1 Rhodovulum viride | reverse complement strand
CGCTCCTGCGCGGGTCGAGCGCCGAGCGCGCGGCCTTCTACGGCCCGATGACGCAGATAGGCGCGATGTCGATCAACGAGGTCAGGCGCCTCGAGGGGCTGCCGCCCGTCCCTGGCGGGGACGTGCCGCGCATCCAGAAGCAGAACGTTCCGATTTCCGCGGTGGAGGACCTTGGCAATGGAAACTGAGATGCAGATCAGGCAAGGGGCGGCGCTTCTCGATATCAAAGCCCTCAGGGAGAAGGGCGAGATCGAGGGCTATGCCAGCACATTCGGCGGCGAGGCGGACAGCTACGGCGACATCATTGCGCCCGGCGCTTTTGCCGAGAGCCTGGCTGAACATGCCGCCAAGAGCACGATGCCCAAGATGTTCTGGCAGCACGATCCCTGGCAGCCCATCGGAAAATGGACCTCAGCCGTCGAAGACGGCAAGGGCCTGCTGGTCAAGGGGCAGCTCAACATGGGCGTGCAGCGGGCGCGCGAGGCCTATGAACTGCTGAAGGCTGGCGACATCGACGGTTTGTCGATCGGCTATCGCGTCAGGAGTTACGAGCTCGACGAGGAAGCGGAAATGCGCACACTGACGAACCTGAATCTGCGCGAAGTGTCCATCGTCAGCATCGGCGCCAATGAGAACGCGACCATCGCCGCGGTGAAGGCCGAGCGGCGTGTGACTGCGGTGACGGAAAAGCTCAAGGCCGGGGACCGGCTGACCGAGCGGGAGTTCGAGGATCTGCTGAAGGGGGCCTTCGGCCTATCGAACTCGCAGGCGGAGCGCGCCGCGCGCATCCACCTCAAGGGGCCGGGGGAACCGGCCACAG
>NZ_MUAV01000129.1:0-836 GCF_003265965.1 Rhodovulum viride | reverse complement strand
GGCGGGCATTGCGGTGCCAGGCCTCATCGTCCTCGTAGACATCCTCCATCTTCAGGACCGCGCGCATCTGCACGCCCGAGGCGGCGCGGGCCGCGGCCTCCTGACCGGCGAGCGCCAGGCCCACGGATTCGGCCGCGACCTGGAGCGGGCTGCGGCCGGTCCAGCCGTCCTCGGCCATGTAGCGCAGATGCACCATGGCCCGCGACGGCGCCCGGCGCTGGATGCCCGCCCCGTCCTCGAAGGCATAGAAGCGCGCCCGGCCGTCGCGGAGCTCGGCGCAGAGATCGGGGCGGATCACCTCCAGCAGCGTCAGCTCGCCCGCCCCGTCGCGGGGCGCATAGGCATAGGCCCGGCCGCGCAGCGCGAAGGCATAGACGAGGGCAAAGCGCGCCACCTTCGCGGCCACGCCCGGCGCGGATTCGGTGTTGAGGAGGTACGTTGCGGCATGGTCCGCGACCGGCTCGGCCCGGCTGGGGCCCGTCCGCTGGTAAAGGCGCAGCGGCACCTTGGCGAGATCCCCCGCGATCACGTTGCAGCAGGCAAAGACCGTGGCATGACGTTGGGCGGCCAGCGGTGTGACCACCGGCAGCGAGCGGACCCGGGATTGCCCGCCCGCCCAGAGATCATTGAGCCAGGGCGACGGATCGCGCGTGCCCGAGGGCTCGACCGGCCCGGCCGAGGCCATGGCCGAGGTCATGTCGGCCGTAACCGGCGGTTCCGTTCGCATCATTCGGGCGGGCGCACGCCGCCCCAGAAATCGTCCGATCATACCGTTGCCACGTCCCGTGCCTTGCGTTTGCCCGCCTCGGCCTCGGCGCGTCCCAGCGCCATGATCG
>NZ_MUAV01000012.1:0-138958 GCF_003265965.1 Rhodovulum viride | reverse complement strand
GATGCGTCTATAACGGGCGGAATAGGGTTCCCTACGACTTGCCCGCCAACAAGACGGTCTCGACCTTCAAGTCGGACACCCATCAGGGCGCGGGCTATAACGAGTTCCGTTTCGAGGACGAGAAGGACCGTGAAGAGGTCTTCATGCATGCGCAGAAGGACCACAACACGATCATCGAGAATGACGAAAGCCATTCCATCGGCCATGACCGCTCGAAATCGGTGGGCAATGACCAGTCGGAAGCCATCGGTCATGACAAGACCATATCGGTCGGCAACGACCATCGCGAGACCATCGGCCAGGACATGTATTACACGGTCGGCCGCAACCAGCAGGAAGATTACGGCAAGGATCACATCCACCGCGTCGGCAATATCCACAAGCAGTCGGTCTGGGCCGATCACCTCTACGAGGTAGGCCGCAACTACCAGGGCGAGGTGGCGGGCAAATACGTGCTCGACGTGGGGACCTCGATCACCAACAATACCGGCAAGCACACGCTGATGGCCTTCGAGAAGTTCCAGATCAAGGGGCCGGGCGGCAAGATCACCATCGATGGCTCGGGCATCACGCTGGAAGCGGCGAATATCAGGCTCAAGGGCAATGTCTCGGTCGGCGGGGCGGGCTCGGCCCAGGTTCCGACGCTGAAGCTGGCGGCCAAGGAAGGCCTGCCGCTCTGCGAGGAATGCGCCGCCATCAAGGAGGATGTCTGATGCCCCCGATCGCGCGCGTCGGAGATACCCATGTCTGCCCGGTCACGGGGCATGGCTCCAATGTCATCGTGACGGGCGGCTCTGCGCTGATCGACGGACGGCAGGTCGCACGGGTCGGAGACAAATGCGCCTGCGGCTGCGTCATCGTCTCGGGGGCGTCGCAGATGACCTGCGATGAACGCCCGGTCGCGATCCTGGGCTCCAAGACCTCCGGCGGCGGGACGATCGTGTCGGGCTCGCCGAACCATGCGACGCTTTAGCCGCTTCCCGATCCGGAGGCCAAGGGTGAAGGGCAGGGCCGCGAGGCGCCTTTGGCAGGAAGCTGTTGAAAAACTCGCTGGAGCATCCACGGAGTGCCATTCCATGGGAAACGGTTCTGCTTGCGCGCGACCCTGCCTTGTAAACGGTCATTTCCTGCCCGAGTGCAGAACAACGTCCTAACCTAAGACGGTCTCTCGGGCGCAGCGGGTGTTTTTCAACAGTATTGGCCGAGGCTGTGTGGAAACGCTGTACCGTGGTAAGCTTCCGCGAGTTGGCGGGAGGCAGGGATGGCGGGCTTCATCGATGGCATCGACCGGGACCAGGTCACGCTGACCTTCGGAGATGTCCGGGCCTCGTCAGGATGCCACGGCGCGCAACCTGACGGTGGGATTGTCGGCGACGCGGGCCAGGGTTTCAAGGCTCATGTATCGCCTCGCCACGGCCCACGCGTCGTTGGGAAAGATCCCGATGACATCGGCACGTCGCTTTACCTCTCGGTTCACCCGTTCCAACGGGTTCGTGGACGCGATCTGTGTCCAGTGCTCTCGCGGGAACGACATGTACGCAAGGACGTCGTTGCGCGACGCATCCATCGGGGCGCCAAGCTTGGGTTGTTTTCCGTGTGGCCGCGTTGCCTCGACGCCGTCTGGACGGGTCGCCGTCTCGCCTTGTGGCCATGTTGCCGGATCGCCGTGATGTCGTGGTGCCGCCATTCCGCCGTGACGTGTATTGCGGCCGATGGCATGAAGCTGAGGAAAGCTGCGAGGGACACCAATGAAAGGTATTACGGCGTATAGCCATAAGGGCGGCACGGGGAAGACAACGGCGCTATTCATGCTGACCTCTGCTTTCCGCTCGCCCTGCGGATCGAGGAAGCCCAGGGTGCGAAACCGATCAACCGGCGGGTCAGCCGGGCAGGGCTGCCGACCGCGCCGCACGTCGCAGCCCGCGCAACACCGGCCGGGGCGCGGAACCGCTTCGGAGGCAACGGTCCGGCGCCGTTTGCGGGAGGGCCAGATCCCGGCATCCTGCATCCACTTCCTGAGCGTCTCGCGCGAGACCGTCAGTTCGTGTCCTTCCGCGAGCTTCTCGGCCGCAAAACCTGGCCCAAAGTCGATATAGCTCTCGCGGGCCAGCGTCATCGCGTGCTCGCGAACCGCGGGATCGATCCGATTGTTCGACGCCCGACCACGCGCCTTGTACCGGACCGCCGCCGGCCCCTGATCCTGAAACCGCTTCAGCAATCGATGGACGTGACGTCGGCTCAGGCCCAAGACCGTCGCTGCGCCCGCCGCGGTCAACAGCCCCTGCGTCACCTGGCTCAACACCTCGACCCGGTTCAGCTCGCGCCCGCTCATCAAAACCCATCCCATGACCGCTCTGTCGGCCTGTTCATGTTGGGGCAGAGTGTGGCACTTCTGCTTTGCAGATATGGGACACTTTAACTTTGCGGGCACAATCCCGGGGCCAATAAGGTATCTTATGTCAACTTGCTCTCTTCCAAGAGGCCTTGTTGCATCAATCAAACGGCAGAACGAGGGTCCCCTTTCCCCGCATGTTTCAGGCGATGGCTTTGACCTCGGCCCGTCCAAGGGCCGAGCAGCGGCTCATGAATGGCCCATGTCGCGCCATTGATCCGAGCGACAATGGCGAATGACGCGGATCTGGACTTCGGCGGTCTGGCGATCGGGGTCCCGTGGCATGATCCGATCCCCCAAGAGCTTCAGGCGGTTCATCCGGGCCTCGACGCGACTTCGGACGTGATCGCCGGCCCATTTCCTCCAGATCGATCGCCCCAGACATCGCGTCGCTCGCAGGATCTCGTTTCGCGACATCGCGGCGGGGCCGTCGGGTTTCCAGGCGCGGCCATTGCGACGGATCGGGAGGATCGGGTCTGCACCATGCGCGATAATTGCGGCATGGCCGCGGCGCGTGTCATATGCTCCTTCGGCGGTGACTGTTGCGCTCTCTTCGCCGGCGGGGATCTGCGACAGGAGCTCCGGGGTCGTCACCACCGCGCCGCACCGGCGCATTCCGGAGGCGGTGCGCGCGCGACCCCGAGGCGGCGCAGAACGAGCTGCGCGGTCCTATCGAGCACAGGCTCGAAGCCATCACCGAAAACGTGCGGAGAGCCTTCGCCGAGCTTCACGCGCCCTGATCAAGGCCGTCTGGCGCATCGCGGCGGCCGATCTCGGCCACGACCAGGCGCATCTGGGTGCAGAAGGCGTCGATCAGGCTGGCCTTGGGGCTGTCATCGCGGGCAAGGATACCGACCGGCCGCCCGGCCAGGCTGGGGATCGCGATCTCGCGCACCGCGACCGGGTTCGGCGCGGGCACGCAGCGCCTTGGCACCACCGCGACGCCCAGCCCGTGATAGACCATGGTCGAGATCATCTGGATGCCGTCAAGTTCCATCGCCTCGTTGACGGTGATGTCCTCGCGCACCAGCCAGTCGTCGATCAGCTGCCCCGACCAGAGCGAGCGGCTGATCCGGATGAAGGGATAGGTCTCGAGGATCTCGCGCGGATCGTCGAGCGGGCAATCCTCGGCGGTCAACAGGTGGAACGGCTCTTCGGTGACGGTGTGGAAGACCAGCCGCGAGCCCAGCACCGGCGGCCGCCCGATGAAGGCCGCGTCCAGCGCACCGCGATCGACCGGCGCCACCAGATTGGCCGAATGGGCGGGCGCGGCCTGGATATGCAGGTCGGGATAAAGCGCGCGCATCCGCTTCATCGCATGCGGCACCGCCCCGGTCATGGCGGTGAACATCGCGCCGATATTCAGCGTGCCGGTGATGGTGGCCTCGCCCCGCGCGGTGCGGCGCAGCTCGTCATAGGCGGCCAGAACCTCGATCGCCTTGGGCACCAGAAGCCGCCCGCGGGCGTTCAGTTCGGGAATGCGCCGCCGCCGGTCGAAGATCTCGACGCCCAGATCCTCCTCGAACTGCTTCATCTGCAACGAGACCGCCGAGCGGGTCAGATGCTCGCTGGCGGCGGCGGCCGACAGGCTGCCATGGCGCGAAATCGCGACGAGGGTCTTCAGGCGGCGGATCGACATGGCAGGGCTCCGCAAGCGGCGGCAAGGTTTGCGCGGGGTTTCAGACGCTTGGCGGACCCGCGCCGAAAGCACCGCCGAGGTTCGATCTATAGAAAGATTTCCTTGACATAAAGGTAAGAATTACTCGCTTGCGTAAACCTATTTTGACTGGATAGCGTGCCCCCAGCGCGGCGTACCATCGTACACGGCCCGTCGCGTCCGACATATTCCGAACTTTCGAGGACGTGCCAGACTCGACCTCCGCTGCGCGGGGTGCGCGGTCGCGGCATGAGCAGAGATGAACAAAGCCGACCCCCAGACCGCCGCCAGATCTGTCCCGGACCCCGCCCCGGACCCCGTCAGCCGCCGGATGCGCGACACCAAGCCCTCGGCCTCGCTCGAGGCGGCGCAGCTGGCGCGGGATCTGCGCAGCCAGGGCCGCCGGGTGATCTCGCTGGCGACCGGCGAGCCCGATTTCCCGACCCCCGACCACATCAAGGCCGCCTGCGTCACCGCGCTGGCCGAGAACCGCACCGGCTATCCGCCGGTCCAGGGCATCCCGGCGCTGCGCGAGGCGATCTGCCAGAAATTCCACCTCGACAACGATCTCGATTACCGCGCCAGTCAGGTGATCGTCGCCAATGGCGTCAAGCAGATCATCTTCAACGCGATGGCCGCCAGCCTCGAGCCCGGACAGGAGGTTCTGATCCCGGCCCCGGGCTGGGTCAGCTATTCCGAGATGGTGCGGCTGAACGGCGGCGTGCCGGTGGTGCTCGAAACCCGGTGGGACGACAATTTCCGGCTGCGCCCCGAGGTGCTCGAGGCCGCGATCACCGGGAATACCCGCTGGCTGATCCTCAACAACCCCTGCAACCCGACCGGCACCATCCTGACCGAGGCCGAGATCCGCGCCCTGGCCGAGGTGCTCGAACGGCATCCCCAGGTGATGGTCCTCAGCGACGACATCTACGAGCATCTGCGCTACGGCCCCGCGCCCTATTTCACCATCGCCCAGACCTCCGAGGCGATGAAGGCCCGGACCCTGACCGCCAATGGCGTCTCGAAAGCCTGGTGCATGACCGGCTGGCGGGTCGGCTTCGCGGCCGGGCCGCAGGACCTGATCGACGCGATGCGCACCTATCAGGGCCAGACCACCGGCGGCGTGATGCATCCTGCGCAATTCGGCGCGCTGGCGGCGCTGACCGGCTCGCGCGCCTTCATGGGCCCCAATCTCGAGGCCTTCCGCGCCCGCCGCGCGCTTGGCGTCCAATTGATCAATGAAACCGAAGGGCTGTCCTGCCACGCCCCCGACGGCGCCTTCTATCTGTTCGTCAACTGCGCGCCCCTGATCGGCGCCACAAGGCCCGATGGCGGCACCATCGCCAGCGATGCCGACCTGACCCGCTATTTCGTCGAGGAGGCCGAGGTGGTCTGCGTGCCGGGCGCCGCCTTCGGACTGTCGCCCTTCTTCCGGATCTCGTTCGCCTGCGGCATCGAGGTGCTCGAAGAGGCCTGCCTCAAGCTGCGCGCCGCCGTGGCCCGACTTACGCCCGCCAAGCAAGGACCCTCCGCATGAGCTTCGACTGTTCGGTCGCCCCCGTGAACCATCCGCTGAGCGCCGAATTCGCCGCCGGGTTCAACGACATTCCGGCACCGGTCGCGAATGACTGCTATGGCCGCCGCAACATCATGGATGCCGGGATCAAGCCGATCGCCCGGGGCATGCATCTTTGCGGCCGCGCCGTCACCGTGGCGATGCCGCCCGATGACAACCTGATGCTGCATGCGGCGCTGCACGCGGCCGAGCCGGGCGACATCCTCGTCGCCTCGACCTCGAACGACCGCCATTCGGGCGTCTGGGGCGAGCTGATGACCCGCGCCGCCATGGCCCGCGGCCTCGGCGGGCTGGTGCTGGACGGCATGTGCCGCGACAGCGCCTGGATCGCCGAAAGCGGGTTCCAGCTTTTCGCCCGCGGCACCTGCGCCCGCGGCTCGCGCAAGCTCGGGCCGGGCCATGTCAACAGTCCGGTCGCGGTCGGCAATGTCGTCGTCCAGCACGGCGACATCATCATCGGCGACGATGACGGGGTGATGGTGGTGCCCGCCGCCGATGCCGCCGCGCTGCTGCCGCTTTGCCGCGACAAGCTCGCCAAGGAGGGCGCCCGGATCGAGGCCATCGCCTCGGGCGCGCCGAAACCCGGCTGGCTGATGCCCGCACTGGAAAAATGGAACGTGGCGTGACGGCGCCTTAACCGTCCCGTCCGACAAGACGCAACAAGGAGAGACCCATGAAACGCATCACCGCCTCTTTGGCCGCGATCGGGCTTCTGGCCGGAACCGCCGCGCTGGCCGACTATCCCGAAAAGCCCATCACCATCGTCGTGCCCTATGGCGCGGGCGGCGGCAGCGACATCATGGTGCGCACGGTTGCGCCCTATATCGAGAAATACCTGGGCGACGGCGCCAGCATCGTGGTCGAGAACCGCACCGGCGCCTCGGGCATCATCGGCTGGCAGGCGGTGCATGACGCCAAGCCCGACGGCTATACCATCGGCGTCATCACCACACCGTCGATCGTGACCAAGCCGATCGAGGGCAAGGCCGAGTTCACCTGGCAGGACTTCACCATCATCGCCAACATGGTCACCGACCCGGCGGCGCTGAACGTCCGGAAGGGCAGCCAGTTCAAGGACATCGCCGGTCTGGTCGACTATGCGAAGGAAAATCCCAAGGTCGTGACCATGGCCACCGGCAATTTCGGCGGCGACGACCATCTGGCCGGGCTGCAGCTTGAAAAGCTGACCGGGGCCGAGTTCACCTTCGTGCCCTTCCCCGGCGTCGCCGCGCGCAACGCCACCATGGGCGGCCATGTCGCGGTCGGCAGCTTCAATCTGGGCGAAGCGGTCAACTATCAGGACTCGATCGACATTCTCGGCATCATGGCCGACAAGCGCTCGGACCTCGCACCCGATGTGCCGACCCTCAAGGAACAGGGCTTCGACGTCGTCGCCTCGTCGCAGCGCGGTTTCGCCGGGCCGAAGGGCATGCCCGACGAGGCGGTCGAGAAACTCTCCGCGGCCATCGCCCAGGCGGTCAACGACCCCGATTTCCGCAAGGACGCCCAGAACCAGGGCGTGGTGCTCGATTTCGCCGACAGCGCCGATTTCACGGCCCAGCTCGACGCCTTCGACAAGGCCATGCGCAAGATCTGGGCCGAAAGCCCCTGGCTCGAGTAACCCCGTCGAAAGGACATCATGAAATCCATCCATAATGATGTCGTTCTGGGAACGAGCGTGGCGGTTCTCGCCGCGCTCGGTATTCACAGGGCGCTGGGGTTCGGGGCCGATGCCCGCGTCTTTCCCCTTCTGGTGCTGGTCCCCGCCGTGCTGCTGGGCCTCGTCATCGCCGTCCGCGGCCATCTGAAACAGCGCCGGACCGGCGAAACTCCGGATTTCTTCGCCAGCCCCGGCCGCTTCGCGCTGGTCGCGGGAGGCACGGCCCTGGCCCTGATCGGGCTGAGATACCTGGGCTTTCTCACCACATCCGCGGTGACGATCCCGGTTCTGGCGGTCGCGCTTGGCTATCGGCGGCCGCTGCCGATTCTGGCCACCACCGCAGGCTTTATCGCGATGGTCTATATCGTCTTCATCCAGATCCTCTCGCGCCCGCTGCCGGCCGAGATCTGGACCCGGCTCGGAGGCAGCTGAGATGGACCTGTTTTCCCCGCTTCTCGACGCGCTGCCCGCGGTTCTGACCTTCCCCAACCTGCTGGCCATGGTCGGCGGCGTGCTGGTCGGGATCGTCGTCGGCTCGCTGCCCGGGCTGACCGCGACCATGAGCATCGCGGTCCTGCTGCCCCTGACCTTCACCATGGACCCGCTGGTCGCGCTCGGCATGATGGCGGGCATCTATAACGGCGCGATGTATGGCGGGGCGATCCCGGCGATCCTGTTGCGCATCCCCGGCACCCCCGCGGCCATCGTGACCACCTTCGACGGCTACCCGCTGGCCCAGCAGGGCCGCGCCGGATATGCGCTGCAGATCGCGCTCCTGTCCTCGGCCTTCGGCGGCATGATGAGCGCCATCGCGATGATGGTGCTGGCGCCGCCCCTGTCGCTGGTGACCCTGGCCTTCGGCCCGCCCGAGGTGTTCTGGGTCGGCATCTTCGGCATGGCCGCGGTCGCGGTCTTTCTGGGCGAGGATCTGCCCAAGGGCCTGCTCTCGGCGCTGATCGGGCTTTTCATCGGCATGATCGGGCTCGACCCGGTGATGTCGACCGACCGCTTCACCTTCGGCCAGCTCGAGCTGGAATCGGGCATCGACATCGTCGTGCTGATGGTCGGGCTTTACGCCATCCCGCCCTGTCTCGAGATGGCCGAGGACACCGCCAGGGCCGTGGGCGCCCGGATCAGGCTGGACTTCCAGCCCTTCCTGAAGACCATCCGCGAGATCCCGCGCTACTTCAGGATCTGGAGCTGGGCCTATTTCTACGGCATCTTCGTCGGGCTTCTGCCCGGCGCCAGCGGCAGCTTCGTGTCCTTCCTGGCCTATGAGCGCGCCAAGCGGATGTCGAAGGACCCCGAGAGCTTCGGCAAGGGCAATCCCGAAGGCATCGCCGCCTCGGAATTCGGCAACAATGCCGACAATGCGGCGGCCCTGATCCCGACCGTGACGCTGGGCATTCCCGGCAGCTCGGTCGCGGCGGTGATCATGGGCGGGCTGCTTGTGCACGGTCTGCAACCCGGCCCCGACCTGTTCCGCAACAGCGCCGACATCATCTATGGCTTCATGATCCAGATGTTCCTGACATCGCTGATCCTGATCCCGCTGGGCGGGTCCTTCGCGACCAATCTCTTCGCCCAGGTGCTGCGGATCCCGCGCCCGCTGCTGATCCCGCTGATCATCTGCCTCAGCATCGTCGGCGCCTATTGCGTGCAGAATTCGCTGTTCGATGTCTGGCTGATGTTCGGCTTCGGCCTGCTGGGCTATGTCATGAGCAAGACCGGCCTGCCGCTGGCGCCGGTGGCGCTGGGGGTGATCCTCGGGCCGCTGATCGAAAGCAACTTGCGCCTGTCGCTGCTGCTGGACGTACGCAACGAACATATCCTGTTCACCAGACCGATCTGCATGGTGCTGATCGCGCTTCTGGTCCTGACCACGGTGCTGCCGCCGGTCTGGAAACACATTCGGGCCCGGCGCGCGCGCGCGGCCTGACCAGACAGGCCCCGGGCTCCCCCCTGTTCCCGGGGCCGCTCCCCCGGGCGCTGCCATCCCAGGCGGCGCCCGGGCCCTGAGCCCCCCGTCGCAGGCCCGGATCTTCCGCCGCGCTGGCGGCGACCAGCGCGCCGCCCCCTTTCCTGTTCCAGATCTCAGTTGTCCGGGTTCGCCCAAGGGCCATGGGACCGGGCGACCCGAGGTTTCGATCCTATCCCCAGAATCTGGGGAGGAACCTGTGGGTAACCCGCTGCAAACCCCAACTTACCCAATCCTTAATGGGATGATTAATTTTTGGGCAGATCTGCGGAGGCACCGGGGCGACCGGATCAGGCCTGTCCCAGAGCCGGCGCGGTCCCGCTTTCATCCTTCAGCGCGACCCCGGTCCGGCCCAGCCGGCGCGCCGCGGCGATCAGCCAGGCGATGCGCGCGGCCGCCGCCTCGGGCGCCAGCCCGCCGGTCCGGTGGATGTTCGACACGCAGTTGCGCGCGCTGTCCCGCGTGCCGGGCACCGGGTCGGCGGTCAGATAGGCCCCCAGACTGTCCGAGACGCTCAGCCCCGGCCGCTCACCGATCAGCATCAGGCACATGGCGGCCCCCATCCGTTCGGCGATGTCGTCGCCAAGCGCCACCCGCGCGCCCTCGGCCAGGATGACGGGCGTGGCGTCCAGCTCGGGCAACGCCGCGCGCAGCGCCGCGATCACCGGTGCGGCATGGGCCAGCGCCGGGGCCGACAGCCCGTCGCCCACCACCACCACCAGCGGACAGCCCGTGTGCGGCAGGTCCACCGGCTCGGCCAGGCGGCGGCCGAGATCGGGGCGGCGCAGATAGACGCTGCGCTCGACCGCGCGGCTTTGCACCCGGATCGTGGCCAGCGGCGCCAGCGCGGCGGCCAGAGCGTCCCAGTCGGGCCGGGCGCGGATCGCGTCGCGCGCCGCCGCATGGGCCTCGTGAAAGTCGAGAAGCGCGCCCAGCGGCGCGGGCCCCGCGCCCGCATCCAGCCGCACCCGGGCGGGCGTCATCGTCCGCAGCCGGTCGAACCCCGCGCTGACGGCGCCGCTCATGCCACGATCCCCATGCGGCGGCCAAGCGCCTCGGGATCGGGCAGCGCGGCCGCCCCCTGTGCCAGCCCCGTGCGCGCCAGCCACATCTCGAATTCCGGCGAGGGCCGCAGCCCGGTCACCTCGCGCAGATAGCCGATATCCTCGAAGGCGAGGCTCTGATAGCCCAGCATGACGTCATCCGCCCCCGGCACGGTGATCAGGAAGGTCACCCCCGCCCGGGTCAACAGCGTCATCAGCACGTCCATGTCGTCCTGATCGGCCTCGACATGGTTCGTATAGCAGACATCAACCCCCATCGGCAGGCCCAGCAGCTTGCCGCAGAAATGATCCTCGAGCCCGGCGCGGATGATCTGCTTGCCGTCGAACAGGTATTCCGGCCCGATGAAGCCCACGACGGTGTTGACCAGAAGCGGCCGGAAGGCGCGGGCGACGCCATAGGCCCGGGCCTCCAGCGTCTGCTGATCGACGCCGTGATGGGCCTCGGCCGACAGCGCGGCCCCCTGCCCGGTCTCGAAATACATCAGGTTGTCGCCGACCGTGCCCCGGCCGAGGCTGCGCCCGGCCGCATGCGCCTCGGCGAGGATCGACAGGCTGACGCCGAACCCCTCGTTCGCGGCCTCGGTCCCGGCCACCGACTGGAAGATCAGATCGACCGGCGCGCCGCCCTCGATCAGGCGGAGCGCGTTGGTCACATGGGTCAGCACGCAGGTCTGGGTCGGGATGGCCAGAGCCGTCACCATCTCGTCCAGCGCCGCCAGAAGGCCCGCGCAATTGCCCAGGTTGTCCGAGGCCGGGTTGATGCCGATCACCGCGTCCCCTGCCCCGAACAGCAGCCCGTCCAGCGTCGAGACCGCGATGCCGCGCGCGTCGTCGGCCGGGTGGTTGGGCTGCAACCGGGTCGACAGCGTCCCGGTCCTGCCGATGGTATTGCGAAAGGCGGTCACCACCTCGACCTTGCGCGCCACCCGGATCAGGTCCTGATTGCGCATGATCTTCGACACCGCCGCGACCATCTCGGGCGTCAGCCCCGCTGCGGCGGCGGCAAGGCTTTTCGCATGGGCCGCGGGCGACAGCAGCCAGTCGCGGAAATCGCCCACCGTCATCGCCGCGAAGGGGGCGAAGGCCGCGCGGTCATGGCTGTCGAGGATCAGCCGCGTGACCTCGTCGGCCTCATAGGGCACGACCGCCTCGGTGAGGAACTCGGCCAGCGGCAGATCGGCCAGCGCCCGCCGCGCCGCGACCCGTTCGGTCGCGCTTTGGGCCGCGATGCCCGCAAGCTGGTCGCCCGAGCGTTCCGGCGTCGCTGCGGCCAGGAGCCGGGCCAGACTGTCGAAGGCGAACCGCTCGCCCCCGGCGATGGCACAGTATCGGGGCATGTTTCCCGCCTTTCCCGCTCAGACCGTCCGCAGATGCCCGGGCCAGTCGGCATGGCCGGTGATCTGGCGAAACCGCATCAGCTTCCACATTCCGTATTTGTGAAAATCGAAGGCCAGCCGCGACACCTTCAGCTGCACCATCGACCACAACGCCCATTTCACGTCGGCCAGCGCCTTGTGGACGATGACCCGCGACACGATCTCGGGACGGACCGCGCCGAAATAGGCCTCGATCAGCTCAAGTTCCTGCGCGGGGGTAAAGAACATCTCGCCGAACCAGATCCCCAGATCGTAGCAGCGGTCGTTCATCGAGGCATATTCGTAGTCGATCAGCAGGATCGAGCCGTCCTCGCCCATCATGAAATTCCCCGGCATCGGGTCGTTGAAACAGGGCACCAGATCCAACCCCGAGGCCGTCAGCGCCTCGCGCGCCATGGCCTCGTTCAGCATGATCCAGTCATGGTCGCGAAACCGCGGCGCGCCCAGATCGGCGGCCTGGGCGGCGTGTTCGTCGATCATGTCGAAGACGGTCTTGGTCGCGGCCAAGGGCGGCAGCGCATGCATCCGGCGATAGGCAGCAATGGCCGCGCGGCGGTTTTCGGGAACCGCGAAATCGCTGTGGGTCGAGGGGCGGCGGTCGGCCATGAAATCGTTGATCTCGACGCCCTCGGCGGCCAGATCGTCATAGACCCGGGGGCCGAGCCCCGCCGCCGCCGCCTTCTGCGAGGCCTCGAAGGCGGCCGCGCGGTCGATGAACATCTCGGTGCCGTTGCCGGGGATCTTGACGAACCAGTCGCCGCTGCCATCGGTCGCGGTGACTCGCCAGTTCTCGTTGCTGATCCCGCCCGAGACCGGGCCATAGACCATGCCCGCCCCGCCCCGGAACAGCGGCGCCTTGGCGATCACCGCCTCGATCGCCTCTTCCATCGGATGCGCGGCCTGCCCCAGCGTCTTCATGTTCATGCCGCCCCTCCTGCCAGCCGGATCTTCTGCTCGAATTGCGGATGGTTCAGCGCCATCCGCAGCCGCATCAGCCGCCATTCGCCGTATTTCAGCCATTCGACGCCGCCCCGGACCGAGGTCCGCGCCTTCAGCCGCGACCAGAGCGCATGCAGCATGTCGTCGACGAAGGACCAGAGCCGGGCGCGGGCAAAGCCCGCGTCGTCGAAGCCCCCCGCATAGGCGGCAAAGCCCGCCTGCATGTCGCGCTCGAAATCGGTGGCCTCGGCCAGCAGGACCCCCAGATCGTAAAGCGGGTCGTTCATCCCCGCGCGGTCGTAATCGACCAGCCGCACGGCCCCCCCGGGCCCCAGCATCAGGTTCGAGGCGGACCCGTCATTGCGGCAGGGGGCAAGGGTCGCGCCCGTCCGCAGCACCGGCTCGGCCGCCCCGATCACCCGGCGCAGCCAGCCGATATCGTCGGGCAGCGGCGCGCCGATCCGGCCGAATTCGGCGATCTGCGCGTCGATCTGCACGAAGGGATCGAAGCGGGTGGCAAGCGCGGGCGTCGCGTGCAAGGCCTTCAGCGCGGCCATCGCCCCGGCCAGAACCGGCGGCTCCTGCAAGTCCTTCTGCATCGCGCGCCGCCAGCCATCGGCCTCGGTCAGGGCCTCCATGGCGATGGCGCCCTGCGCGGCGTCCGACCACAGCACCTGCGGCCCGACCCCGGCCGCGCCCGCCTGACGCGCCAGCGTCATGGCGGCGTCGAGGTCGAACCCCTCCCGCATCTCGGGATGCATGACCTTGAGGAAGACCCCGCCGGTCAGGACCGAGGCGCTTTCCAGCGCCAGATAGCTGGGCGAGGCCAGCGGTGCGGGCCCGGGACGGCCCCCGTCGCGGGCCAGCCCGGCCGCGGCACAGGCGGCGGCCATCATCTCGTTTGTAACAAGCGCCCCGCTCATGCATTCGCCCCGAGGGCAAGATCCAGATCGCCACCCGCGCGGTCGATCCGGCGGACCATGTCGGTCAGCACGTCGCCACCCGCCGCCAAATCCTCGGGGCTGGTATATTCGTCGTTGCGGTGGATCACGCCCCCGACCGAGGGCACCGCGATCACCAGCGCCGGCAGGATCGCGTTCACCGCCACCGCGTCATGCCCGCCGATGGTGTCGAGCTGCATCTTCGGCAGCCCGAAATCGTCTGCCGCCCGCTCGGTCAGCATCGCCAGCCGCGGGTCGAACTTTCCGGCCGGGCGGCGGTCGACGGACACGATCTCGGCCGTGGTCCGCGCCCGTGCCGCCAGTTCCGGCAGGGCCGCGCGCAGGCTGGCCTCGGACCAGTCCAGCATCGCCTGTTCGGGCGCGCGCAGCTCGCAGAACAGGATGGCCTTGCCGGGCACGATATTGGGCGAATTGGGCGAGATATCGACCCGCGCGACCGAGGTGAACAGCGTGTCCTCGGCCACATCCGCCAGCCGCCGCAACTCGGCGATGATATGGGCCGCGCCCAGAACCGCATCCTTGCGGTCCTCCATCGGCGTCGGGCCGGTATGGTTCTGCTCGCCCGTGACCTCTATCCGCACCTTCAGCGCGCCCCAGTGGCGCAGGAAGGGGGCGATGCGCGCGCCCGCCGTTTCCATCTTGGAATCCCCCTCGATATGGATCTCGAGATAGAGATCGGGGCGCGGCGCCGCGTCGGTGCCCTTGTAGCCGGTGCGAACCAGCTCTTCGCCCACGCTTTTCCCGTCGCGGTCGCGCCGCGCCAGCGCCCAGTCGAGATCTAAAAGCCCCGCGAAGACCGACGAGCCCAGAAGGCTCGGCTGGAACCGCGCGCCCTCCTCGTTCATCCAGTCGGCGATGACGTAGTTGCAGCGCGGCGCCTCGGTTCCCTTGCGAAAGCTCTCGACCGCGGCCAGCGCCGCCATCACCCCATAGGCCCCGTCGAAGCGCCCGCCCTTGGGCTGGCTGTCGAGATGCGATCCGATCATCACCAGCGGCGCGTCCGGCCCCGCAAGGTCGATCCGCCCGAACAGGTTGCCGATGGCATCGACCAGCACCGTATAGCCGCGCGCGGTCAGCTCGGCCCGGAACCAGTCGCGGGCGGCCTTGTGGGCATCGGTCAGCACCGGGCGGTCGACCCCGCCATCGCCGGTCGAGCCGAATTCCGACACCTTTTCCATCAGCTGGTTCAGAAGATCCGCGTCGATGCGGGCAAGGCTCGGGGTCTCAGGCATGGGTCGTCTCCGTGGCGGTTTCGTGCAAGGCGTCTTCGTGCCGCGCGATGTCGGGGTCGGGGTTGAGGAAACAGGCGGCCAGCGCGTGATCGCCGCGGGCGCGGAGCGCCGGGTTCTCGGCCCGGCAGCGGTCGAAGGCCTGCGGGCAGCGGCTGGCGAAGGCGCAGCCGACCGGCAGGTCGATGGGGCTTGGCGGTTCGCCCTCCAGCAGGCAATCCTCGGGGCGGTAGCGGCGATGCTCCAGCGTCGGCGCGGCCGACAGCAACGCGCGGCTGTAGGGATGGCCCGGGTCGAAGAAGAGCCGCTCGTTCGGCGCGACCTCGACGGTTTCGCCCAGATACATCACCGCGATCCGCGAACAGACCTGCCGCACCATGGTCAGGTCATGCGAGATGAAGATGTAGGTAAAGCCGTGCTGGGCCTGCAGCTTGTCGAACAGATCCAGCAGCTTGCCCTGTTCGGTCTGGTCGAGCGCCGACAGCGTCTCGTCCATGATCAGCAGCCGGGGTTCCAGGATCATCGCGCGGGCGACGTTCAGCCGCTGGCGCTGACCCGCCGACAGCCCGGTCGGCAGCGCCCGGTACAGACTGTCCGAAAGCCCGACCTCGGCCATCACCGCGCGCGCCCGGTCGCGCCGCTCGGCGGCGCTTCCGATCCGGTGGATCTTCAAGGGCTCCTCGAGGATCGCGCCGATCGGCGATTGCGGCGGCAGGCAGCCGTAAGGGTCCTGCAACACCAGCTGGAACTTGCGGCGCAGCGCGCGCAGGCGTTTCGGGCTGGCGGCGGCGACATTCTCGCCCTCGAAGAAGACCGACCCCGCATCGGGCCGTTCCAGCCCGGTCAGAAGCCGCATCAGCGAGGATTTCCCGCAGCCGGATTCGCCCACGACGCCGAAATTGTCGCCCGGGAAGACGTCGAATTCGACATTGCGCACGGCCTGCACCCGCGACACGCCCGCCTGGCCGCGCGCGCGCACCTCATAGGCCTTGGCCAGCCCCCGGACCGACATGATCGCGCGGCGGTTCCGGTCGGTATCGCGGCCCCCGCCGCTCTGCCCGTCCTGCCACAACGTCGGCAGCTCGGCGATCAGCGCGCGCGTGTAGCTGTGCCCGGGGCGGGCCACCAGCGCCGCCGGGGTCTGGCGCTCGACCACCCGGCCCTCATGCAGCACCATCACCTCGTCCGAGGCATCGCAGGCCACCGGCAGCGAGGAACAGATGAACAGGATCGCGGTCGAGAATTCGGAATTCAGCTCGCGCATCAGCTTGAGGATCTGGGCGGCCACGGTCACGTCCAGCGGCTGGGTGATGTTGTCGGCGATCAGCAGCGCGGGGTCCGAGATCAGCGCATCGACGATCATCGCCCGCTGCATCATTCCGCCCGAATACTGGAACGGGTATTCGTGAAACCGCCGCGCGGCCGAAGGGATATGCACGGCCTCCAGCAGCCGGATCGCCTTGGCCCGCGCCTCGGCCGCCGGGATGTCGGGCCGCACCGCGCGCAGCTTTTCCACCAGCTGCGCGCCAACGGTCATGGTCGGGTCGAGCGCGCCCGCCGGGTTGCCGCCGACATAGGCGATCTCGCGCCCGGCAAGATTGCGGGCATGGGCCGGATCGGCCACCAGATCGCGGCCACGAAACCGGATCTCGCCGCCTGTCACCCGCAGCGGCGCCGACAGCCAGCTGGCCAGCGCACGGGCCAGCACGGTCTTGCCCGAGCCGCTTTCCCCGATCACCGACAGGATCGAGCGCGGCGCCAGATCGAAGGAAATGTCGGTCAGGATGGGTTTCTCGCCCGCCGCGACGCCGAGGCCGCGCACGCTGAGAAGGGTTTCAGAGGCTCCGGTCGTGTCCAAGGCCATCTCACGCCCCTCCGTAGATCGCGTTCCGGGCGCGTTCGAGCGCGGCGCCCATCAGGTTGATGCTGGTCAGGGTCAGCACCAGAAAGACGCCGGGCATGGTGGCGATCCACCAGGCGTTCATCAGGTACTTGCGCCCGTCGGCGATGACATTGCCGAAGGTCGGCGTGGGCGGCTGCACGCCCAGACCCAGGAACCCCAGCACGCTTTCAAAGATCATCATCCGCGCGATATCCAAGACCGCGACGAAGGCCATCGGCGGCAGCACCAGCGGCAGCAGCAGGGTGAACATGATCCGCAGATCGGTCGCCCCCAGCACCAGCGCGCCGCGCACATATTCCTTCTTGCGCTCGGCCATCACGGTCGATCGCATCACCCGCGCATAGACCGGCCAGCCCGCCAGCCCCAGAACCAGAATGATCGAGGGGATGGTGGGCCGCGAGACGCCGAGGATGGTGATCGCGAGGATGATCATCGGGATCGACAGCTGGGCATCGGTCAGCCGCATCAGCACCGTATCGGTGCGCCCGCCGAAATAGCCCGCGAAAAGCCCGATCATCGCGCCCGCCAGCAGCATCAGGACCGTGGTCGAGACCCCGATCAGAAGCGAATAGCGCAGCCCCACCAGAGCCCGCGAAAGCATGTCGCGGCCCAGCTGATCGGTGCCCAGCGGATGCGCCCAGTTCCAGCCCTCGCCCATGAACAAGGGCGGGGTCAGCTTGGCGCGGATGTTCATCTTGGTCGGGTCGATACCGCTGAGCTCGGGATACAGCAGCGCCGCCAGCAGCAGCAGAACGAAGACGGCCAGCCCGATCCGGAACTCGACCGAGGCGAAGGCGGTCTGCCAGATCCGGGTCGAGATCCGGCGCCCGGCCTCGGGGCCGGCCATGGCAAGGGGCATGTCGGTGCTGGTCATCAGTAGTCGAGCCTCGGATCGATGGCGGTGGCCAGAAGGTCCACGGCGATGTTGATCAGGACGAAGACGGCGGCGGTGACGATGGCGATGCCCTGGATCAGCGGGAAATCGCGCTGCATCACCGCGTTGATGGTCAGAAGGCCGAGCCCAGGGTAGTCGAAGATGAACTCGATCACGAGAACCCCGCCCAGAAGCATCGAGAATTGCACGCCCAAGAGGTTTAGAAGCGGCACTGCCGAATTCTTCAGCGCATGGCGAAAGACGATCTGGTTGCGCGAGAGGCCGCGCACGCGGGCGATGTCGATGAAGCTTTGCCCCATCACGCCCGCGACCGACACGGTCAGGGTGCGGATGATGAAAGGCGCGATCTCGACCGCCAGCACCAGCGCGGGCAGGATGGTGTAGGAGAAGCCCCGATAACCGATGGCGGGCAGAAGGTTCAGCTTGACCGACAACAACAGCGCCAGAACGATCCCCAGCCAGAAATTCGGCAGGCTCACGAAGAGCGACGAGGTATAAAGCGCCAGCCGGTCGGGCAGCCGTCCCGGATAAAGCCCGCCCCAGACGCCGATCGGCACCCCGATCATCAGCGCAAAGACCATGGCCAGCACCGCCAGTTGCAACGTCATCGGCGCGGTCTCGGCGATCAGGTCCAGCACCTTGGCGCGCTCGCCCCGGGTGGAATCGTCGAAGCTCGCTCCGCCCACGGCCGCGCCGCTGGCGGGGCGCACGAAGGACTCGCCCAGATCGCCCTGCAGCACCTTGCCCATGTAGCGGCCGAACTGGACATAGATCGGATCGCGCAGCCCCATTTCGGCGGCGATTTCCTCGACCAGGGTGTCGGGGGCCATGCCCCCCACCATCAGCCGCACCGGATCGCCCGGCACGACGCGCAACAGCGTGAAGATCAGGGCCGAGACCAGAAAGATGATGATCGCGCCCTGCCCCAGCCGCCGCGCGAGGAATCGTAGGATGAACATCGGCAAGCTCCCGAATGCGTGGCAGTCCCGTCAATGGCCGGAGCCCCCAAGGAGGAGTGGCGGGGCTCCGGCCGGCCGGTCAGCCGAGGGTCGTCACGGACGCATCGGACTGGCCATCGGGATAGATGAAGAGCCCGTCCACATTGGCCCGCATCCCGTGGATCAGCACCGAGGTGAACAGGCTCAGCGCCGGAACCTTCTCGGCCAGCATCGGCATCAGGTTCGTCTGCAGGCTTTCCTTGCGCGCCTCCAGCGAGGGCGCATCGCGTTCGGCATCCAGCGCCGCGTCGATCTCGGGATCGACAATGCCGCAGATCCGCTTGGAGCTGGAATGGAAATGCGTGCGCAGGACCAGATCGGGTTCCGGCGAGCCGGTCGACCAGCCGCAATCGACCATATGGCCCGGGCCACCGCCGGGGCGGTCGTAAAGCCGCTCGTTCCAGGCCGCGACCTCCATCACGTTCAGCGTGACCGGGAAGCCCTGTTCCTGCAGCAGCGCCGCGATCAGCTCGCCATATTCCTTGGTCTTGGGATAGAAGCCGGTCGAGGTGATGTATTCCAGCTCGGGCAGGCCCTCGCCGCCCGGATAGCCCGCCTCGGCCAGCAGGCGCTGGCATTCCTCGGGATCGTATTCGGGGTAATTCTCCAGCTCGGTATAGCCGAACTTGATCGGCGAGACGAAATTCGACGAGGTCTCGCCGGCCGAGCCCATGATCTCCATGATCATGCTGCGGTCGATGGCATGGCAGGCGGCCTTGCGGACGCGCCAGTCGTCGAAGGGCGGCTTGGAACAGCGGAACCACAGGTACTTGTTCTCGACCGAGACCAGCCGCGAGATCTTGATGTCGTCGCGTTTCTCCAGCGTCTCGACCTGTTCGGGTTCCAGCCGCTCGATGACATCGGCCTGCCCGTTCATCAGCGACAGCATCCGCGTCGTCGCATCGCCCACGAACGAGAAGGTGACGCCCGTGACCTTGGGGGCGCCGCGGAAATAGCCCTCATAGGCCTCCATCACCGTGTCGTTGCCGCGCTGTTCGACAAAGCGGAACGGGCCGGTGCCGTTCAGCCGCTGCGACAGCACCCCCTTGGGGCCCTCGGCCACGTCCTTCGCGGACAGGATCGGCAGATAGGAGGCGAGGAAGATGAACAGCGAGGCGCCATAGCCGCCCTTCGAGGTATCGACGATCACCGTATGATCGTCGGGGGTCTCGACCGCGAAGGTGTCGGGGCCGCCCGGATAGACCTGCTTGGGCCGGTCGAGCTGGGCGCCGTATTCGAAGGTCGCTTTCACATCCTCGGCGGTGAAGGGCTTGCCGTCATGGAAGGTGACACCCTCGCGCAGCCTGATCTGCAACCGGTGGGCATCCAGTTCCGCGATCTCGGTCGCGAGTTCATAGACCACCTTTTCGGGATCGTCGGGGCGCATCGGGGCCCGGGTCAGGTACCCCATGACGAAGCCCTCGATATTGGTCTGCGACAGCGTCGTGTGCGCGGTCGGGTCCCAGTTGCCGGTGATGTTCTCGGCCGACAGGAAGACCAGCGGGCGGGCCTCCTGCGCAAAGGCCGAGCTGAAGAAGAAATCGGGGTTGATCCGCGCCGCCCCCAGCGCCGCCCCCGCCATCGCGCCGTATCGGAGAAAATTCCGCCTATCCATGGTCGTCCACTCCTTGTTGGTCTGTCTGTTGTCGTCATGACGGCAGGCCCCGGTTGATCCGGGATCGCTGCCTCAGGCCGCCTGCCCTGCCCGCAGGCGTGCAATCCGGTCCAGCATCGCGGCATGCAGTTCGGGCGTGGCCGCAGCCAGCACCTCGCCGCTCGATCCGACGCCAAGCGGCTGGCCCTGCCAGTCGGTGATGACCCCGCCCGCGCCGCGGATGACCTGCACCAGCGGCAGGTAGTCGTAGGGCTGCAACCCGGTTTCCAGCACCAGGTCGCAATGCCCCGAGGCCAGCAGCGCATAGGCATAGCAATCGCCGCCGAACCGCAGCATCCGGACCGACCGGCGCAGCATCTCCAGCACCTCGCCATCGGCGCCCGAAAACAGCATGGGATCGGTCGTATAGGCGAAGGCCCCGGCCGGATCGGTGCAGCCGCTGGTGCGGCAGGGTCGGCCGTTCAGGGTGGTGGCCTGGCCCGCGACCCCGCACCAGCGTTCGCCAAGCGCGGGCATGTCGATCTGGCCCAGACAGGGCGCGCCGTCCTTCAAAAGCGCCATCAGCCCGCCGAACAGCGGATTGCCGGTGACATAGCTCTTGGTGCCGTCGATCGGATCGACCACCCACAGGTGATCGCTGTCGGGGCGCAGCGGCGCCTCTTCCTCGCCGAAGATGCCATGGGCGGGGAAACGCGCCATGATCCGGTCGCGCATCAGCGCCTCGACCGCGCGGTCGGCCAGGGTGACGGGGCTGTCATCGGCCTTGTTCTCGACATCCAGCGGCTGGCGGAAATGCTGCAGCGCGATGCGCCCCGCCTCGTCCGCCGTGTCGTTCGCGAAACGCAGCGCATCGCCCAACTCGCTCATAAGTGCCAACCCCGGTCTTGCATTTCGATGTGTTCCGCCGCCAGCCTCCACAAAGGCGTGCCCTCAAGTCAAGCAAAACGCACAAAATGCCTCACATTTCGCAAAACGCCCGAGGATTGCGCGGGTTTGCGTGGCAAAAGTGCAGATGATATGCAGGCGCCTTGCCAATTACTGCGGTATTTTGCCCATAAATCCACAAAACTTCCACATCGATGTGGCGAATCCTCTGCAACCTGTTAGGGTATCCGCAGGTAACAAGAGGCCGCCAAAGATGCAGTCCTATGAAAGACAATCCAGGGTGCTGGAGCTTCTGGCCGTCGAGCGCCGGGTTTTCACCAACCAGCTGGCGCGGATGTTCGATGTCTCGCGCGAGACCGTGCGCCGCGACCTGATGGAGATGGAGCAGGAGGGCGTTCTGGTCCGGGTCCATGGCGGCGCCACCCCGGTCGAGCGCGACATCGCCCCCGAGCCCGCCTTTTCCGAACGTCTGGTCGCCCATGCCGGCAAGAAGGCTGCCATCGGCGCGCTTGCCGCGACGCTGATCCCGCCCGGCTCGACCGTCTTCGTGGATGCGGGCACCACCACCTGCGCCTTTGCCCGGGCGCTGGCGCGGGTGGGCGACATGCGGATCATCACCAATTCGCTCGACATCGCCCGGCTCGCCGGTCCCGCCCAGACCTGCGACACGCTTCTGTTGGGCGGGCGGCCCCATGCCGATGTGCCCGCCACCTATGGCGAGATGACCCTGTCGGAAATCGACCGCTTCCTCGCCGATTACGCAGTGATCTCGCCGGTCGGGCTGCATGCCGACCGGGGCGCCACCGATTACGCCCTGCACGAGGCCGAGGTCGCCCGCGCCATGATGCGCCGCTCGCGCGACTGCATCATGCTGTGCCATTCGGAAAAGATCGGCACCGAAAGCCGGGTCTCGATCTGCCGTCTGGACGAGATCGGGCATCTGGTCACCGACGAGGCCGCCGACCGAAGCCTGCGCCTGCCCCGCGGCGAGGTCCATTACGCCCCGCTCCGCCCCGGCGCCTGACCCCTCGCCCTAGCCCGCCCCCAGGTCTTCCAGAAACGCCGCCGCCACATGCGACCGCGCCCGCCGCGCCGGTTCCAGCAGGTAAAGCGCCCGCCAAAGCCCCAGATCCGTCACCGGAACGAACCGGATCGCCGGATCGCCGAACAGCCCCACCGCCGCTTTCGGCAGCAACGCGACCCCCAGCCCGGCCCGGATCATGCAGAGCTGCGCGATGGTCGAATGCGCCTGCAGGCGGGTCTCTTTCAGCGCCTCGGGCAGGGCCGCGGCGCCCGCCAGCAATTGCCGCGTGCCGGTCTCGGCCGACAGCGTGATGACCTCGGCCGGATCGATCTCGGACAGGGCCACCGTATCGCGCCCGGCCAGCCGGTGCGCCGCCCCGCAGGCCAGCCCGAACGGATCGCGCCGCAGCTCGGTCTGGGTCAGGTCGGGGCTTTGCCGCGCCCGCCCGGCCACCGCCAAATCCAGCGTCCCGTCCGAAACAAGCCCCGCCAGCCGCTCGGCCACATCGTCATGCAAGAGGCAGGAAATCCCCGGATGCGCCGCGCGGAACCGCGCCAACGCGGGCCCCACCAGATCGCCGATGGCCGAGGGCGCGGCACCGACCGCCAGCCGCCCCTCGCTCAGCCCAGCCTGCGCCCGCATCCGCCCCAGCGCCCGGTCGAGATCGGCCAGCACCGGCGCGGTTTCCTCAAGGAAGGCCAGCCCCAGCGGCGTCGGCTGCGGCGGCCGCATCCGGCGGTCGAAAAGCGGGGCCCCGACCTCCTCTTCGGCCTGCCGCACGGTCTCGGTCAGGGCCGAGGGCACCACCCCCAGCGCCTCTGCCGCCCGCGCGAAACTGCCCTGCGCCCGGATCGCATGCAGCGCCCGCAGGTGGCGGAGCGTGATATTCAGATTTTCCGAACCTAGCTTCATGTCTTTCCATTTCTACGAAGCCCGGATCTGTGGTTCAAGATCCCCCGACCCGAAGACACCGCGAAAGGCCGCCATGACCGATCAAAGCCCGCCCGCCCTCACGACCGCGCTGCGCGCCGCCGGGTTCCGGGGCGAGATCGAGACCGACCGGGCGCTGCGCACGGCGATGTCGACCGACAATTCTGTCTATCAGGTGATGCCCGATCTGGTCGTGGCGCCGATCGATGCCGCCGACATGGTCACGCTGGAACGGGTCATGGCCGCGCCGCGCTTTGCCGCCATGCCCGTCACCGCGCGGGGCGGCGGCACCGGCACCAACGGGCAAAGCCTCAGCCGCGGGGTCATCGTCGACACCCGCCGCCACATGCACCGGCTGCTGGATTTCGACGCCGCCGCAGGCTGGGCCGATGTCGAACCGGGCATGGTGCTGGACGATCTGAACGAGCGGCTGCGCCCGCATGGGGTGTTCTTCGCGCCCGAGACCTCGACCTCGACCCGCTGCACCATCGGCGGCATGGTCTCGACCGATGCCTCGGGCAAGGGCAGCCGGGTCTATGGCAAGACCTCGGACAATATCCTCGGGCTCGAGATCGCCCGGCCCGAGGGCCTGCTGTCCAGCCTCGCCCCCGCCCCCGACTGGGCCGCGCCGATGCTGGACGCGGCCGAGGCCGCCGCCCGGGGGGGCCGCGCGGCCTTCATCGCGGCGACGCCCCGGCTGAACCGCCGCTTCACCGGCTACGATCTGGACCGCGCCTGCCCCGAGCCGGGCAGGTTCGAATGGTGGCGCCTCTTCCTCGGCGCCGAGGGCACGCTGGGGCTTGTCACGAAAATCCGCGTGGCCCTGCGCCCGCTCGCGCGCGAAAAGCGCCTGCTGGTCGCGGGCTTCGGCAGCTTCCGCGACGCGCTGGCCTCGGCCCTGCCGCTGGCCGAGTTCGAGCCCACCGCCATCGAGGTGATGGACGAGCGCGTGCAGAAGCTGGCCGATGGGGCGGGCATCCTGACCCGGCTGCCGCCCGCGCTGCGCGCCAGCCGGGGCCAGCCGCTGGCCTATGTCTTCATCGAGGTCAACGGCGACGACCCGGACGATCTGCAATCCCGCCTGACCGCCTGCGAGGCCGCGATCCATGCCCTGCCCGGCGCCCGCGCGATCCACATGGCGCGCGATGCCGCCGAGATCCGCGAGCTTTGGGCGGTGCGCTCGGCCGGTGTCGGGCTTCTGGGCAAGGTCGACGGGCGCGCGCGCCCCGTGGCCTTTGTCGAGGATTGCGTGGTGCCGCCCGAAAACCTGCCCGCCTTCCTCGACGATTTCCTGGCGGTGCTGGACGCCCAGGGGCTCGAGTTCGGGATCTACGGCCATGTCGATGTCGGCTGTCTGCATGTGCGGCCCGCGCTGAACATCGACACCGACCGCGACCGCCTCGTCGCCGTCTCGGATGCGGTCTTCGAACTGACCCGCAAACATGGCGGCATCTTCTGGGGCGAACATGGCAAGGGCGTGCGCGGTGCCTATCTGCGCGACTGGATCGGACCCGAGGCCTATGCGGGCCTGCAGGGCGTCAAGGCCGCCTTCGACCCGGCCGGGCGCTGCAATCCGGGCAAGCTGGTGGGCCTTGACGCCCCCGTGCCCGCCATCGACGAAATCCCGTTCCGCCCCTTCAACGCGCCCGAGGGCGATGCGCTGACCCGCGCCTTCCGCTGCAACGGCAATGCGCAATGCCTGTCCTATGCCGCGGCGACGCCGATGTGCCCCTCCTTCAAGGCCACCGCCGATCTACGCCAAAGCCCCAAGGGCCGGGCCGATGCGCTGCGCGCTTGGCGGCAGGCGCGGCTGAAGGGCCGCGTGGATGCCGCGCTCGAGGCCGATCTGACGGCGACGCTCGACGCCTGCCTCGGCTGCAAGGCCTGCGCGTCGAGCTGCCCGGTGCAGGTCGACATCCCCGCCATGCGTGCGGCCTTCTATGCCGATCTCTATGCCCGGACGCGGCGCCCGCTGGCCGACCGGCTGATGCTGCTGGCCGAGCGGGAAAGCATGACGCTTCAGGTCCTTGCGCCGATGTTGCGCCCGGTCTGGCCACTGCTGGCCCGGATCGGGGGGGCGCTGACCGGCACGGTCGATCTGCCCAAGGCACTGGCCCCCGCCCTGCCCCGCGCCGACCGGATCGGCGCCGCCGATCTGGCCCGGCCGCTGCCCGAGGGCACGGTGATCGTCATCGAGGACTGGTTCTCGGCGCTGTTCGACGGTGCGGCCCGCACCGATGCGCTGGCCGGGCTGAAGGCGCTTGGCTACCGGCCGCGCCTGATTGCGATGCGGCCCGCGGGCAAGACCGCGCAAAGCCTGGGCGATCCGCGCTTCACGGCGATGGCCGACCGCCTCAAGCGGCATCTGGAGGCCGCCGCCGCGACCGGCGCGCCGCTGATCGGGCTCGACCCGGCGCTGGTGATGCAGCTGCGGCAGGACTATCCGCAGGCGGGCATCGCGCTGCCGCCCGTGCTGCTGCCGCAGGAGTTCCTCGCGCGCGAGATCGCCGAGGGCCGCCGCTTTCCCGATCTCGCCGCGACAGGCCCGGCACCGAGGCTTTTCACGCATTGCACCGAGGCGACCGGCGCGGCGCAGGCCGCCGCCGACTGGCGCCGGGTCTTTGCGGCCCTGGGCGTGGAAATCGACACCCCCGCCACCGGCTGTTGCGGCATGGCGGGGCTCTTCGGGCACAAGACCCGCCACCAGACCGTGTCGAAACGCCTGTTCGACATATCCTGGGCGCCGAAGATCGGGGACGAGGCGCCGGTCCTTGCCACCGGCTTTTCCTGCCGCTGCCAGACCGAGCGGCTGGCCGGGGTCCCGGCGCGTCACCCGCTGGGGCTGATCGCCGATCTGGCCGCCTGAGACCCCGCAGCCTGCCCTAATCGGGCAGGCTGTCGGCGACATGGGCCAGAAGCCCCTCGCCATTGCCGCGAATGTCGTAGATCAGGGCGTCGCGGGCGGCCGCGGCATCGCCCGCGCGGATCGCGGCGACGATCCGGCGATGGGGATGCGGCTCCCAGTTGGGCGGGATGCCGCCATCGTAGAGGTGCGACAGGATCGGCCCGCAGCGCATCCAGAGATTGGACACCAGATCGAGCGCCACCGGCTGTCCGGCCATCTCGCACAGCATCAAATGAAAGCGGGTATTCTCGCCGATCGCCTCGGCGAAATCGCCCGCATCCTGCGCCGCGATCATCCGGCGGTGCATGTCCTCCAGCGCATCGATATCCTTGGGCGCGGCCACCCGCGCCGCCTCGGCCGCGGCATTGCCCTCCAGATGCTCGCGGATGCTGCGGATCTCCATCAGGATGCCGCGGGTCAGATGCGGCACGCAGGTCCGCCCCCGCGCATCGAGCCGCAGCGCATTCTCGGCCACCAGCCGCATCAGCGCCTCGCGCATCGGTGTCGCGCTGATCCCGAATCGCTGGGACAGCGGGCGCAGCGTCAGCACCGTGCCGGGCTGCAACTCGCCCCGCATCAGCGCCTGACGCAATCCCCTATAGGCCTGTTCGCTCAGGCTTTGTTTCTCGACCGGCCTGATCCAGGCCCCTGTATCGGCCTCGCTCATCGCGTCCTCACCTCCGCTCCTCCCCGAAACTGTGTTGACATGTTGTTATAACAAATTACACATAACGTCGCAGGGCGGAAGGGGAGCCGCCGACGGCAAACGGGAGGTTGCATGTTCAAACTGTCACAGTCGCTGGAAACCGGGAAGGCAAAGCGCCACGCCCCTGACGGACCCGCCCGATGACCGGCGTCCTGTCCGTGACCGCCCCCGTTCCGGGGGGCCCCGAGGCGCTGACCCTTGAAACCCGGACCCTGCCTGCCCCCGGGCCGGGCGAGATGCGGGTCCGTGTCCATGGCGCGGGCGTGAACCGCCCCGATGCGATGCAGCGCGAGGGCAATTACCCGCCGCCGCCCGGCGCCTCCGACGTGCTGGGGCTGGAGCTGTCCGGCGAGGTGATCGAGACCGGCCCCGGCGTAACCCGCTATGCCCCCGGCGACCGGGTGATGGCGCTGGTTGCGGGCGGCGCCTATGCCGAAGAGGCCATCGTCCAGGCCGATGTCGCGCTGCCGGTGCCCGAGGGCCTGTCGATGACCGAGGCCGCGGGCATCCCCGAGACCTATTTCACGGTCTGGTCGAACCTCTTCATCCGCGCCGGGCTGAGGCCCGGGGAAACCGCGCTGATCCATGGCGGGACCTCGGGCATCGGCGTCACCGCGACGCTGCTGGCCCGGGCGATCGGCGCCGAGGTGATCACCACCTGCGGCAGCGACGAGAAATGCCGCGCCTCGGCGCAGCTGGGCGCCAGGGCCTCGGTCAATTACCGCGACACCGATTTCGTCGCCGCGGTGCGCGATCTGACCGGCGGCAAGGGCCCCGAGGTGATCCTCGACATGGTCGGCGGCCCCTACATGCAGCGCAATCTCGACCTGGTGGCCGAAGACGGGCGGATCGCCCAGATCGCCTTCCAGCAGGGCTCGCGCGCCGATCTGGACATGGGCCCGGTGCTGTTCAAGCGGCTGACGCTCTGCGGCTCGACGCTTCGGGCGCGGCCGCTGGCGATGAAGGCCGAACTGGCCCGCGAGGTCGAGGCGAAGGTGCTGCCCCTGATCCTCGAGCAGGGCGCGCGGCCGGTGATCGATTCAACCTTTGCGCTGGACCGGGTGCAGGACGCCCATGCCCGGCTCGAAGCCTCGGCCCATACCGGCAAGATCGTCCTGCTGACCCCGGCCGCCTGAGCCGGGGACGCCCCCGAAACCCGGGCCGACCGGCCGCGCGATCCGACATGCCCGGGCGCGCCACCGGCCCCCACATGACGTCAATCGAAACGGGAGGAACCACCATGACCACCAGATCCATCCTGCTGGGCACAGCGCTCGGCCTGAGCCTTGCCAGCGGCGCATTCGCCGATGTCAAGATCGGCTCGCTTTACCCCTTCAGCGGCCCGCTGGCGCTGCTGGGCGAGGAAAGCGCGCGCGGGCTCGACCTTGCGGTCGACCAGATCAACGCCGCGGGCGGCCTTCACGGCGACCGGATCGTGCTCGAGCGCGGCGATGCCGTCGACAACAACCAGGCCATCGGCGAGGCCCGCCGGCTGATCTCGCTGGAAGGCGTCAAGGCGGTCTTCGGCACCTATTCCTCGTCGCGGGTGATCGCGGCCTCGCAGGTGACGGAACTGGCCGGCATCCCCTATTTCGAGCTCGGCGCCGTCGCCGACGAGGTCACCGGGCGCGGCATGACCTATCTGTTCCGCACCAACCCCACGGCCGAGAACATGGGTATCGCCGTCATCGACATGCTGGCCGACCAGATCGCCCCCGCCGCCGGCAAGGCGCCCGAGGATCTCAAGATCGGCATCATCTACGAAGACAGCTCCTACGGCACCTCGGTCGCCGGTCACGAGGTCGCCCATGCCAAGGAGCGCGGGCTGAACGTGGTGCTGAAATCGGGCTACCCGGCCAATATCGTCGACATGTCCTCGCTGGTGCTCGACCTCAAGGGCAAGGGCGTCGACGTTGTCCTGCAGACCTCGTATCAGAACGACACGGTGCTGTTCCTCCAGCAGGCCAACGAGGCGGGTTACAAGCCGATGGCGATCATCGGCGGCGGCGGCGGCTATTCGATGCAGCCCACGGCCGACGCGGTCGGCACCGATGTGATCGACGGCGTCTATGACGTCGATTTCACCCAATACGCCATCAACCCCGACTTCACCCCCGGCATCGAGACCTTCCTCGACGCCTATCGCGCCAAATATGGCGAAGAGCCGCGCTCGGGCCATTCGCTGACCAACTATGTCGGCGCGCTCGCGGTGCTTCAGGCCATCGGCGAGGGCGAAGGCTTCGAGCCCGACCAGATCGTCGCCTCGGTCAAGGCGATGGACATTCCCGATGGCTCCACTGCGGCGGGCTATGGCGTCAAGTTCGACGACACCAACCAGAACGAGCGCGCGCGGATGATGGGCATGCAATGGCAGGATGGCAAGCTCCTGACGGTCTATCCGCCGGATGCCGCCGTCGCCGAGATCCGCCAGTCCGAGTGACCGTGTCGCGGTTGGCCGGCCCGGCGGACGGGTTCGGCTGACCGCATCGGGGGCCGACCGGCGGACCGGTCCGGCCCCCGGCTCCGGCCCTGTCGCCGGACGTCTTCCAGGATCTGCCCCGGCCCCGCTGGCCGCGCTGGCAGCGAACACCCCCCGAAACCGGCGGGGGCGGGTGCCGCCCGCCCTCCGAACGTGGCGGAGCCGACATGACGACATTCCTGCAAATCCTTCTGAACGGCCTGATGCTGGGCGGCCTCTTCGCCATCGTCAGCATCGGGCTGACGCTGATCTTCGGCATCATCAAGGTGGTCAACTTCGCCCATGGCGAATTCCTGATGGGCGGCATGTTCATCACCTGGCTGATCACCACCCAGATGGGGCTGCACCCCTATGCGGCGGTGATCGTCGTCGTGCCGGTGCTGTTCGTGATGGGCGCGCTGACGCAAAGACTGCTGATCCAGCCGCTGATGTCGGCCCGCGACGACCATATCCAGATCTTCGCCACCGTCGGCCTGTCGACCGCGCTGATCAACCTCGCGCTCCTGATCTTCGGCGCCGACATCGCCAACACCCCGCCGCATGGCCTGCGCGCGCCGCTCGAATTCGGCGAGCTGCGGCTGCTGAGCGGACAGCTGATGATCTTCGGTGCCGCCATCCTGCTGGTGATCGGGCTAGAGCTGTTCCTGAAATACACCCAGACCGGACGCGCCATCCGCGCCGTCGCCCAGAACCGCGGCGCGGCCGAGCTGATGGGCATCAATGTCAACCACATCTACGTGCTGACCTTCGGGCTCGGCGCCGCCTGCGTGGGCCTTGCCGCCGTGCTGATCGCGCCGCTTTACCCGACCTCGTCCAATATCGGCACCTATTTCGTGCTGACCGCCTTCGTGGTGGTGGTGCTGGGCGGGCTCGGCTCGATCCCCGGCGCCTTCCTCGGCGCGCTGATCATCGGCGAGGTCGATGCGCTGTCGGGCTATTACATCGGCTCGGACCTGCGCGAGGCCGTCGTCTTCGGCCTGTTCCTGCTGATCCTGATCCTGAGGCCCTCGGGCCTGTTCGGCGCCCGGCAAAACCTGTCGCACCTGTCCTGAGGCCTGTCCCATGAGCAACGAAACGACCTCCGGTCCCTCCGTGCCCGCCCCGTCGCTGCCCTGGCCCGCCATCGGCGTGGTCCTGGTGCTGGCCTCGCTGCTGCTGATCCCGCTGGGGATCGGCAACGCCTTCGTCACCCATATCTTCGTCACCATCTGCCTGATGGCGGCGCTGTCCTCGGCCTGGAACCTGGTCGGCGGCTTTGCCGGGCAGCTCTCGCTGGGGCACGCCACCTTCTACGGCATCGGGGCCTATACCGCGGTGATCCTCGTCAATCTCGGCATCACCCCCTGGATCGGCATGTTCGCGGGCGCGGGCATCGCGGCCCTTGTCGGCATGGCGATCTCCTATCCCTGCTTCCGTCTCAAGGGGCCCTTCTTCTCGCTGGCCTCGATCGCCTTTCTCGAGGTGTTCCGGGTCCTGACGCTGCATTTCTCGGACTTCACCGGCGGCGCCACCGGCAAGATGATCCCGCTGAAGCTGGGCTGGACCTGGATGGTCTTCCGCGAACGCTGGCCGTCCCTGCTGATCATCTTCGGCATGCTCTGCGCGGTGCTGGTCGTGGTCTGGGCGGTGCGCCGCTCGCGGCTCGGCTTCTACCTGATCGCCACCCGCGAACGCGAATCCGCCGCCAAGGCCGCGGGCGTAAAGACCGTGCAGGTGCGGCTGGTTGCGGTCGC
Organism: Rhodovulum viride; assembly: GCF_003265965.1. Lineage (NCBI taxonomy): Bacteria > Pseudomonadati > Pseudomonadota > Alphaproteobacteria > Rhodobacterales > Paracoccaceae > Rhodovulum > Rhodovulum viride. The sequence goes on along the minus strand of NZ_MUAV01000012.1, from coordinate 108,052 downwards.
CATCTCTTCGGCGCTCTGCGCGATGCTGGGCACCTTCCACGCGATCTACCTGACCTTCATCGAGCCCTCGGCGATGTTCTCGCTGACCTTCTCGATCCAGATCGCGATGTTCGCGCTGATCGGCGGGCTCGGCACCGTCTCGGGTCCGCTTCTGGGCGCCGTCCTGCTGGTGCCGCTGACCGAATGGGCGCGGGCCTCGTTCGGCGCCTCGGCGCTGGGGCTGCATGGCTTCGTCTATGGCGTCGTGCTGCTGCTGGCGGTGCTGTTCATGCCGAACGGCATCATCGGCCTGTTGCAGAAGTTCCGCCGCGCGCCGCATCACGAGCTGGACGAGGACGAGCCCACCACCCAGACCGACAGCATCAAGGCCCCCGCACAGGCCACGACGCCCCCCTCGCCCGACCGTGAGGGCATCGGCCGCGACGTGATGCGGGTTCAGAACCTCAACAAGCGCTTCGGCGGGCTGCATGTCACCAAGAACGTCAACTTCACCCTGCGCGAGGGCGAGGTGCTGGGGCTGATCGGGCCGAATGGCGCGGGCAAGACCACGCTGTTCAACATGCTCTCGGGTTTCCTGACCCCGAATGAGGGCTCGGTCACCGTGCGTGGCCCCGATGGCGGCTATCACACCCCGGTCAACCCGGCAGATTTCGCGGCCCTCGGCGTCGGCCGGACCTTCCAGATCGTCCAGCCCTTCGCGGCGATGACGGTCGAGGAGAACATCATGGTCGGCGCCTTCTACCGCCACCACGATGAACACGACGCCCGCGAGGCCGCGCGCCAGACCGCCTGGCGGATGGGGCTCGGCCCGCTTCTGCAGGACGAGGCGCGCGGGCTGACCATCGGCGGGCTCAAGCGGCTGGAAGTTGCCCGGGTCATGGCGATGGAGCCGCGCATCCTGCTGCTCGACGAGGTGATGGCGGGCATCAACCAGACCGATGTGCGCCGCGCCATCGACCTGATGCTGTCGATCCGCGACAGCGGCGTGTCGATCATCGCCATCGAGCATGTGATGCAGGCGGTGATGTCGCTGTCCGACCGCGTGCTGGTCCTGGCCGCGGGCGAGGTCATTGCCGAGGGCGACCCCCATGAGGTGGTCCGCGACCCGCATGTGATCGAGGCCTATCTGGGCAAGGAGTTCGCCAATGCTCACCGTTGAAAACATCCATGCCGGCTACGGCCCGACCTCGATCCTGCAGGATGTCAGCCTCGACGTGAAGGAAGGCGAGATCGTCACCATTGTCGGCGCCAATGGCGCCGGCAAGACGACGACGCTTCGCACCATCGCCGGGCTGATCACGCCGACCTCGGGCAGGATCACCTTCTGCGGCGAGGACATCACCCGCCTCAGGGGCGATCAGGTCGTCGACCGGGGCATCACCCTGATCCCCGAGGGGCGCCAGCTTTTCCCCGACATGACCGTGCGCGAGAACCTTCTGATGGGCGCCTATCGCCGCGCCGCGCGCGATTTTCAGGACGAACGTCTGGAGGAGGTGCTGGACATCTTCCCCCGCGTCCGCGAGCGGCTGCACCAGACCGCCTCCTCGCTGTCGGGGGGCGAACAGCAGATGGTCGCCATCGCCCGGGGCATGATGGCCAATCCGCGGCTTCTGATGTTCGACGAACCCTCGCTGGGGCTTGCGCCGATCATCGTCTCGCAGGTCTTCGAGGTGGTGCAGCAGATCGCCGCCAAGGGCACCACCGTGCTGATCGTAGAACAGAACGTCTATTCGACGCTCAAGGTCGCGCAGCGGGGCTATGTTCTTGAAAACGGGCGCGTCGTCATTTCCGAAAGCGCCGAAGACCTGCTGCAGGACGACTATGTCCGGCAGGCCTATCTGGGGATATGAGCATGACCCGCAGCGAAACCGTCCGCCCCGACTTCCGCACCCGCCTGTCGCATCAGGGCCGCCGCGTGCTGGTCACCGGCGGCGCCCGGGGCATCGGGCTGGCCATTGCCGACGCCTTCGCCGCGCGCGGCGCGACTGTCGCGCTTTGCGATCTCGACCCCGAAGCCGTGGCCCAAGCGACCGCCGCCATCGCCGCCTCCGGCACCGCCGGATCGGTCCTGCCCGTGACCTGCGATGTCTCGGATTACACCGCGCTGGCCGCAGCGCTCGAGGCCGCCGGGGGCAACTTCGACACCGTCATCAACAATGCGGGCATCTCGCCCAAGCATGACGGCGTCGCCCACAAGGTCTGGCAAATGGACCCCGCCGAGTTCCGCCGCGTGCTCGACGTGAACCTCACCGGCAGCTTCAACACCGTCCGCGCGCTGGCGCCGGGCATGGTCGCGGCCAGGCGGGGCTGGATCCTCAACATGTCCTCGGTCGCGGGCAAGACCTTCATGCCCGTGGTCGCCTGCCATTATGCCGCGACCAAATCCGCGATCCTCGGCTTCACCCGGCATCTGGCGGGCGAGCTCGGCCCCCATGGCATCCGCGTCAACGCGCTGGCGCCGGGCCGGATCGAGACGCCGATGGTCCTTGGCGTCGCCCCCGAGGTAAACGCGGCCCAGGTCGAGATGACGCCGCTGGGGCGTCTGGGCGAGCCCGCAGAGGTGGCCGAGGCCGCGCTCTGGCTCACGGATGCGGAATCGAGCTTTGTCACCGGCCAGACGATCGACGTCGCCGGCGGCCTTCTGATGACATGAGGGAAACGATGATCACCGGCAAGACCAGGGTCTGGTCCATTCTCGCCGATCCCATCGGCCATGTGAAAACGCCCCAGGAAATCAACGCGCTCTGCGCCGCCGAGGGCATCGACGGGGTGATGGTGCCGATGCAGGTCCATCCCGAGAACCTCGCCACCGTCGTCGCGGGCCTGAAGGGCATCGAAAGCCTTGGCGGCTTCGTCGTCACCGTGCCGCACAAGACGAAGATCGTCGCGCTCTGCGACCGGCTGCTGGGTGACGCGGGCCGGATCGGCGCGGTCAATGTGGTGCGGCGCGAGGCCGACGGCACGCTGACCGGCGCCATTCTCGACGGGCTCGGCTTCGTCGAGGGGCTGCGCTCGGAAGGGATCGAGCCGCGCGGCAGGAATGCCTGCCTTCTGGGCGCGGGCGGCGCGGGGGCTGCCATCGCCTTTGCCCTGGCCGAGGCCGGGGTCGCGCGCCTGACCATCGTCAACCGCTCGCAGGACAAGGCCGAGGATCTCGCCGCCCGGGTGGCCCTGGCCTATCCGGACGTGCCCGTCGCCGCCGGGGCGCCCGAGACGGCAAGCCGCGATCTGATCGTCAACGCCACCTCGCTGGGGCTGAAACCGGACGATCCGCTGCCGCTGGACGATACCGCCTTCCATGCCGGTCAGGTCGTGGCCGACGCGATCATGGACCCGGTCGAGACCCGGCTTCTGGCCACCGCCCGCGCGGCGGGCGCGCGGGTCCATCCCGGCCTGCCGATGCTGCGCCAGCAGATCCGGCTGATGGCCGAGCATCTGGGCGCCCTTCCCGGCGCGGCCCGCGATGCATAAGCCCCTGCCCGACCGCAGCCGCTTCGATTACGTCATCGTCGGCGGCGGCACGGCGGGGTGCATCCTCGCCGAGGCGCTCAGCCGCTCGGGCCGCGCCTCTGTGCTTCTGTGCGAGGCGGGCGGCGAGGCCCGGTCGCCCTGGATCACCATCCCCGCCGGGTTCTACAAGCTTCTGACCAACCCCGCCTATAACTGGGGCTTCTGGTCCGAGGCCGAGCCCGCCACCCGGAACCGCCGGATCGCCATTCCGCGCGGCAAGGGGCTGGGCGGCTCGACCCTGATCAACGGCATGATCTACGTGCGCGGCCAGCCGCAGGATTACGACCTCTGGGCGGCGCGCGGCTGCACCGGCTGGGGCTGGGCCGATGTGCTGCCGCATTTCCGCGCACTCGAACGCTGGGCGGGGCCCGACCCGGACGGCATGCGCGGCAAGGACGGCCCCCTGCCCGTCTGCGAGGTGGTCGAGAAAAACCCTGTCGGACAGGCCTTCCTCGACGCCGCCGCGGCCCAGGGCCAGCGCTTCAACCCCGACTATAACGGCGCGGGGCAAGAGGGCGTCGGCTGGTATCAGGTCAACCAGGAGCGCGGCGAGCGTCACTCGGCCGCCCGCGCCTGGCTGGCGCAGGCGCGCCGCCGCCCCAACCTGACCGTCCTGACCCATGCCCGCGCCACCCGCATCCTGCTGGAGGGCCGCCGCGCGACCGGTGTCACCCTGGCCCGTCCCGGCGGCCCGCTGACCATCCTGGCAAGCGAGGTGATCCTGACCGCGGGCGCCGTCCAGACCCCGCAACTCTTGGAACTGTCGGGCATCGGCGATGCCGACCGGCTGCGCGCGCTTGGCATCGAGGTCGTCCACGACCTGCCCGGCATCGGCGAGAACTATCTCGACCATTTCTGCACCCGCATGAACTGGCGCGTCTCGCACCCCGTCACGCTGAACGAGCTGACGCGCTTTCCCAAGGTGCTGGGCGAGGTCGCGAAATACGCGCTGAACCGGCGGGGCGTCCTGACCTACGGCACCGGGCTCGCGCATGGCTTCCTGCGCTCGCGCGAAGGTCTCGACCGGCCCGATGTGCAGTATTTCTTCATGCATGCCAGCTACGCCAATGCCGCCGAGCGCAAGCTCGACCGCTTCCCCGGCATGACGCTGGGCGTGACCCAGCTGCGCCCGCAATCGCGCGGTTCGATCCATGCCACCTCGCCCGACATCGCGGTGCAACCCGAAATCCGGCCGAATTTCCTCGATGCCGAAGAGGATCGCCGCGCCATGGTCGACGGCATGAAGCTGGGCCGCGCCATCGTCGGGCAGGCCCCCATGGATGCCTACCGGGTGCGCGAACTCAGCCCGGGACCCGATTGCCGGGGCGATGCCGACTGGCTGGAATTCGCGCGCGCCAACGGGCAGACCATCTATCACGCCGCCGGAACCTGCCGCATGGGCACCGACCCTGGCGCGGTGGTCGCTCCCGACCTGACGGTCCGGGGCATCGCCGGGCTGCGCGTGGCCGATGCCTCGGTCATGCCCGAGATGGTGTCGGGCAACACCCAGGCGGCGGTGATGATGATCGCGCAGAAGGCCGCCCAAGACCTGATCCCGGCGGGCTGAGCCCCGAAACAGCCCCCGAAACCGGATGGAGACCCATATGTATCCCGACCTGACCCTCATCCTCGGCGGCGAGGCCCGCGCCACCGCCAGCGAAGGCACGATGACCGTGTCGAACCCCGCCAACGGGCAGGACCTCGCGACGATCCCGCGCGCGGGCCGGGCCGAGGCCGAAGAGGCCGCGCGGCTGTCGCTGAAGGGCTTTGCCGACTGGTCGGCGCTGTCGCCCTACGACCGCTCGAAGGTGATGCGCCGCGCCGCCGACCTGATGCGCGAGCGCGCCGACCGGGCCGCCCGTGTGATGACGCTCGAACAGGGCAAGCCGCTGGCCGAGGCCCGGGGCGAATGGCTGGGCTCGGCCGATCTTCTGGACTGGTTCGCCGAAGAGGGCCGCCGCGTCTATGGCCGGATCGTGCCCTCGCGCGCGCCCTCGATCCATATCAGCGTGCTGAAGAAGCCCGCCGGGCCGGTGGCCTGCTTCACGCCCTGGAACTTCCCGGCCTGGAACACCATGCAGAAGGTCGCCCCGGCGCTTGGTGCGGGCTGTTCGGTGGTGATCAAGCCGGCCTCGGAAACCCCCGGCACCGCCTGGATGATCGGCCAGGCGCTGCTCGATGCGGGCCTGCCCCCGGCCGCGATCTCGGTCGTCTGGGGCAAGACCTCCGAGATTTCCGACGCGCTGATCGCGGCCCCCGAGATCCGCAAGGTCTCGCTGACCGGCTCGACCCGGGTCGGCCGCATCGTCGCGGCCCAGGCGGGCCAGCACCTCAAGAAGGTGACGATGGAACTGGGCGGCCATGGTCCCGTCATCGTCGCGGCCGATGCCGATCTCGACCGGCTGGTGCCGATGGCGGTGCAGTGGAAATACCGCAACGCGGGCCAGGTCTGCGTCTCGCCCACCCGCTTCATCGTCGACGATGCGGTGCATGACGCCTTCGTTGCCCGTCTGGCCGAGGGCGCGGCCGCGCTCAAACTGGGCGACGGGCTGGAAGAGGGCACCCAGATGGGGCCGCTGACCCAGAAGGCCCAGCTGACCCAGGTGGCCGAGATGGTCGCCGATGCCGAAGCCAAGGGCGCCAAGGTCGAAACCGGCGGCGCGCGCGTCGGCAATATCGGCAATTTCTTCGCCCCCACCGTGGTTTCGGGCATGACCCCCGAGATGCTGGCGATGACCGAGGAACCCTTCGGCCCGATCGCGCTGGTGATCCGCAGCGAGGGCCTTGAGGCATCGCTGGCCGAGGCCAACCGGCTGCCGGTGGGGCTGGGCGCCTATCTCTTCACCCGCTCGATGGAGGTTTCGCAGGAGGTTCAGGACCGGCTGAAATCGGGGATGCTGGGCATCAACCATTTCGCCCTCGCCCTGCCCGAAACCCCGTTCGGCGGCGTGCTCGATTCGGGCTACGGCTCGGAAGGCGGGATCGAGGGGATCGAGGCCTATCTCTCGACCATGACCGTCACCGCCGCGATCTGAGCGCGGCCGAGATACGGCTCAACGGAAAACGGGCCAAAGCGGCGCGGCGCTCCCTCCCGGCCCGACCGGGCTTTCCGCGCCCCGGCCCGTCCCCCGGCGCCGTCCTTCCGACAGGGAGGGCGGCGCCCCCTTCCGGAGTTCACTCCGCGCCCGGCAGCCCCGCAAGCCGGGGGGCGTGCTCCAGCGCATCCTCCCAGACCGCGCGATCGGCCCAGCAGATATGCGCCCCGGGCGCGATCCCCGGATGGCCGTCAAGGCATCCGGCCGGCACCGCCAGCCCCGCGCCCTCGGTCTCCAGCGGCAAAGCCGAGCCGCAGCGCCCGCAAAAGGCCCGCCCATGGCGGGTACCCTCCAGCCGGAAGGTCCGCACCTCTTCCCGCCCGGCTAGCCAGTCGAGCCGCGCCGCCCCCGAGAACAGCGTCGCCGCGAAGGCCGAGCCGCTGTCATGGCGGCAGCGCGCGCAATGGCACAGGAAGAAATGCTCGAAGTCGCCGGTGACGCGGAACCGCACCGCGCCGCAGAGGCAGCCGCCCTCATGCACCCCGCTCATGCGCCGCGCTCCCGGCGCCGGTACAGCTGGGTTCGTTCGGCCGCATTGCGCAGATGGCGCGCGGCGGCGGCGGCGGCGGCCTCCGGATCGCCCTCGGCAATGGCGCGGTAGATCGCCTGATGTTCGGCCTGCACCGCGTCCAGCAGATCCGACAGGTTGGCGCGGGTATTGGCGCGGGCCTTCCGGATCACGTCGCGCGCGCCGAATTCCAGATGCTTGCAGAGCGACACGAAATGCGGGTTATGGGTGGCCTCGACGATGGCCTGATGAAAGGCGAAATCCTCCTCGTCGCCCAGCTCGTCGCTGGCGATGGCATATTCCATCCCGATCAGCGCCCGCCGGATCGCCTTCAGATCCGCCGCGTCCCGGTGCAGCGCGGCCGAGCGCGTCGCCGCCACCTCGACCGCCTCGAGCAGCTCCATCACCTGCGCCAGCGCCTCGGTGCCATCGAGATCGACCCCGGCCATCCGGAAGGCCCGCGCCTCGCGATTCCCGGTGACGAAGACGCCCGACCCGGCCCGGGCCTCGACCAGCCCGTCGGATTTCAGATGCGACAGCGCCTCGCGCACCACCGCCCGCGACACCCCGTATTCGGCCGCCAGCGCGCGTTCGCTCGGCAGCCGTTCCCCGGCCCCGAATTCGCCGCCCGCAAGCCTCTGGCCCAGCCGTGCCGCGATATCGTCCGGCAGGTCCCTGCCCATGCCACCGTCCTTCCTTCGCTGTGCCGTGCCAACCGGTCAGACCGGATCGGCCAAGCCTAACACCCTTGTTGCATTGGATGAAGATACAGTCTCCCGCCGGTCTTCCCGCAAAAGGACGCAGGAGTCATGTTGACTGGTCCGACCAATTTATGCAACTGTCCCGACCAACGGCAGCCATCAGGGAGGATCGGCGATGCCCGACCGCCACCGCACGCCCCGGGCGCGCGCAACCACCTCATTCGATTTCACCGGACGGTCGCTGATCCTGACCGGCGCCAATGGCGGCATCGGCCGCGAGGTCGCCCGGATCTTCGCCGCAGGCGGCGCGCATCTTCTTCTGGCCGATCGCGATCTCGCGCCGCTCGAGGCCTTCGCCGCCACCCTGCCCGGACCGGGCGCGCGGATCTGCCAGCAGATCGACGCCGCCGATCCCGATGCCGCCCAGGCGCTGGTCGACGAGGCCGTGGCCGCGTTCGGCGGCATCGACCACATCGTGCCATCGGCCGGCATCTACCTGGCCGAACCCTTCGCGGACATGACCGATGCCGCCTGGCGCCGGACGCTCTCGATCAATCTCGACGGGGTGTTCTACCTGCTGCGCCGCGCGGTGCCGCATCTGCGTGATGGCTCTTCCATCGTCACGCTCTCGTCGATGGCGGCCTATCGCGGCGCGCTGACCAATGCGCATTACGCCGCCTCGAAGGGCGCGATGGTGTCGTTGACCCGCAGCCTCGCCCACGAGCTGGGGCCCGCGACCCGCGTCAACGGCATCGCGCCCGGCATCATCGAGACCCCGATGATCGGCGATTACATGAAGACCCGGGCCGAGGCGACGCTGGCCAACACGCCCCTGAAACGGCTGGGCCAGCCCGGGGAAGTGGCCGCCGCCATCGCCTTTCTCTGTTCCGACGCGGCCGGGTTCATCACCGGCGAGACGCTGCAGGTCAATGGCGGCCTGCACATGGCCTGAGGAGAGACCCATGACCGATTTCCAGGGAAAACGGGTGCTTGTCACCGGCGCGGGCCGGGGCCTTGGCGCCGCCATTGCCGAGGGCTTCGCCGAGGCCGGGGCCGAGACGCTTCTGGCCGATATCGACCCGGAAACGCTTGCCGCAACCGCGGATGCCCTGAGCGCGCGTGGGCTGACGGCCCGCGCGATCCCGCTCGATGTCACCGACCGCGCGGCCGTCGAGGCGCTGGCGGCAACGCTTGACGGGCTCGACGTGCTGGTCAGCAATGCGGGCGTCGCGGGCCGCGCCGCCTTCGACGAGCCTGCCCAGGCCGAGGTCTGGGACCGGGTGATCGCCGTCAATCTGGGCGGTGCCTTCAACGTGGCCCGCGCCCTGACCCCGGCCCTGATCGCCCGGCGCGGCAATGTGGTGCAGCTGTCTTCGGTCGCGGGCTTCGTCGCGGGCGGCTCGACCGCCGGTTACGTGACCTCCAAGGGCGCGATCCGCTCGCTGACCCAGGCCATGGCCCGCGATCTGGCCCCGCACGGCGTCCGCGTCAACGCCGTCGCCCCCGGCATCATGGACAGCGAGATGGCCAATGCCCAGCTCGCCCGCCCTGGCGGTGCCGACTGGTTCCTGACCCGCGCCATGCTGGGCCGGATCGGGACCCAGGCAGAACTCGTCGCCCCCATCCTCTTCCTCGCCTCGGACCGCGCAAGCTTCATCACCGGCACCGTGCTGCCCGTCGATGGCGGCTTCCTCGCCGCCTGACCCCCTATCCCCGGAGCCCCCTCATGCCCGATTTCACCGACCTCACCCCGCTGGCCCCCTGGCGCGAGATCCGCGCGACCGAGGCCGACCGCACTGCGCTCGACCCCGAGACCGGGCGCACCATGCTGTCCCAGCTCTGCCTGATCCGCGCCTTCGAGGAAAAGGTGCTGGACCTCGCAGGACGCGGCCTCGTCCATGGCCCCGCCCATTCCGCCATCGGCCAGGAAGGCGGCGCTGTCGGCTCGGCGCTGGCGATGCGGCCGACCGACCAGGTCAACGGCTCGCACCGGGCGCATCACCAGTTCCTGGCCAAGGCGCTGGCCTATGTCGCCGAGGCGGGGATCGACCCCGAGGCCGAGTTCGACGGCGAGATCCGCGATCTGTCGAAGAAGACGCTCGCCGAGATCATGGGCCTTGCGCAGGGCTTCTGCCGGGGCCGGGGCGGGTCGATGCATCTTCGCTGGGCCGAGGCCGGAAACCTTGGCACCAATGCCATCGTGGGCGGCGGCGTGCCGATGGCCGCGGGCGCGGCCTGGGCGCATCAGCAGGCCGGAACCGGCGATGTCGTCTACACCTATTTCGGCGATGGCGCGGTCAATATCGGGTCGGTTCTCGAAACCATGAACCTGGCCGCAGCCTGGAAACTGCCGATCTGTTTCTTCATAGAAAACAACCGCTACGCCGTCTCGACCCATGTCAGCGAGGCCACCGCCGAGCCGCGGCTTTCGGCCCGGGGCCTCGGCTTCGGCATCCCCGCCTTCAAGGTCGACGGGATGGATGCGCTGTCGGTCCTGATCGCCTCGCATGAGGCCAACCGGATCATGCGCGCGGGCGAGGGTCCGGTGGTGATCGAGGCCGATCTCTACCGCTATTTCCACCAGAACGGCCCCCTGCCCGGCTCGGCCTTCGGCTATCGCGACAAGGCCGAAGAGGCCGAATGGCGCGCCCGCGACCCGATCGAGGGGCTGGCCGGGCTGTTGCAGACCCGCCAGATCATCGGCGAGGACGCGGTGGCGGGGCTGCGGGCCCGCTGCGCGGCGATGATGGAAGAGATCGCGGGCGAGCTGACCGAGACCGTCGAGGGCAAGACCCGGGTCATCCCGTCGCTCTGGCCCGAGGAAAGCTTCCGCGATGCCGGGCTGCGCGGCGATCTGAGCGAGATGGACGGCGCCCGCTACGAGGAAGAAGACAGCTTCTCGGGCGCGCTCGATGCCAATGCCAAATTCATCGACGCGGTGGCCAATGTCATGCACCGGCGAATGGACACCGACGAGCGCATCGTCGTGCTGGGTGAGGATGTGCACCGGCTGAAGGGCGGCACCAACGGCGCGACGCGGGGGCTGTCGCAGGACTTCCCCGACCGCTGCCTCGGCACCCCCATCGCCGAGAACGCCTTTACCGGGCTGGCCGCCGGGATGGCCGCCGATGGCCGCGTGCGCCCGGTGATCGAGTTCATGTATCCCGATTTCATGTGGGTCGCGGCGGATCAGGTCTTCAACCAGATCGGCAAGGCGCGGCACATGTTCGGCGGCGACAGCCCGATGCCGCTGGTGCTGCGCACCAAGGTCGCGATGGGCACGGGCTACGGCTCGCAGCATTCGATGGACCCGGCGGGCATCTTCGCCACCGCCCCGGGCTGGCGCATCGTCGCGCCCTCGACGCCGTTCGACTATGTCGGGCTGATGAATTCGGCGCTGCGCTGCGACGACCCGGTCTTGGTGATCGAACATGTCGATCTCTACGCCTCGAAAGGCGCGGCCCCCGTCGACGATCTCGATTACTGCATCCCGCTCGGCAAGGCCAAGGTGGTGCGCCCGGGCGCGCGGCTGACGATCCTGACCTATCTGGCCATGGTCGAGAAGACCCGCCAGGTGGTCGAGGATCTGGGCGTCGATGCCGAGATCATCGATCTGCGCAGCCTCGACCGCGCCAGCCTCGACTGGGAAACCATCGAGGCCTCGATCCGCAAGACCAACAATGTGCTGATCGTCGAGCAGGGCGCGCGCGGCACCTCCTATGGCGGGATGCTGGCCGACGAGCTGCAGCGCCGGGTCTTCGACTGGCTCGACCAGCCGGTGCAGCGGGTGACGGGCGGCGAGGCCTCGCCCTCGATCTCGAAGGTGCTCGAAGCCGCGGCCTGTGCCCGTCCCGCCGATATCGCCCGGGCGATCCGCGCGGCGATGGCCGATCAGGGCCTGCCCCTCGCCGCCGAATGACCGCCCGCGCCCACAGAGCCTGAACCCACGGACAAGGAGATCGACATGGCCACCGAGCTTACGTTGCCCGCGCTTTCGGCCGGGATGGAAGATGCCGTCATCGCCGCCTGGCTGGTCGCCCCCGGCGACCGGGTCGAGAAGGGCCAGCCGCTGGCCGAGGTCGAGACCGACAAGGCCACGATGGAGCTTGAGGCCGAGGCCGAGGGCCGCGTCGGCCGCCTCGCCGTCAAGGCGGGCGCCCGGGCCGATGTCGGCCAGGTGATCGCGGTCCTGCTGGCCGAGGGCGAGTCCCTTCCGGAGGACTCGGCCCCCGAGCCCGCCCCGGCTGCGCCAGCCCCGGAACCAGCCCCCGCCGCGCTGGCCCCCGGCATGACCCCTGCGGCCGACCCCGACCGCCCCCGCGCCTCGCCGCTGGCCCGTCGGCTGGCGACGCAGGCCGGGCTGACGCTCGACGGGCTGTCGGGCTCGGGGCCGAAGGGCCGCATCGTCCGGGTCGATATCGAGCGACTGATCGACAGCGCGCCACCCCAAACCACGGCCGAAACCATGGCGGTATCCGCGCCCGAAACGGCCCCGATTCCGCCCGGCCTCGGCCCCTATGAGGCGCGGCCCGTCTCGCAGATGCGCCGCACCATCGCCCGCCGCCTCGTCGAGGCCAAGCAGACCATCCCGCATTTCTACCTCGAAGCCGAGGCCGATCTCGAGGCGCTGCTGACCCTGCGCACGCAGGTCAACGACGGCCGCGAGGGCGCCGCGCGGATCTCGGTCAACGACTTCATCGTCAAGGCCGCGGCCCGTGCGCTCGCCCGGCTGCCCGAGGCCAATGTGATCTGGCGCGGCGACGAGATCTGGCAGCTTTCGACCATCGATATCGCGGTCGCGGTCGCCACCGATGGCGGGCTGATGACGCCGATCCTGCGCGGCGCCGACCGGATGAGCCTCGGCACGCTCTCGGCCGAGATGAAGGATCTGGCCGCCCGCGCCCGCGCCGGCACGCTGAGACCCGAGGACTATCAGGGCGGCGGCTTCTCGGTCTCGAACCTCGGCATGTACGGGGTGCGCAGCTTCTCGGCCATCGTCAATCCGCCGCAAAGCTGCATCCTCGCGGCGGGCGCAGCCGAACGTCGCCCCATAGGGCGGGGCGATCAGATCGTGCTGGCCCCGGTGATGAGCCTGACGCTCTCGGTCGATCACCGCTCGGTCGACGGCGCGCTCGGGGCGCAGCTTCTGGCCGAAATCCGGAAGGGGCTCGAAGACCCGATGTCGCTTTTGCTCTGACCGGCCCCGGCCGATCAGACCGAGCCGGTCAGACCCCGTCGATCAGGATGTCGAGCGCGCGCTTCAGCGCGTCGCGCGCCTCGGCCAGCGACCCGACGCGGTCGCGCAGCTCGGCCCCCGGGACCGCGGCCAGTTCCTGCACGCGGACGATATAGGCCGCGCCCGCGATCTCGACGCGCGGCGTCAGGCCCGGAAAGGCGGCATAGCGCCCCGCCTCGCGCAGGGGCGCCACGAGGCGCGAGGCCTCGATCCCGATCAGATCGGTCTGCAGATCGACCACAAGCAGGTCGCCCGCCAGGCGGTAGACATCGAACTGCGCCATCCCCTGCCCCGCTCAGAAGCTGCGGTAGCGCGCCAGCGGCAGCCCGGCCGTGCCGACCTCGTCCGCATAGGCCTCGATGGCAGCGCGGTTTTCCTCGCGCCAAAGCCGGTTGCGCTCGGCCCGCGCGGCGGCGGCGATGGCCTCTTCGGCCAGCCGCGACATGTTCAGCCCCAGCGCCCGCGCCTCTTCGGACACCGCCGAATCGATGGTCAGGTTCACCTTGACACGCCCCATCTATCCTCTCGCTTCATGCGCATGGCCCGCACGCATCCTACAGGCGCCCGCCGCGTCAGGCAAGATCCGGGCAAGATCGGGGCCGCGCCCCCGCCGCCGCAAACCTTCCCCGCGGGGAAGGTCCCTGCCCCGCCGCCGGGGTCACTCCAGCCGGTCCAGCATCTGCCGCACGGCCTCTTCCAGCCGCCGCCGGTCGATGGTCGAGAAGTCCCGGGGCAGGCGGATCTCCAGCCGCCCGTCGGCGGCGGTACAGCGCGCCCGCCCCTCCTTGCGGTTCAGCTGAAAGCTGGTCTTGGCCTTGCTGCCGCCCGCCCGTTTCGGCGCGGGCTTCGGGGCGGCGCGCGGGTCCTCCTCGGCCCCGGCCTCGACACCAAGCTGCTGCCGGATCGCGGCCAGCTCGTCGGCCACGGTGCGCCCCTCCCAACCCTTCAGCGTCTCGGCGATGGCGGCGCGGCACTCCGGGTCCTCCTCCAGCCGCTGCGCCAGCGCCAGCCCCAGCGCGCGCGGCAGCTCCTCGGGATAGGCCAGGATGCCCTTCATCCGCTCGACCACCTTGATGAAGCCGCGGATATAGCTGCGCTTCTGGTAGCGGGCCGACTTGAACAGCAAGGCCACCGCGCGGTCGGGATCGGTCTCGGGGGTCGCGGGATCGGCGGCGTAATCGACCGCAAGCTGGGCCATCTCGTAGAACGAGATGTCCTTGCGCACCAGGTTCTCGTCGACCATCCGGCGATAAAGCGTCTCGATCCCCTCGCCCTCCGGCATGACCGCGGCCGGGATCGTGCCCCAGGCCTCGGCATCGCCGGTCTCGGCCAGCAGCGCCTTGTAGGCCGCGAGACGCCGGTAGCCCTGGATCAGTTCATACCGCCCCTGCCCCGCCGCCTCGACCCGGATCGGGTTCGACAGCCCGATCGAGACGATCGAGGCCTTCAGATCCTCCAGCTCGGGGTCCGCGCCGGGCTTGCGGTCGCGCACCAGCTTGGCGGTATCGACCGCCTCCAGCGGAATGCTCTCCAGCACCAGACCAAGCCGTTTCAGCCGCACATGCTCATGGGCCAGCGCGTCGTTCTCGGCCCGGATCCGGGCCTCGATCTCTTGCCGTTCGCGGGCCGAATGGGCGGTTTCGCCGATCGCCGTGGCCATCGGGCCGCGGCGGCGCGCGGCCCCGGACGGGTCACCGACCTTCCCCGCGGGGAAGGTTTTCGTCTCTGGCACGGCCGCGGGCGTTTCGGCGCCCGGCGGGTTCGGGACCTCGGCCGACCGTTCGGCGGGCAAGTCCTCGGGCATGTCGATATCGAACATGCGGCGTTTCTTCCTGACCATCGGCGTCTCCTCAGATCTTGTCCCAGCCGGCCAGCACGGTGCCGCGGAACTCTTCATAGGCGCGGTCGAAACTGGCCCTGGCGCGGCGCCAGGTTTCGCGGGTCATGTTGCGGTAGTCGATCTCGTAGACCGAACTCAGGAACCGCCCCGACTGCTCGACCGCGCGGGTCATCTCGACCGGATGCGTGGTCACATGATCGCCGAAAACCTTGCGGAAGGCTTCCAGCATCGCGCGGTGCAGGTCGTTGCCGGGCTCGTAGCGAGTCATCAGAAAGCGGATGTCGACGAAGGATTTCGGCAGCGAAACCTTCCCCGCGGGGAAGGTGCTTCCGAATCCGGCGGCCAGATCCTCCAGCGCCTCGGACAGCTGCCCGATGAAGGACGTGGTGCTGTCATATTCCCAGTAGCCCGGCCCCGAGGGGATATACAGCATGTCGGCCGCGAAGACCGCGTTCATCGACTGATAGCCGATGGCGGGCGGGCAGTCGAAAAGGATCAGGTCGTAATCGTCGTCCGCGATCCCGTCGAGATAGCGCGAGACGGCGGCGAAGAAGGTCCATTCCGGGTTCAGGTGGCGGTACTGGGCGCTGGCGAACTCGACGAAGGCCGCGTTGGCGCAGGAGGGCACGATGTCGATCGTCGACCAGCAGGTCTTCTGGATGAAATCGGCATGGCGCAGCTCGTCGAGCCCCATGTCGCGCAGCGAGGCGGGCAGCTTGCGCTCGGGCAGGGCGGTGCCGCTGGCCGCCCCCGTGACCGCCGAGTTCATCCGGTCGGTCTCGCGGATCAGGTCGCGCGCCATGATCCCCCAGACGGTGTAATCCTCGCTGACATCGGTCAGCCCCATGGAATGGCTCAGCGTCGCCTGCGGGTCGAAATCGACGACCAGCACCCGGTAGCCGTCGAGTGCGGCGGCATGCGCCAGATGCAGCGCCACGGTCGACTTGCCCGCGCCGCCCTTGAAGTTCGCGACCGCGGCGCGGAAGGCGCGCTTGCCCGGCGGGCGCGGCGGCATCAGGCTTTTCCGGTTGGCCTTCATCCGGCGGCGCAACTCGTTGATCTCTTCGAGCGAGAACCAGCGCTGGCGCCCGTCCTCCTCAACCTCGCCGCCGGGAAGGCTGGGATCGGCGGCCAGTTTGCCGCGAAAGGTCGACTGGTTGATCTTCAGGATCAGCTCGGCCACCTCCCAGGACGAGAAGCGGCGCAGCTGCTTGGAGTTCTCCGGGCTGAAGGTGTGCTGCCGGATCCATCCCTGCATCTTCAGGGACTGGGACTGGAGCCGGGCCAGATCCGTATGGGTGTACATGCTCTGCCTCAACGCAAATTGGGTTCTTATCCTGAAATACGCCCAATCTTGCAAAAATGCAAAATCCAAGTTACCTCTGCCGCAATCTTCCCCGCGGGGAAGGTTTCGCCTGTCGGTTGGGCACGGCCACCGCGGCTCCGGGCGAATCGGCGTCCCGGCCGACCGGGGCAGGGCCCCGCCAAGGCGCGGCCGATCTAGGGGACAGCCGCGTGGCGACCTCTACGGATTGGGGGACAAAACCGCGATTCAAGGGGACAGTCAGGGTGACCCCCAATACCAGAGATACCCTGAGTCAGTCTTTCGAAATCGGGATCGCCGGCCGCCGTTGCGCCCGCCGCTTGACAGAATCGAAACCCCGGACGTAAATGGGCGACATCAACGAAAGAGCGTTGAATACGCCGTCGAAAACCAGAGGCACCACGCCCGGAGCAGTCGGACCCCCCGTCGAAGAACCGGGGGCGAACAGGTAAGGCCATGCAGAGTGTCAAGCCCGTCGGAGTGCAGGCCGCATCGCGGAAATACGATCTGTTGTCGGCGCTGGCCGCCCATGGCCTGGCGGGCGACAGGGCCACGCAGACCCGCACGCTGCGCCTCATGGCCCTGATCACCACGCGCTACAACTGGCAGCGCGACGAGCTGTGCGTCGGCCAGCGCGAGATCGCGCGGCTCTGGTCCTGCGACGAACGCACCGTCAAACGCGAGATGGCCCGCCTGCGCGCCGCAGGCTGGCTGGTGCAGAAGACCCGCGGCAGCCGGGGCCGGATCAGCACCTACCGGCTCGACACGCTGCAGATCGCCGAGGACACCCGGCCGTGCTGGCCGCTGATCGGCGAGGATTTCGTTGCCCGTCTGGGCGCCCGTCCGCCCGAACCGGACCCCGCCGGCAAGGTCGTGCGGCTGCGGCCCGCGGTCAGTCTTCCCGAAGAGGCAGAGGGGGTCTGGGGCCGCGCCCGGGCGATCCTGTCCGAGGAACAGCCCGCGATCTTCCGGGCCTGGCTCGCGCGGCTGACCGAGGTCGAAAGAGGGCAGGGGACCCTGGTGCTGTCGGCGCCCTCGGCCTTCTGCCAGAGCTATATCGCGACCCATCTGATCCAGGCGCTGACCGCCGCTGTGCGCCGGGCCGACCCGAGTATCGCCCGGGTCGAGGTCATCCACTGACCGGCCGGACCTTCCCCGCGGGGAAGGTCGGGGCAGAAAGCCGGGCAGAAACCGCGGGAATCGCGCTATCCTGCCCCCGGGAAACAGGGAGGGACAGGATGGAGAGGGAACCGCCCGCCCCGGAAGCGGGGCGTCGCATGACCCGGCGGCTGGTGCTGGGGGCCGGTGCAGGCCTGATCGCGGCCCGCGCCGCACCGGTCTTCGGGCAGGGGGCCGACGACTATCGCGCCCTGGCGCTGGCCATCGAAGAGGCGCGCAGGGTCCGGGATTTCGCGGTCGGGATCGCGCTTGAGGAAATCGACTTCGCCCTCATCGACTTCCTGAAGACCGATTTCGACGCGCGACGGCAGACATTGGCTCTGGCCCGCGAGACCGGCCGGTTCGCCACCGCCGACACGGCCACGGCCTATCTGGCGGGCCTTCCCGAAGCCTTGCCCGACCTCGTTCCGCTTGGCTTCGACCAAGGCGGGCTGGCCGCGCAGCGGACCGTGGTCGCGATGCTGGCCGCCGAGGGCGTGCCGCTGGCGCCGTCGCCCGATCTCGTGACCCCGGCAAGCATTCCCGCCATCCCGGCCTATGCCGGGCCCGTGGCCGGACGGCCCGATACCGATCTGATCGTCGCGGCCGATATCCTTCTGGAAACCATGGGCATTTCCATCGGCGATGCCAGCCTGATCGTGGCGCTGATCGACAGCGACCCGGGGTTGCGCACGGCGCTGGAAGACCTGGTCGCGCGTATTTCCAGCAAGGACTGGCAGGAGGTCGTCGAACTGGGCGAGGGGGTCTTCAAGCTGTTCGTCGCCAGCGCGGCCTGGGCCGAGATCAAGCGCCGGGCGATCCGGAAACTTTCGTGGCGGCTGGCGCTGAAGGCCGTTCCGGTGGTCGGATGGCTCTATTGCGGGGCGGCCTTCATCGTGTCGGTGAAGAAGAACTATCACCGCTTCTCCTTCGCCTGAGCGCCGGAGGACCCCGGGATGACAGCGAGATGAAAACCGGCCGGGCATCGACCGTCAGGGCGGTCTTCCTGTCCGCCGCCGTCGTCGCGGCGGGGCATGCCCTTCTGTCCGGGGGCGCGGACCCGGCCGCCTCGGTGAGCTTCGGACTCGCGGGCGGCTTTGGCGCGCTGGTGCTTGATATCTGCCGCACGCTGGCCGCAGGCCGGTGCGGCCGCCGGAACGGCCCCTAGCCCGGCCCCGCCGGGGCAGGCGAGGGGAGGGGGGCCACAGGGACCCGCCCCCCGGGGCCGATCAGAAGGCGTAATGCTTTTCCAGATCGTCGAAGAAGTCCTTCCGGACCACGCGCTGGCGTTCGAGGAAGCCCGCCAGCGGGCCCGATTCGTCCATCCGCCCCTGTTCGCGCAGCTGACCCAGCGCCTTTTGCATGCCGTAGACCGCCGATTGCAGCGCCACATTGGCGTACAGCACCAGCTTGAAGCCCATCCCGTCCAGCTCGGCCAGATCGAGGATCGGGGTCTTGCCGCCGACCACCAGATTGACGATCTGCGGCGTGCCGGGCAGGGCCTTGGGGATACCGGCCAGTTCCTCGACGCTTTGGGGGGCCTCGACGAAGGTGATGTCGGCGCCGTCCTCGACGAAGGCCGCGGCGCGGTCCAGCGCCTCGGTATAGCCGTCGGTGGCACGGGCATCGGTGCGGGCGACGATCAGCGTGTTCGCATCCTGCCGGGCATCGACCGCGGCCTTGATCCGCGAGCGGGCCTCGGCCAGCGGCACGACCTCCTTGCCCGAGAAATGGCCGCAGCGCTTGGGCGTCTTCTGGTCCTCGAGCTGGATCGCGCTGGCGCCCGCGCGTTCGAGGGTGCGGATCGTGTGGCGCACGTTCAGCGCGTTGCCGAAGCCGTTATCGGCATCGACGACGATCGGCAGGTCGGTCGCATCGCGGATGGTGGCGGTATGCTGGGCGATCTCGGGCAGGCTGACGAAGGCGAGATCGGGCATGCCCAGATAGGTATTGGTCAGGCCCGCGCCGGACAGATAGACCGCCTCGAAGCCGAGATCCTCGATGATCCGCGCGGCCAGCGCATTGGCCGCGCCCGGCAGGAGCAGGGCGCCGCCCTGTGCGATCCGGTTCCGGAAGCCGCGGTTGACGTCGTGATTGAGCATGGTGCCTCGTCTTTCTGTGGTCTCTGTGCCTGGGAGCGGTGGGTCTTGGGGGGTGTCAGGTCCTGGCGGCGGGGCAGGGGGCGTAGACCCTGCCATCCATCAACCGCCGCTGGGTGCGCAGGATGCGCGCGGCAAGGATCTGGCCGCTGGCGGGGTCGCGGGTCGCGCCGACGGTGACGATGCCGCTGGGGGTGCCGATCCGCAGCTTCTCGGGGTCGGCCCCGGGGCCGCATTGCCCGGCCACCACCGACCCCGGCAGCACCGCCGCCGAGGCCAGCGCCAGCGCGCCGGTGACCGGCACCGCGCGATGCGCCTGTCCGGCCGAAATCATCCGGATCTGGAGGTCATGGCCCTCGGCGGGATGGATTTGCCCCGACAGGTCGCGATAGGCGGCCGGGGGTCCCACCATCGCGACCTTGGGCGTCGCGATGCGCGCCGCGGCGGCCGCCATGTCGGGGGCAAGCCGCATCGCGACCGAGGCGCGCTGGCGGATCTCTTCCAGCCGGTCCATCAGCGCGGTATCGGCATCGATGGCCTCGGGATGGGCGCAGGTGTCGCCGCCCGGATCGGCGGCGGCCACGAAGACCGAGGGCACGGCGGCGTCGATCATCGTCACCGTCACCGCGCGCCCGTCCGACAGGACCATCCGGTCGCAGATGCGTCCGGTCGGCAGGGCGCCATGGCCGCACGTGTTCGCGGGGTCGAGGAAATCGAGCGCGACCGGGGCGCCGGTGCCGGTGACGCCGGGGATTTCCAGATCGCCCGAGACCGTCGCGCGGCCGCCCGCCACGGCGAACCGGGCGCGGATGATCTTGCCGGAATTGGTGTTGTGGATGCGCACCACGGCCTCGCCGTCGCGGGGACCCGCGACCAGCCCCTCGTCATAGGCGAAGGGGCCCATGGCGGAACTCATGTTGCCGCAATTGCCCGAGAAATCGACGGCGTCGGTGGTCACGCCGATCTGGGCGAAGGTATAGTCGATATCGGCATCCTCGCGGGTCGGCGGGCCGATCACGCAGACCTTGCTGAGCGACGAGATCCCGCCGCCCATGCCGTCCAGTTGCCGCTTGTTCGGATCGGGCGAGCCCATGATCGCGGCGAAAAGCGCGGGCCAGGCGGCTTCGTCGGCGGGCAGGTCGGCGCGTTTCAGCACCACGGCTTTCGAGGTGCCGCCGCGGAGGAAGGCGGCGGGAATGGCGGTCTGGGTCAACGATCTTCCTCCTCGGGGCCGGACAGTTGCGCCTCGAGCGCGGCCCAGCTGTTCTGGATATGGCGGTGCATCAGGATGCCCGCGACCTCGGCATCGCCCGCGGCGATGGCCTCCGAGATGCGTTCGTGTTCGCGCAGCGCGGTGGCGCCGCGGCCGGTCACGTTGCGATGCTTGAGCCGCAGCAGCAGAAGCTGCGGATAGAGCTCGCGGGTCAGGTAGCGCAGGATGATCGGGTTGCCGGCGACGCGGGCGATGACGATGTGAAAGTCCCGGTCGCCGCTGCCCTGCAGATAGGCGCCCTCGGGATGGGCGGCCACGTCGCGGGCGTGCTGGTCGAGCAGGGCGCGGAACGATCCGGCGCTGACCGCATCGGCGCGGGCGGCGGCCAGCCGGGCGGCCTCGGCCTCGAGGGCGGCGCGCACCTGATAAAGCGCGCGGGCATCCTCGCGCCCGACCTCGCGCACCCGCGCGCCGCTGTTCGGCACGATGGCGACGAGCCCGCTTTCGCTGAGGTCCTGCAAGGCGGCACGCACCGGGCCGCGGCTGACCTGAAACCGGCCCGCAAGCGCCACCTCGCCCAGACGGGCGCCCGGTTGCAGCGTGCCGGACAGGATCTCGGCCCGCAGGGAGGCCGCCACGCGCTCTGTCGCCATGACCTTGCTTTCCGCCGTCTGCATGGGGGTCTGCATGAGGGTTTGCCGTCCTTGTCCTGGGTGGGCTCTTGCATGGGGCCGCGCTGCATGCGCGCAAAAATTGTACTACAAACTTGTCCATTGCAAGGCGCATGTCAACATGAACGGGTTGCTTGACAAGCGGATTGTAATACGCTCGAGTGACGAAATCGGCTTATAGTCAGAAAATTGTGCTACAAAATCTGGCGCAATCGGAGGAGGATCATCCATGAACATGAAACGCCGGCAGTTTGCCGCCGCGGCGCTCGGGCTGTCGCTGGCCACCGCCCTTGCCCCGCTGGGCGCGAGCGCGGACACCGCCTGGCCGCCCCGCAAGATCACCTTTGTCGTGGCGCTTGGCCCCGGCGGGTCGGCGGACCGGACGGCCCGGGCGCTGGCGCAGCGGATGCAGCAGGAACTGGGGGTGCCGATCTCGGTCGTGAACCAGGAAGGCGGCGGCGGCCATGTCGGGCATACCTATTTCATGAACATGCCCGATGACGGCAGCTATTTCCTGGCCTCGTCGATCCATCCCTATATCTCGAACGCGATCCTGCGCTTCGATGCGGATTATTCGCTGAAGGATTTCGCCTTCATCAACGCCCAGTGGAACGATTACGACCTGTTCGCGGTCAACGCCAAGACGCCCTACGAGAGCCTCGGGGCGTTCATGCAGGCGGCGAAGGACAATCCGGGCACGCTGAAAGCCTCGGTGGTGCCGAACTCGACCGGCGCGATCAACCTGGCGCTGGCGATGGAGGCCTTCGGCCTGTCCGAGGGCGATATCAACGTCGTGACCTACCAGTCGGGCGGGTCGGCGCGCACCGCGGTCGCGGGCGGGCAGGTCGACCTGACGGTGCTGGCCGCGGACGGGACGCTGTCGATCGCGGAATATGTGCGCCCGCTGGCGGTGGCGGCCGATGCGCCGCTGAAGGACTGGGACGCGCCCACGCTGAACGCGGTGCTGACCGAAAACGGGCTCGACAAGGCGCCGGTGCTGGCCGGGTCGATGCGCGGCCTCGCAGCCCATGCGAGCTTCCGCGACAAGAACCCCGAGGCCTTCGAGAAGATGGTCGAGGCCTATCACACCGTGCTGCAGGACCCGGACTTCGTCGCGAGCCTCGAGGCCCAGGACATCGGGACGGAGTGGCTTGGCCCCGAGCGGACCACCGAGATCATCGAGTCGAACTTCGAGATCCTCAAGCGGTTCCAGCCGACCGAGTGATCCGGCCCGCCTGACCCGCTTGTCCGACCCGGACAGCCGCGGGGGCCCTGCGCCCTCGCGGCGTTACCGCCCCGAATTCGGAGACCGTCCATGATCCGGCGCTTCGCCCCGACCCATGCCATCACGCTTGGCCTCGTGCTTTGCGTCACGGGCTATATCACCTGGAGCGCGGTCTCGGCCTCCAGCACGCTGAACAACCTTGTCGTCGTGGCGCCGGTCGCGGTGCTGCTGGTGGTGCTGTGCCTGATCATCGTGGCGACCGCGCTGCTGAGGCCCGAGCCCGACCCGCAGGAGGCGCATTATTCGGCCTGGGGCGATCTGGCCTTGCTGGCGGGGTTCGCGGTGTTCTGCTTCGGGCTGACGACGGTCGGTTTCGATGTCGCGACCTTCCTGTTCGTCTGGGCGGGCGTGGTGGTGTCGGGCGGGCAGGGCAAGTGGCAGCCGCCGCTTTACGCCGCCCTCTTCACGGTGCTGATGGTCGAGGGCTTCGGCGCGCTCTTTCCCTATCCGATGACGACGCTGGTGCTGTGACATGATCGACCATTTCGCGCTGTCCCAGGCTTTCGATCTGCTGTTTTCCAGCTTCTCGCCCTGGCTCTGGGTGATCCCGGGCCTGCTGATCGGGCTGATCTTCGGGTCGATCCCGGGGCTTCAGATCTCGATGGCGATGGCGATCTTCCTGCCGGTGACCTTCGGCATGGATTTCCTGCAGGCGATGCTGTTCCTGACCTCGATCTTCACCGGCGGCGCCTATGGCGGAGGGGTGACGGCGATCCTGATGAACATTCCCGGGTCGTCCTCGTCCATCGCCACCGCCTTCGACGGCTATCCGATGGCGCGGCAGGGCAAGCATAACGAGGCGCTGGGGCTGGGGCTTGCGGCCTCGGTCGTGGGCGCCTTCGTGGGCTATATCCTGCTTCTGTTCCTGATCGACCCGCTGGCCGCCTTCGTGCTGAAGATCGGCCCGATGGAAATGGTCGTCGTCGTGCTTTGGGGGCTGACCCTGATCGCGACGCTGAACACCACCAGCATGCCCAAGGGGCTGCTGGCGGGGATGTTCGGGCTGATGCTGAGCCAGATCGGCATGTCGACGACCGGCGTCATGCGCACGACCATCGGCAATCCCTATCTGATCGACGGCATTCCGGTCGTGCCCGCGATGATCGGGATCTTCGCGGCCTCGGAACTGTTGCGCCTGCGCGGCAGCAATTTCCTGGTCGAGGACAAGGCCCAGCGGGACATCTCGATGCGCCGGATCCTGCTGGGCGGCGCGCAGATCTTCCGCCATCCCGGCGTGCTGATCCGGGGCAGCCTGATCGGCGCGCTGATCGGGGCGATCCCGGGCGTCGGGTCCTCGGTCGCGAACCTCGTGTCCTATGGCGAGGCGCGGCGCAGTTCGCGCCATCCCGAGCAGTTCGGCAAGGGCGCGCCCGAGGGCGTGATCGCGGCCGAGTCGGCCAATTCCAGTTCCGAGGGCGGGTCGATGACCGCGCTGCTGGCGCTGGGGATCCCCGGCGGGGCGGCGACCGCCGTGCTGCTGGCGGCCTTCTCGTTTCACAACATCGTGGGCGGGCCGTCCTTCATCCGCAACCAGACAGACGTGGTCTATTCGATCATCATCGGCAATCTGGGGCAGGTGGTGTTGCTGGCCATTGTCGGGCTGCTGATGCTGCGGGTGCTGGGGCTCGTCGTGCGGGTGCCGCTGCCCTATCTGGTGCCCTCGGTGCTGGCGCTCTGCGCCTGGGGCGGCTACGGTATCACCGGCACGATCGCCGGGCCGCTGACCGTCGCGGTCTTTGCCGGGATCGGCTGGCTGATGCGGCGGAACGGCTATCCGGTGGCGGCCACGGTGATCGGGCTGCTGCTGGGGCGGATGATGGAGGGCGAGGTGGTGCGCACGTTGCAGATCTCGGGCCGTCATCCGATGGCCTACCTGCTGGAGCGCCCGATCGCGCTGGTGCTGTTCGTGATCATGGTGCTGGTGCTGGTGGGCGTGCCGGTGCTGAAAGCCTGGCGCAGGCGCCGCGCGGCCGCCGCATGAGCCTCGCGGGTCTGTCCGCGCCCGCGCGCGGGGCCGTCACGCTGGGCATCGGGGCGCTTGGCGGGGGGCTGTTCTTCGCGCTCGACCTGCCGCTCCCCTGGGTGCTGGGCAGTCTCGCGGCGACGGCGCTGGCCGCGCAGGCGACCCGGTTCCAGCCGGTCCTGCCCCGGCCCTGGCGCGGCTATGCCATGGTCGGCATCGGCACCATGCTGGGCACCGGTTTCACTCCCGAGGTGGTCGCGCGCGCCGGAACCTGGTGGTCGAGCCTGCTGGTCATGTCGGCGCTGTCTTTGGCCGTCTGCCTGGTCGCCTTCGGCGTGTTCCTGCGCTGGGGCCGGATGGACCGGACCACCGCGCTGTTCGCCTCGATGCCCGGGGGGCTGTCGGTGGTGTCGATCCTGGTCGAGGACTATCCGGCCGAGATCAACCGCGTGGCGCTGTGCCATACCGCCCGGCTGCTGGTGCTGCTGGTGCTGACGCCCGTGATCATCCAGCTTCTGTCCGGCACCGATCTTGCCGATGCGAACCGCGCGGCCTTCGCCCATGCCGAGGCGCTGGACCCGCTGCGCCATGGCGCGCTGGCGCTGGCGGCGCTGGCAAGCTGGGCGGTGGCGCGGCGGATCAACTTTCCCTCGGCGCTGCTGCTGATCCCGCTGTTCGCCTCGGCGGCGTTGCATGCGACCGGGCTGCTCGACGTGCATGTGCCCGCGGTGCTGTCCTGCGCCGCCCAGATCGTGATCGGGGCGGGCGTCGGCGGCCGCTTCGCCGCCTATACGATGCGCGAGATCGCCCGCGACGGCTGGCTGGCGGCGCTGGTGGGGGGCTTCATGGCGCTGGGGGCTCTGGTCGCAGCGGTCGCCTTCGCCCCGGTGGCCGGAGCGGACGTGTCGGCGTTGTTTCTGGCCTATCTGCCGGGCGGGGCGCCCGAGCTGGGCGTGGTGGCGCTGGCGCTGATGATCGACCCGGCGATGGTCATCGCGCATCATGTGCTGCGGGTCTTCCTGATCGTCGCGCTGTTGCCTGCCGCCGCGAACCTGACCCGACGGGGGCGCGGAGGTCCCGGACGATAGCCGCGGGGCAGGGGGCGCGGGTCTTGCCGCCAAGCGCAGGTGCCGGTGACGCGGCAATGGCGCCGCCGGACCTCGCGCTCGGGCAATCCGGGTTGGGAAGAAGAGGCGGGCCAAGCCCATGAAAGACGGCCGGATCGTCCCGCTGGCGCGGGACCGCCGCGTGCCGCGGACGACCGGTGGCGCGGGTGATCCGTGAGCTGCGCCGCGCAGTCCAGAGTGTGGCCGGGGACTGCAGGCAGCGTCCCGATGTCCGGAAGCCCGTCGCCTCGATGTGCGCAAAGGAAAATTGTCCGGGCAATGCGCCATGTCGAGCGTCCTCGGCTCGCCCGGGACCGCGCTGGTTCCCCCTGCCGGGGTCGGATCGCGCCACGAGGCGAAGGCCGCGCCGTTCGAAGACGTAGCCATCTCCGGCATTGGCTTTCGGCCTGGAGAGCCGCGTGGCATCGGCAATCTCCGTCCGGCTCGAAGGGGGACGGATCCGGCGCCGTGCCGAAGCGTCGCGGCCGCAGGGAAGGTCATCGACATCTTCCGCCCCGGTCGCCCCCGCGCAGGGTTGGCGCCGCGCGGGGCCGGGATGGCCCAAACCGGCGGACGGTCCCTTGACAGATCGCGTTCGTCTAGCCATCTGTCTAGCCAGATGATGCGGAGGTCCGTCCCATGTGGACATTGCAGGATGCCAAGAACCGGTTCAGCGCGGTCGTCGAGGCGGCTCTGGCCGGGGTGCCCCAGGAAGTCACCCGCCGCGGCAAGCCCGCGGTTGTGGTGCTGTCGGCCGATGACTACCGGCGCCTGCTGAAAGGCGCCGCCGCCGCCCGCGAGAGCTTTGCCGAACACCTGCTGGCCTTCCCCGCCCCGGAGAGCGAGGCCACCGGGATCGGGCGCGCCGAGGCCCGCCCGCGCGATGTCCGCTTCTGATGTATCTGATCGACACCAATGTCATTTCCGCGGTGCGCCGTCCCGACCGCGCGCCGCAGGTTCGCGCCTGGCTGGCCGCACGGCCCGAGCCCGAGCTGTTTCTCAGCGTCATCACCCTGGGCGAGATCGAGCGCGGCATCCGCCAGCAGGAGGTGCGCGACCCCGGTTTCGCCCGCGACCTGCGGGTCTGGCTCGACCGGACGATGCTGGTCTTCGCCGACCGCCTGCTGCCCTTCGGCGCCGCCGAGGCGCGGATCTGGGGCCGGCTTTCGGCCGAGATCGGCCATCCGGGGGCCGACCTGATGATCGCGGCGACCGCGCTTCAGCACGGCGCGACCGTGGTCACCGGCAATGTCGCGGATTTCGAACCGACCGGGGTGCGGATCGAGAACCCGTTCTGAGCCCCGGCACAAGTCGGGCCCGTCACAGAGGCCCGGGTGCGGCGCTTTCCGGAAGGCGGCGTGACATGGCCGGACGCCGCACGCAGCAAGCGCCGCCGGCCCGGGAGCTGAACCGGATCGAGGAGGCGTGTCGCCGACAAACCGGGGCAGGGGCGGTGGCCCGGTCTGCGCGATCCCGCCCATTGCGGCGGCATCCGGCGGCAAACCCTTGCACCCGGGCGTTGCGGCGATAGCTTGCGTATCGCGGACTGGGACGAGACGAGTGGGGACGGTCATGGCAGCATTTTTCGATCAGAAGGCGCGGATGGGGCGGCTCGAGACCGCCCTTGGCGAGAACGAGCTGGTGCTTCAGCGCGTCGAGGGCAGCGAGCGGGTCAACGGGCTGTTCGATTTCGAAGTGGGGTGCCTTGGCGCCCGCGCCGATCTGGATTTCGACGCCTTGCTGGGCACCCATGCCACGGTGACGCTGGTCGCGCATGACGGGGCCGAGCGCGATTTCGACGGCATCGTCACCGAGGCGCGCTGGCTCGGGGCGGGCGAGAACGGGCATCGCTACCGGCTGCGGCTGCGCCCCTGGCTGTGGCTGGCCGGGCTCAGGCGCAACCAGCGGATCTTTCACAACCGGACCGTCGTCGAGATCCTCGAGGAGCTGTTCGGGTCCTATGCCTCGGCGGGCCGGTTGTCGGTCGAGCTGTCGGGCGAGTATCCCGAGCTGGAATATACCGTGCAATATGGCGAAACCGATCTGGCCTTCGCCTGCCGGATGATGGAGCGGCACGGGATTTCCTATCATTTCCGCCATGCGCGCGGCAGCCACGAGATGGTTCTGACCGACATGGCCGAGGCCCATGGCTCGATCGGCGCGCGGCCGTTCCGGCCGGTCGACGGGCATCATCAGGAGGATGTCGAGCATTTCTGGGAGTGGCGCCCGGCGCGGCGGATCACGACCGGCGCGATCCGGCTGACCGATTACAACTTCAAGACCCCGGTCGCGGCGATGGAAACCGACCGCACGGGCGATGCGGGTTTCGAGCATGGCCAGATCGAAAGCTTCGACTGGCCGGGCGATTATCTCGATCAGGGCCGCGGCCAGCAGGTGGCCGAGCTGCGGCTGGGGGCCGAACGCGGCCAGGACCGCCGCTTCGAGGCGGTGGGTGACATTCCGGCGCTGGCGGCGGGGATGCGGGTCACGCTGGAGGGCGATGACGTGCCCGGCACCGGCGAGGACTATCTCTGTCTCGTGGCGACCCACAGCTACACCTCGGACAATTACGGCTCGGGCGGCGAGGGCAGCGACGGCTATGCCTATACCGGGCGGTATGTGCTGATGCCCGCCGACGCGCCGCTTCTGCCCGAACTGAAGACCCCGCGCGCCGATGTGCGCGGCCCCCAGACCGCGACGGTGGCGGGCGAGGGCGAGGTCGATTGCGACGAATACGGACGGATCCTGGTGCGGTTCCACTGGGATCTCGACGAGGATCTGTCGATGCGTTGCCGGGTCAGCCAGAGCTGGGCCGGGCCGGGCTGGGGCGGCATGGTGATCCCGCGCGTGGGCATGGAGGTGGTGGTCGAGTTCCTCGATGGCGATCCGGACAAGCCTCTGGTCACGGGCTGCGTCTATAACGGCCGCAACGCCCCGCCCGCCGCGCTGCCCGAACACAAGTCGCGGTCGGTCTTCAAGACCAAGAGCCATGAGGGAGAGGGCTTCAACGAGCTGACCTTCGAGGATCAGGCGGGCGAAGAGTTCATCTACATGCATGCGCAGAAGAATCTGGACGTGCATGTCGAGAATTCGGCGCAGCGGCGGGTCGAGTTCGACGATACCGTCTCGGTCGGCAACGATTCGATGCTGGCGGTCGCGGCAAACCGGACCGAGACCGTCGAGGGCCGGATGGATGTCACCGTGACCGGCGCGGTCAGCGAGAAGACCGAGGCCGGGCGCGGCATGGATGTGGCGGCCGATCTGGCGGTCCGGGC
This sequence comes from Rhodovulum viride, assembly GCF_003265965.1. Lineage (NCBI taxonomy): Bacteria > Pseudomonadati > Pseudomonadota > Alphaproteobacteria > Rhodobacterales > Paracoccaceae > Rhodovulum > Rhodovulum viride. Next base: position 79,068 of record NZ_MUAV01000012.1, on the reverse strand, counting down.
CGGGGGCGATCTGACGCTGAAGGCGGGCGGCGAGATCGTGATCGACGCGGCCAAGATCACGCTGGTCGCGGGCGGCGCGGCGCTGACGCTGGAAGGCGGCGCGGTCAATGCGGTGCCGGTCCTGAATGTGGGCTCGGCCTCGCCCGGGGCGGCGGCGGTTCCGGCGATCCCCGAGGTCTTGAAGGCGGCGGCGGGCGAGGGCACCCCCTTCGTCAGCCATTGTCCGCTGGCGGATGCATGAGAAGGATCAGGCGATGAAACCTGTGGCGCGGCTGGGCGATCTGCATGTCTGCCCCAAGCATGGCAAGGGCGAGATCGTGACCGCCTCGGGCAAGACCTTCTGCGACGGTCGCCCGGTGGCGCTGGTCGGCGACAAGATCAGCTGCGGCGCGGTCATCGTCGACGGTTCGGATGTGGCGTTCTGCGACGGGCGTCCGGTGGCGCGGATCGGGTCGCGCACCGATCATGGCGGCCAGATCACCACCGGGTCCGAGCTGAAGACCTGCTGACGGGCCGGGCGCGGGGGCAGGGCTGCGCGCAGGACGCTCTGGAACGAGCGGCGGGGCCGGGTTATCTGGAGATCCGATGATGTTGATCTTGCGGATAGAGAATGCCGAGCGGCTGGCCGATGGCAGCCCGACCTGGATCGGGCTGGACGGGCGCGATCTGTGCGTCGGACGGCGGCGCGGCATGGACTGGGTGCTGCCCGATCCGGCGCGGCATGTCTCGGGTCATCATTTCGACCTGAAATTCAGCGAGGGGCGCTATTGGCTGGTCGATCTGTCGACCAACGGCACCTTTCTCGACGGGCATCCCCACCGGCTGCAGGGGCCGCATCCGCTGGTGCCGGGCGACCGGTTCCGGGTCGGCCCCTATGTGATCGCGGTGGCGGAGGGGGCCGAGGGCCCGGCGACCGGCGCGGGGGGCGGTGGCGCCCTGCCGGCCGAGGACGACCCCTGGGATTTCGGCGCGCTGGCCGCCGCCCCGGTCGCGTCTCCGGTGCCGGGGCCCGCGCGTGCCCCGTTCGGGCCGGTGGCCGGGCGCGATGACGGTCTGCACGGCTTCGTGCCGCTGGCGCCTGCCGCTCCTGCGGTGCCGGGTCCGTTCGCGCCCGCCGGGACTGGCGCAGGCGCAGGCGCCGGGGCTGGGGCTGGTGGGCACGCACCCCGGCGCCCGCCCTCGGGCACCCCGCCGGTCGCGCCCGAGCCGCAGCCCTTCCACCCGCCGGGCCGCGATCCGGCCGCCGCCGCGTCGCCGTCTTCGTCTGCGGCGGGTTCCGGGCGGGACGAGGCCTTCCTGCGGGCGTTCTGCGAGGGGGCGGGGCTTGACCCGGATCTGGCGCAGGGCGCGGATGCCGAGGCGCTGGCGCGCGATCTGGGCCGGGTCGCGCGGGTCGCGACCGGGGGCGTGATGCGGATGCTGCGCGACCGCGCCAGCGTCAAGCAGTTCACCCGGTCGGGCGAACGCACCATGCGCAGCGCCAGCGGCAACAATCCGATGAAGTTCCTGCCCGATACCGACGCGGCGCTGGAGGTGCTGTTTCTGGTCCCGCGCGACGGCTTTCTGGCCGGGCCCGAAGGATTCGAGACCGCTCTGGCGGATCTCGCCCGCCATCAGCAGGGCATTTTCGCGGCGATTCAGCCGGCGCTGGCCGCGGTTCTGGAGGGTCTGGCGCCCGAGGCGGTCGAAGCCGGGACGACCGGCGGAAATCTGCTGGCCGGCTCGCGCAAGGCGCGAGCCTGGGACAGCTATGTCGCGCGGTGGGATGCCCTTGCCGGGAAAGGCGAAAATGGCATGCTCGACGCCTTCCTCGATGCCTTTGCCGAAGCCTATGCCCGGGCGCAGGGGGCAATGCCGGATTAGCGTAGGTTGATCTGGCGCAAGCTCGCCTACATATCTGTGCTGACGGTCTTGCAAATGGATTTGGGTCGCAAAGTGCGGTCGACGGAAATTTTAAGAGGTGCCTCATGGGTCTTGATTCCCTCGCGGAACCGATGGTCGACGACGGCCCCTGCGGGCCCGATCTCAACGCGCGGATGGATCCGGATTTCGACGCCTATTATTTCGCGGCGCTCGGCCGTCTTCCCGATGCCTATGCCCGTCCGGGGGTGACCCGGCCCGATGGCTCGGTCTCGCCCGACAGGGTCTTCGATCCCGGCACGCTGGATCTGGCCGCGGAGCTGCGCCAGATCGATGCGCTGCTCGGGCGCAGCCGCGATCTGCGGCTGTTGGCGCTGCGGGTGCAATGGCTGGCGCTGGCGGGGCGGGTTCCCGACGTGGCCGAGACGCTCGAGACGGTGGCGTTGCTGCTGGAACGCTATCCGCGCGAGGTGCATCCCGGGGCCGAGGGCGATCCGGCCGAACGGCGCGAGGCGCTGGCCGAGCTGGCCGCTCCGGCGACGGTGATCCAGCCGCTGATCTGGGCCGGGCTGGCCGGAAGCGCCGAGGTGACGCTGCGCAAGCTGCGCGTGGCGGCCGGGCAGGCGACGCCGCTGCAGGGCGAAAGCGGGCTGTCGACCGAGTCGCTGACCGCGGTGCTGGCCGATCCGGGCAATGGCGCGCGGCTGACGCGGACGCTGGCCGCGCTCGACCGGGCGATGGAGGCGGTGACGCGGATCGTTGCCGCCTGCGCGGCCGATCCCGAGGCGCCCTTCACCCCGCATCTGGACCCGCTGACGGGCGTTCTGGCCGAGATGCGGGGGGCGATCGTCGCGGTCCGCCCCGATCTGGCCGCCCCGGTGCCGATCCCCGAGACCGCCGCGCCCGAGCCGGTGCCGCACAGCGCCCCGGTGCAGGTGCCGCCGCGTGATCGCGCGCTTCCGGCCGGGGCGCCCGAGGTGCGCGACCAGGACCATGCGAGGCGGCTGCTGGAGGCTTGCGAGGCCTATTACCGCCGCGCCGAGCCGTCCTCGCCCGCGCTTTTGCTGGTGACGCAGGCGCGGCTGCTGATCGGGCGGCCGCTGATCGAGGCGCTGGAGGTGCTGATGCCCGGCCGCGCGGCCGAGGCGCAGATCGGCTTCGGCCCCGAGACCGGCTTCGTGCTGGACAGCGCGCGGCTGCGCAGCCTGACCGAGGAGGCCGGACCCGCCGACCCGGCCCCGGCGCGGGCCGAATCCACCCTGCGCCCGCCGCCGCCGGCCATCGACAGCGCCGAACAGGCCGCGGGAACGATGCGCGCGGTCGAGGATCATTTCCGCCGCACCGAACGTTCAAGCCCGGTCCCGATGCTGCTGGAGCGGGCGCAAGCCTATCTAGGTAAGGATTTCCCGTCCATCCTGCGGGAATTGCTGCCATCGGCGGAGGGAGGACGTTAAGGTATGTTGAAATGGTCGAAGTTCCGCCGATCTTCTGACGCAGTGCATCTCTGCGTTGACAATTTCGATCAGGAACGGTTCCAAGCAACTGGCGGCGCGTTCCGGTGGAATGACGACAAGAGACTGATAAAGGAAGGAAAATAATGTCATCGAACTCCGGTTCCGGTTTCATCAAGCGCAATCGTCCGCCGCGGGTCCAGATCCAGTATCAGGACCCCTACGATAGCGAGAAGATGGTCGAGCTGCCCTTTGTCATGGGGGTGATGTCGGACCTGTCTGGCAACAATCCGGGGGTCGAGAAACCGGCGGTCGAGGATCGCAGCTTTACCGATGTGACCAAGGACACGCTGGACGATTACATGGCCTCGGTCGCGCCGGGCGTCACCTTCACCGTCGAGAACCGGCTGCAGCCGGGGTCGGGCGAGAAGCTGGCGGTGAACCTCCAGTTCGAGAAGATGGAGGATCTGGAACCGGCCGCGGTGGCCCGTCAGGTGCCCGCGCTGCGCCAGCTTCTGGAAGCGCGCGAACAGCTTGCCAACCTGCAGCGCTACATGGGCACCAAGCCCCGCGCCCAGGAACATATCAAACGTCTGCTGGCCGATCCCGAACTGATGGCGGCGCTGGCGGACCGGGCGGCGCGCGACGACGCGTCGTCGGAAGACACGTGAGCTTCCGGGGGGAATGGGGTAAATGACTCAGAACGCAGAACGGCAGGCGGGTGCGGCCGAAGGCGTGCTCGACGAGCTTTCGGAATTCCAGGACATCCTGAAGCAGACCATCAAGCCGCGCAGCGACATTGCCGCGCGCGAGGTCGACAATGCGGTGACGGCGCTGGCGCGCGAGGCGCTGGGGTCGAGCGAGCTGATCGCCGAGGACGTGATCGACACGCTGGACGCGATGATCGCGCGGCTCGACGAGAAGCTGAGCGATCAGGTCAACGAGATCCTGCATGCGGGCGAGTTCCAGCAGATCGAGGCCTCGTGGCGCGGGCTGGCCTACACGCTGAACAATGCCGAGACCGATGCCTCGCTGCGGGTCAAGGTGCTGAACATCTCGAAACCCGAGCTGCAGGCGATGATGCGGCGCTATCCCGGCGCCAAATGGGACAAGTCGCCCCTGCACACGATGATCTACGAGCAGAACCTGGGCACGCTGGGCGGCAAGCCGTTCGGCGCGCTGGTGGGCGATTACTATTTCGACCATTCCTCGCCCGACGTGAACCTGCTGCAATCGGTGGCCAAGATCGCCGAGGCGTCGCTGGCGCCCTTCATCTCGGGCGCGGCGCCCGATCTGCTGGGGCTGGACAGCTGGAACGAGATCTCGGTGCCCCCGGATCTGTCCGAGATCTTCGAGACGCCGGAATACGCACAGTGGAACAGCCTGCGCGACAGCGAGAATTCGCGCTTCGTGGCGCTGGTCGCGCCGCGCGTGCTGGCGCGCGAGCCCTACGGGCCGAATTCCAACTCGGTGGTCGAGGAGTTCAACTTCGTCGAGGAAACCGACGGCCATGACGGCAAGCGGTACGCCTGGATGAACGCGGCCCATGCGATGGCGGCGAACATCAACCGGGCGTTCAAGGAATATGGCTGGACGGTGCGGATCCGGGGCGTGACCTCGGGCGGCGAGGTGGCGAACCTGCCGACCCATCTGTTCGATACCGGCGACGGCGCCAAGGACATGAAATGCCCGACTGAGGTGTCGATCACCGACCGGCGCGAGGGCGAACTGTCCAAGGCCGGGCTGATCGGGCTGATCCACCGCCAGCATACCGACAAGGCCGCATTCATTGGCGCCCAGTCCCTTTACCGTCCAAAGAAATATGTCGATGACCGGGCGACCGCCTCGGACAACATGTCCTCGCGGATCCCCTATATTTTCGCAGTGTCGCGCTTTGCCCATTACCTGAAGGTCATGGTGCGCGACAAGATCGGCCAGAGCCCCGACCGGCTGCAGCTTGAAAAGGACCTGCAAGCCTGGATCAACAAATATGTCTCGGGCAATCCCGAGAGCGCCAGCGAGATGGAGAAGGCTCGCAAACCGCTGGCGGGGGCCAAGGTCGAAGTGATCGAGGATGAACTGAACCCCGGATATTACCAGGGCAAGTTCTATCTCAGGCCGCATTTCCAGCTGGAAGGCATGGATATCGGCATGAGCCTCGTGTCGAGGCTGCCAGTCGGCAAATAACCGGCCGGCAAATAAAAGGCCTCGACCCCGACCGCCATCCCTGAACGCGCAATTAGAGTGAGGTACCGCGCAATGGCCATCGATTGCTTCCTGAAGCTCGAGAACAACATCAAGGGCGAATCCCTCGATGACAAACACAAGGACTGGATCGACGTGCTGTCCTGGAACTGGGGCCTGAGCCAGTCGGGCACGACCCACATGGGTCACGGCGGCGGCGGCGGCAAGGTCGATGTCCAGGACATCACCCTGACCAAATACGTCGATGCCGCCACCCATGACCTGATCAAGCGCTGCTGCTCGGGCGAGCATATCACCGGCGGTCAGCTGGTGGTGCGCAAGTCGGGCGGCTCTGCTCCGGTCGACTATCTCAAGATCGACCTCAAGGACGTGATGATCACGTCCTATGTCACCGGCGGCTCGAAGGACGGTCTGGACCGCGTGCAGGAAACCCTGACGCTGAACTTCCGTGCCTTCCAGGTGACCTACACCATGCAGGAGGAAACCGGCGGCGCCGGTCCCGAAAGCACCGCCGGCTGGGAGATCGCCGAGAACAAGGAATGGGCGGCCTGAGGCGGAAACGCCCCAGCGACAGCCGCGGAGGCCGGAGTTCCGGCCTTCGCCTTTCGCCCTGACCGGCCGCGGGCCGGGTCTTGCAACCAGCATCGGGAGAGGCAATGGCCGGACCTCCGCAGGAGACCGGGCCCGGGGCCCGTGAGGCCTGGCGCGACCGGGACCGCGCCAAGATCTCGATTTTCCAGATCTTCCGTTCGGCCCATGAGGACCATGACGCCCGCCGCGCGAACCGGCCCGCCGAGGATGGCGAGACCGAGGTTTCGGCCCGGGCCAAGCCGCGCCGCGAGGGCATATCGGCCAGCATCCTGCGCGCCCATCTGCAGGCCGATCTGGATGCGCTGCTGAACACCATCCGGCTCGATGCCGCGATCGATCTGAGCGATGCGCCGCATGTGGCGAACTCGATCCTGAATTACGGCTTCCGCGACCTGTCCTCGGTCTCGCCGGCCGAGTTTCACAGTCCCGCCATCGTCGAGTCGATCCGCGAGTCGCTGTTGCGCCACGAGCCGCGCTTTCTGCCCGGCACGCTCGAGGTCCGGGTGGTCGATGCCGATGGCGACAGCGGCCAGCGCCTGTCGGTCACGGTCGAGGGCGAGCTGACCGGCGACCCGGTCGACCTGTCGGTGGGCTTCGATGCCGAGGTCGATCTGGGCGCGGGCAAGATGGACATGTCGGATCTGAGGATGCGGTCGTGAACCCGGCGCTGCGCGACACCTATAACCGCGAACTGGCGCTGCTGAAGGAACGCACCGCCGAATTCGCCCGCGACTATCCGGGCCTGGCCGACCGGCTGGGCGGGCTGATGGCCGACAATCTCGACCCCACGGTCGCGGGGCTGCTGGAGGGGTCGGCCTTCCTCGCCGCCCGGGTGCAACTCAAGCTGCAGGACGAGTTCCGCGGCTTTACCGAGGCGCTGCTGGATCAGGTCTTTCCCGATGCGCTGGCGCCCACGCCCTCGGCGATGCTGGTCGAGGCCTCGGTTCCGGCCGGGAATTCCGACATCGTCAAGGGGCTGCGCTTCGACCCCGGCGCCTATATGGATGCGCGCTTTCGCGATGCCGACAAGCGCATCGCCTGCCGGTTCTCGCTGGCCGCGCCGCTGACGATCTGGCCGCTGAAGCTGTCGGGGCTGCGCTATCTGTCGGGGGCGGGGCCGGTCGGCGCGCTGGGGCAGGAGATCGCCGAGGGCACCAAGGCCGGGCTGGTGCTCGATCTGGCGCGGATCGCGCCGTCCGGGCTGGCCGACGGGTCGGCGCCGCTTGCCGAGCTGGAGCTCGACCGGCTGGATCTGCACCTGACCGGGCCGATGGCCGAGGCGGTGGCGCTGTATGAACAGATCTTCGCGCGCAGCCTCAGGGTCTCGTTGCGCTGGCTCGATGCGCAGGGCGATCCGGTCTTCGCGCGGCTGCCGCCCGATTGCCTGGAACAGGTGGGCTTCGATCCCGACGAGCGGCTTTTCCCGCATCACACGCGGCTGTTCGACGGCTTCGCCCTGCTGCGCGAATATTTCGTCTTCCCGCGCAAGTTCCTGGGCTTCCGCATCCGGGGGTTGGCCGACCATCTGCCCCGGATACGCGGGTCCGAGGTTCAGGTGATCGTCGAGTTCGACCGCGCCGATCCGCGCCTGGCCGAGCGGTTGTCCGAGGGCGATATCGCGCTGAACTGCGCGCCTGCGGTGAACCTGTTCGAGGAGATGTCCTCGACCGTGCGGATCGACGGCAAGCAGCATGAATATGTGGTCACGCCCAATGCGACGCCGGTCACCCATTACGAGCTGCTCGATATTCTCGACGTCCATGCCCATTACGCCACTCATGGCAGCAAGGAGCGGGTGCAGCCGCTTTACGCGCTGCCCGAGGGCGGACAGGACCCGCGCCGGACGCTGTATTACACCGCGCGGCGCAAGCCCCGCCGCCTGACCGCGCGCGAGCTTCGCTTCGGCCCGGCGCGCAACCGCTATCGCGGCACCGAGACCTTCATCTCGGTCTACGAGCCCGATGGCGGCGACGATATCCAGCGGCTGCAGGTCCGCGCGCTCTGTTCCAACCGGCATCTGCCGGCCGAGCTGCCGATCGCGGGCAGCGAGGGCGATTTCCACATGACCGACGATGTCACCGTGTCGCTGGCCTGCCGGGCCGGGCCGACGCCGCCGCGCAACCCGCTGGGCCGGGCCGATCCGGGGGCGGGGCCGCGTGCGGGCGCGGGCGATGTCTACTGGCGGCTGATCTCGTATCTGTCGCTGAACCAGTTCGGGCTGGGCGGGCGGCAGGAGGGCGACAGCGCGGCGGCGCTGCGCGAGATGCTGGCGCTGTTTGCCGATTTCTCGGACAGCGCGGCCGAGGCCGGGGTGCGCGGGGTGCGTTCGGTCGAGACCCGGCCGGTGACGCGCTCGGTCGCCATGGCCGACGGCTATCACCTGGCGCGCGGCACCGAGATTTCGCTGAGCTTCGATGAAAGCGATTACGAAAGCACGGGCGTGATGCTGATCGGCGCGGTGCTCGACCGCTTCCTGTCGGAATATGCCGCGGTGAACAGCTTTACCCAGGTCCGGGTGGCCTCGGTGCAGCGCGGCGCGATCCGGACCTGGCCGCCGCGCTCGGGCAGCGGGCCGATCCTGTGACGGGCGAGAGCTTTTCCGACCGCCGCGCGGCCGAGGCGACTGCGGCCGAGGGGGTGGGGCTGTTCGCGGCGCTTCGGGCGCTGGAACGCGCGGCGCCCGACGCGCCCCGGATCGGGCGCAATGCCCGCGCCGCCGAGGCGGTGGTGCGGCTGGGGCAGGACCCGTTCCTGGCCTTCCCGGTCTCGGATCTGTCGCGGGCCGGGCGGGACGGGCGCGGAAGGCCGGTCCTCAGGGCCCAGTTCCTCGGCTTTTACGGTGCCTTCGGCGCGCTGCCCCTGGCCTGGACCGAAGAGGTCCGGCGCTGGTTCGATGCGGGCGACGAGAGCTTCACCGCCTTCACCGACATCTTCACTGAACGGTTTCAGGAGCTGTTCTTCCGGGCCTGGTCCGATGCCCGCCCGATCACCCAGTTCGACCATCCCGACGACCGTTTCCAGGGCTATCTGCTGGCCTTTGCCGGGACCGCGACGCCGGCCTTCCGCGACCGGGGCAGGCTGCCCGATACCGCGCTGGCCCGGCTGGTGCCGCTGGCCGCGGGGCGGGTGAAAAGCCCGGTCCGGCTGCGCCAGATGCTGGGGCTGCATTTCGAGGGCCGGGCGCGGGTCGAGATCGAGGAGATGGTGCCGGGCTGGCTCGATTTCGAGCCCGGGACCGAAACCCGGCTGGGGCTGGGGGCGGCCAGTCTGGGGCGCGACGCCCATCTGGGGGCGCGGGCGCGCACGATCAGCGACCGGATCCGGGTGCATCTGCATGTGCCCGACATGGCCGCCTTCGACCGCTTCCTGCCCGGCGGTCCCGACAATCGCGAGCTGGCCGAGCTGTGCCGCTGGTATCTGGGCGAGACGCTTGAGATCGAGGCCGCGCTCTGGCTGCCGCAGCCCAAGGTTGTGCCGGCCGTGCTGGGCCGCTCGGCCCGGCTGGGCTGGATGGCCTGCCTCGCGCCCGATCCCGACAACCCCGACCAGATGGTCCATATCGCGCGGTTCGACCTGAATCGCGAGCACGATGCCCCCCGGCCCGCAGCGGCGGCCCCGGCCGCCGTCGCGGCCTGACACGAAGATCCGAAAGAGCCTGACGAGACATGACCGAGATCACCATCGAGACCTATGCCGGCAAGATGAACCGTGCCGGATACGACGCCTTCCTGCAGGGCATGCGCCATGCCCGGGGCGAGAAGAACCGCCATGTCGATCTTTGCCACTGGCTGTTCCATTCGGTCTCGAACCAGAATGCCGACATTTCGGTCACGCTGAACGAGCTGGGGCTCGACCGCGGCCGGGTGCTGCGCGATCTCGACGGGGCGATGGCCGCCTTGCAGAAGAACGTGACCGAGACGCCCGGCATTTCCGAGGTGCTGTCGGATGCGCTGAACCATGCCTGGACCTATGCCACGCTGTTCTTCGGAGAGGCCCAGATCCGGACCGGCCATGTGCTGACCGCTCTTCTGAACGATCCGGGGCTCAAGCGGCACCTGCTGCAGCTGTCGAAGGTCTTTGCCGAGATCCCGGTCGAGCGGCTGGGGCAGGAGTCGCGCAGCCTCTGGGCCGCCTCCGAGGAAGAGGGCATGCGCCCGATGGACGGCTCGGGGCTGACCGCACGCGGCGAGGGCGCCGAGGGGGCGGCCGGGCGTGGCGGCGGGCAGTCGGCCCTGGGCCGGTTTGCCCAGGACATGACCGCCGAGGCCGAGGCCGGGCGGCTCGACCGCGTCGTCGGGCGCGATGACGAGATCCGGCAGGTGATCGACGCGCTTCTGCGGCGCCGCCAGAACAACCCGATCCTGACCGGCGAGGCCGGGGTCGGCAAGACGGCCGTGGTCGAGGGCTTTGCCCAGAAGCTTGCCGCGGGCGAGGTGCCGCCCAGGCTGAAGGGCACGCGGCTTTACATGCTCGACATCCAGTCGATGCAGGCCGGGGCCTCGATGCGGGGCGAGTTCGAGCAGCGGCTGAAATCGGTGATCGACGAGGTGCAGGCCTCGGATGTGCCGATCATCCTGTTCATCGACGAGGCCCATACCCTGATCGGCGCGGGCGGGCAGGCGGGTACGGGCGATGCCGCGAACCTGCTGAAACCGGCGCTGGCGCGGGGCACGCTGCGCACCATCGCCGCGACCACCTGGTCGGAATACCGCCAGCATATCGAAAAGGACCCGGCCCTGACCCGGCGCTTCCAGCCGGTCACGGTCGACGAGCCCGATGTCGGGACCTGCTGTGCGATGCTGCGCGGCATTCTCGGCCCGATGGAGGCCCATCACGGTGTGCGGATCTCGGACGAGGCGGTGGTGGCCGCGGTGCAGTTGTCGCAGCGCTATATCCCGGCCCGGCAACTGCCCGACAAGGCGGTCTCGCTGCTGGACACGGCGGCGGCGCGGGTCGCGGTCAGCCAGGCCTCGGTCCCGGCGCGGATCGAGGATCTGAAGGCCCGGATCGACGCGCTCGACAGCGAGATCGCCGCCAAGCGCGCGGCGCTGGATCTGGGCGAGGAGGCGGGCGAGCGGATCGCCGAGCTGGAGGCCGAACGCGCCGAAGCCGCCGCGGATCTGGTCCGGCTGGAAGAGCTTCATGACGAGCAGAAGGTGCTGGTCGAGCAGATCCTGGGGTTGCGGGCCCGGATCGCGGGCGCGGGTGAGGGCGCGGCCGGTGAGGGCGAGAGCGGTGAAAGCGAGGCTGGCGAGGACGACGTGGGCGAGGACGACGCGCCGCTCGATCTCGACGCCTTGCGGGCCGAGATGCATGAGCGGCTGGCCACGCTTCAGGCCGGCGATCCCGAGACCCGGATGGTCGAGCCCCATGTCGGCGCCCAGACCGTGGCGCAGGTGATCTCGGACTGGACCGGCATCCCGACCGGGCGGATGGTGCGGGACGAGCTGCAGGCGGTCCTGACCCTGAAGGATCATCTGCGCGAGCGGGTGGTGGGGCAGGATCACGCCCTGGCCGCCATCGCCCGGCGGATCGAGACCTCGCGCGCGGGGCTGGCCAATCCCGAGAAGCCGATCGGGGTGTTCATGCTGTGCGGGCCTTCGGGCGTCGGCAAGACCGAGACCGCCATCGCGCTGGCCGAGGCGCTGTATGGCGGCGCGCAGAACATGATCACCATCAACATGTCCGAGTTCCAGGAGGCCCATACCGTCAGCCTTCTGAAGGGCGCGCCGCCCGGCTATGTCGGCTATGGCGAGGGCGGGCGGCTGACCGAGGCGGTGCGGCGCAAGCCCTATTCGGTGGTACTGCTCGACGAGGTCGAGAAGGCGCATCCCGATGTGCACGAGCTTTTCTTCCAGGTCTTCGACAAGGGCTGGATGGAGGATGGCAACGGCCGCCGCATCGATTTCCGCAACACCCTGATCCTGCTGACCTCGAATGTCGGCACCGACACCATCATGGCGATGGCCGAAGAGGGCCGGACGCGGCCCGATCTGGACGAGGTCACGGCGGCGCTGAAGCCGCGCCAGCTCGAGATCTTCCCGCCTGCACTGCTGGGCCGGGTGGTCTCGATCCCCTATCTGCCGCTCTCGGCCGAGGGGCTGGCGGCCATCGTCCGGCTGAAGCTTGCGGCGGTCGAGGCCCGGATGCGGGGCGCCCATGGCGCCGAGCTTGTCTATGGCGACGCGGTCATGGACCATATCGTCGATCAGTGCCGCGACCCCGACAGCGGCGGGCGGATGATCGACAACATCATCACCAATACCATCCTGCCCGACCTCTCGCGCGAGGTGCTGGGGCGGATGGTGTCAGGCGAGGGCATCGCGCGGGTCGAGATCCTGCTGCAAGACGGCGCGCTGGCCTACAGTTTCGAAGGAGGAAACGCGTGACCCAATGTTTTGTCGACGATGCGGGCGTCAGCTGGAGCTATGACCAGCAGGCCGCGCTGCGCCTGATCGCCCATTATGCCCGGCTGAGGGCGATGAACGAGACGACCCGGGTCGTGACCTCGCGCGACAGCCTGATCCAGAAGCTCTATCTTGCGCGCGAGCTGGCCAATGTCGAAACCGACGTCAACCGGATGCTGGCGCGCAAGACCGAGATCGAGGAGGTCGAGGGCCGCCGCTTCGCCACGCTGATGCTGGGTGCGGCCGATGACGCCCAGGCCTATCTGATCGGGCTGAGGCGCGAGACCGACCGGCTGATGAGCGCCAACCAGTCGATCTACCGCTCGGCCCAGGACATCAACCAGGCCGCCATCGACCATGCCGAAACCGCGATCAAGGTGGCCAAGGGGGTGCGCGACAGCTCGGTGCTGACGCTGGGCGTGATCGCCACCGTGGCGACCGGCGGCACCACCATCGCCGTCGCTTCGGGCGCGGGCGCGGGGCTGTCGGCGACGGCGACCTATCAGGATACCGGCTCGGCCTCGAAGGCGGCGATCAAGGGCGGGCTGTTCCTGCTGCCGCTGGGCACCCGGCAGATCACCGGGGCGGCCACGGCGGCGGGGGCCTCGCCGACCATGACCGCGGCGATGAGCCTTGCGATCGATACCGGCGCCGAGACCTTCGAGGGGATCTATGTCAACGATGCCACGCTGGAACGGGCGCTGAGCGCGGCCCTGCTCAACCAGGTCAGCGGTCGCTATGTCGGCGCGCTGGCGAAGGAGAACAGCCGCTGGATGGGGCAGCGCCTGCGCGGCGCGGTCCGGCTTCTGGACAATCATGGCGGGCAGATGTCGAACCGCGCCTATCCCTTCCTGTCGGAGATGGGCGGCAAGCTGACCCAGGAGGCGATCAAGGTGAGCCCGGGCGAGACGCCCGCCGGCACGAGCCCGAACCCGAGCCCCGCCGCAAGGGCCGCGCAGGCGCAGGCGCGCGATACCGCCAGCCTCTGGGTGATGCGCGAGGTGATGCGGCGGCTCTGAGGCCCGCGCATTTCAGCCGGTCGCGAGGATCGCGTCGACGGTTTCGCGGTAGCGGCGGATCTCGGGCGAGATCACGGCGGGCGCGGCGGTGCCGGTCATCTTGCGGTCGGCCCAGGCCAGCAGCTCGCCGATGGTCTTGCCGGTGAGGAACGGGTTCGCGCTGACCACGGCCGGGCCCATGATTTCGGCCACCCCGGCCGCGGGATCGGCGGAAAGCGCGCGGTTGGCGCCCTCGGCGCCGAGGAAATGCGCCAGATACAGCCGTCCCGGGGTCAGGCCATGGCCCCGGGCGGCCAGATAGGCGGCATTCTCGCGGGCCAGCGCATAGACCATCTCGACACTCAGGACCGGATCGGTCCGGAGCGCCAGAAGTGCGGCACGATCCATCCGCGCGGTCAGCTCGGGATGGTGCTCGCGCATCATCCGCAGCCAGGTCGAGGAGATGAACTGCCCGAGCCCGAGCGCGCTTGACAGCGGGTTCCTGGCATCCGCCCGGCCGCCGCTTTCGACATGGACGATGCGGGCGACGAGGGTCTCGACCGCGGCGGCGTCGTCGATCCCGGCGGTGGCGCCCGCCATCGATCCGGCCAGCGATCCGGCTCCGGCGCAGGCATGGCCGCCCGCGGGAATCGGCAGCACATAGCAGCCGCTGTGCCCGCCCAGCCCGACATAGAACAGCCGTGCCGCGCCGCCGGGCCCCGGCCGGGTGGCGTAAAGCACCCGCAGCCGGTCGTCGGGCGCGGCCGGGCGGCCCAGATCCATGCGCTGCGCCAGCAGCACGATCATCTCGCCGGTCAGGTCGGGGCCGAGCCCGGCGCCGAGCGCCGCGCTGTAGACCGCATCGAGCAGACGGGGCGGGGCCTCGGGCGCGGTCCGGCCCTCGCTGGCAAGGTCGCGGTCGGCCCAGGGGTCGGCGGCACGGGCATAGCGCCCGGCGCCGAGCCGGGCCAGCGTCGTCAGATAGCCGTCAGCGCCGTAAAGCGAGAGTTGCAGCAGTTCGGGTTCAGCCTCGGTGCCGCTGCCGGGCCGGAGTCGCAGCGCGGCCAGCCGGGGCGGATCGGCCAGCGTCGGCAGCGCACCGGCCGCGGCGCGGGCGGCCTCGGCCCCGAGCCCGGCGCCCGTCAGCGCCGTCGCCAGATCGGCACCGGGACCGAGCCTCAGCAGGCTGTCGGCGAAGAAGGGGCGCCGGGCGGCCTCGGGCTGAAGGCTCAAGGCAAGATCGCCGGGCGCGGTGCTGCTGCGCCGGGCAAGGGCGCGGCTGCGGCGGGCCTGGTAAAGCGCCAGATCCTCGCGGCTCGAGGGCGGGTCGAGCGCGCGCGGCCCGCTGCCCGGGCCGAGCCCGACCTTAATCAGGGTCAGCCGGTCGGGGGCGGGCGGGCCCGCGCGTCCGGGTTCGAAACCCGGCGGGCCGGGCAGGGTGCGGGCGGGGGCGGAAGGCCCGGCCGAGAGCCGCAGCACCATCGGATCGCGCGGCAGACCGCGCAGCGCCAGCGACGGGTCGGGCGCGGCGGGCATGTCCGGGTCGGGCTCGGCCTCGGGCACCATGGCAAGATCGTCGCCCGTCGCGATGGCGGGCGGCGGCGTTTCGGGGCGGTCGCGGGCCAGTCGCCATCCGGCCGTCGCCAGCCCCAGCGCAAGCAGGCCCAGCAGGATCGGCCGGACCAGCCGCCGCCGCCGCCGGGCCCGGGCGCGGGCGGCGGCGGCGCGGAAGGCGGGATCGACGCCGAACCCGGGCGGGTTCACCGGAACACCCCCAGCGCGGGCGAGAGCCGGATCGGCGGCGCGGACCCGCCCGAGGGCTCGGGCGCGGTCTGGCGGCGGGGCGCCTGCGCGCGCGCGGTCGTTGGCGCGGGCGGGGCGGGGCAGGCCACGTCTTCGGCCGCGACAATCTGGCGGAACAGCCCGGGCGAGGGCGCGTCCGGGGCCGGACCCAGCCCGCGTTCGGCGAAATAGCGCGCGACGGCGGCGCGCGAGCCCTCGCCCCAGAGCCCGTCGATGCCACCGCGATAGCAGTTCATCCGCGCCAGTTCGGTCTGGATCGCGCGGGGCAGGGCATCCTCGGGCGGATCGAGTGCGCCCGCGGCGACGAGACGGGCAAAGCCCTCGGGGTCGTCCTGCCTCAGGCGCGTGCGGGTGGCGAGGTCCGACCAGACCGGAAGGTCCTCTGTACCGGGGTTGAGCAGCCCGACGATGACCGAGGGCTCGGGCAGGCCCTCGGCCCGGGGCAGGGCGGCGAGGCTTTCGCGCGGGGGCGGGGTGAAGATCTCGACCGCCGGGACCTCGGGGCGTGCGGTCAGGACCGGGGCGACGGGCGCGGCGGGCACGACCCGGACGGGGGCGACGCGGCGCGGGGCGGGCGCGGTCTCTGCCGGATCCGGCGTTTCGCTGGCAAGCGCGATGGCGGGCAACAGCCACAGGGCCAGCCCGGCCGCGGCCGGCCAGCGCGTTCTGGCTTGTCCTCCGATCCTCATCCCGGCTGTCGTCCTGCCCTCGTTGCCTCAGAGGTCATAGCGCAAATCCGCGCGGGATGCAGCCGGGTCGGGTGCCGCGATCATTCGGCCGGTCACTGGGCGGCGGGGTGCAGCGTCAGCGTGAAATCGGCGGCATTGCCGGTATCCACCTCGCGGAACCGGGCCTCGAGATAGCCGCGGGTCAGGCAATCGGTCGCGCCGCGGATCTCGAACCGGCCGGGACCGACGCACATCGGGGTGGCGCCCTCCAGCAGCACCCGGCCGAAGGCGTCCAGCGCGAAGACATAGAGAAAGCGCGCATCGAGCGGCCGGTCGAGCGGGCTGGCGCATTCGCCGGGCCCGATCAGCCACCAGCCCGAGGTCTCGAAGCCGTCCTCGCCGGGCTGGCCGAGCGCGAGGTTGACCTCGTCGAGGCTGCGGTTGCAGACCGAGAACCCCGCCAGCGCGGGGGCGGCCGCCAGCAGCGCGCAAAGCGGGGCGCAGAGCAGGGCAGGACGGGCGAGCGGGGCGCGGGGCATCGATGATCCTCGGGGCGCGGGCGGCTTCCGGCAAAGCACGGGGGCCGGGGCCAAGGCAAGCCCCCGCGCGGGCCGCGGTTGGCAAAGACCGGCCGACGGGCGGCGGGTCCGGTGCTTGCCCGCTGTGCGCGGCGACGGGATCTGCTAGATATTGCTGCATGATACGCGCCACTGCACTTGGTTCGCTGCTGGTCGGCCTGACGGTCGCGGGCGGCATCGCTCTGGCCTTCGGCCATGGTCTGGTTTCGGAGCGTCGCGTGGCCGTTTCGGCGCCCGCCGCCGTGGTTCCTGCGGCTGTCGTTCCTGCGGCCGTCACGCCTGCGGCAGATCCGGCCTTGCCGGTGTTCCGGCGGCGGACGGTCCCGGCGGTTCCCGCAGGGACGGGAGAGGCCGCGCGGCCGGAACCGGCCCTGCCCGTCGCAGCCGCGCTTCCCGAATCCGTGCCGGTGCCCCAGGGCCCTCGGCTTGTGTCGATCGAGACGCCCCGGCTCGGTTCCGGGTTCGGTCCCGGGCTGGGGCCTCGCCGCGGTGCGGCGGCCGATATGGCGCCTCCGCCGCGCCCGCCGTTCCGGCAGGAGGCCGCGGCCGAGGTTGGCTTGCCCGAGCAGGTCGACGGCGCGCATTACCTGATCGGGGTCTATCGCTGATCGCGTCCCGCTCGGCGGCACTGTTGCGGTTGACTCGGGCGCCGGTTTCTTTTGCAAAGGTTGCGAGACCCGCCCGATCCGAGAGGCTTCCATGATCCGTATCCCGCGTTTCGTTCCGGTGCTGACCGCGCTGGCCCTGGCCCCGATACTGGCCTCGGCCGGACCCGCCCGTGCCCAGGGAAGCTCCGAGGCCGCCTCCGGCATGCTGGTCGAGCTGAACGCCGCCGCCGAGACGCCTGCGGGCGCCTGCCGCCTGACCTATGTCGCCACCAACCGCAGCGAGACCGGCCTGTCCGAGATCGCCTATGAGGTCGCGGTGTTCGATGCCGAGGGGATCGTCAGCCAGCTTCTGGTGCTCGATTTCGGGGCGATGGCCCCCGGCAAGACCCGGGTGGTGCAGTTCGACATGCCGGACCAGCCCTGCGACGCGATCTCGCGGATCGTGGTCAATGCCGCGCCCGGCTGCGTCCGGGCCGAGGACGGCGCCGAAAGCCCGCTTTGCCTCGACGGGCTCGAGACCCGGGCCCGCGGCGCGATCCAGTTCGGTCTCTGATACCCCCCCCCGCGTCCCCCACCGAGCGCCGAGGAGAATCGCGCATGTCCAACCTGTCCGACTCCGGTCTGCTGATGCCGGCCACGCTTGCGGTCTTCGCCGCGCTCGGGGTGCTGTCGGTGATGGCGCTGACCATCTCGATCTGGAAGGCCTGGCAGTTCCGCCGCATGGGCGTCGGCCGCCGGGCGCTGGCGGAAACCGTGCTGGATTGCTGGCTGTCGGGCCGGGTCGAGGAGGCGATGGAACGGGCCGTGGCCGGGCGCGCGGTGCTGGGACGGGTGCTGCGCGCGGTGATGTCGGCGGCGCAGGCGCGGCCGGGCGAGACCGGCTATGCCGAGGAGCTGGGTCGCCAGACCGCGCTGATCGAGCTGGCGCGGATGGGCGAGCGGATGCGCGCGCTGGAACTGATCGTGAGCTCGGCGCCGATGCTGGGGCTGCTGGGCACCGTGGTCGGCATGATCGACGCCTTCTCGGCGCTGTCGCTGGCGGCCGAGGCCGCCGATCCGGCCAGCCTCGCGGGCGGGATCTGGACGGCGCTGACCACGACCGCGGCCGGGCTGGCGCTGGCGCTGGTCGCCAATGCGCTGGCGACCTGGTTCGAGGGCCGGATCGAGGCCGAGCGCACGCTGCTGGAGGCGGCGATCTCGGCCGCGATCTATGGCCGGGTCGATTCCGACGGCGGGGTCTGACCCGCGATGGCGCGGCCGCCGCTGCTTGGGGCGCCCCGCAGGGTGCGCCGCCCGCACTTTGCGCTGACCGCGCTGGCCGACACCATGTTCCAGCTTCTGATCTTCTTCATGCTATCTTCGGGGCTGACGCCCTATGCGCTCTTGCCGCTGACGCCGGCCGCGGGCGACCGGCTGGCCGAGACCCGGGCGCCCGGCGGGGATGCGGGCGCCGAGACGGCGGGGGCGGTGCTGCCCGCGGGCACCCGGCTCTGGCAGATCGGGCCGGGCAGCCTGATCGCGGGCGGCCAGCGCTTCGGTTTCGACGAGATCGGCGCGCTGGCACGGGCGCTGGCGGCGCGCGATCCGGTGCCGCCGGTGGTTCTGCTGGCGGGGCCGGGTGCGCGGGTGCAGGACCTGACGACCGCGCTCGACCGGCTGCGGGCGGCGGGGCTGACCGAGGTCCGGCTTGGCCTCGGCGGGGAGGGCTGAGACGATGCGGCGGGGGACGATCCTGCCGGTGCGGCGGCGCCGGGACGGGCCCGACACGGCGATTGCCATCGTCAATCTGGTGCTGCTGCTGATCCTGTTCTTTCTGGTCAGCGGCGGGCTCTGGAACCGCGACGCGCCGACCGGGCTGCGGCTGGCCGAGACCCGCGCCTTCGACCCGGCGCGGCTGCCCCGGCCGCTGCTGGAGCTGACGCCCGACGGCCGGCTGGCGCTGGACGGGCAGGCGGTGACGCTGGCCGGGTTGCCCGAAGCGCTGGCGGGGGCCTCACGGGTGCATCTGCTGATCGATCGCAGCGCCCCGGCCCGGCAACTGCTGCATCTGCTGGGCTCGGCCGGGTTCGACGGGCGCGAGGTGGTTCTGGTGACGGTGCGCGCGGGCGGCGGCGGGCCAGGGCGCGGGGCCGGGCGATGAGCTATCTGCCCTATGGACCCGGGCCCCGGCGCGGCTGGGCCCTCTCCGGGCTCGCGGCGCTGGCCGCGCATGCCGTGCTGGGGGGAGCGGTCGCGCTCTGGATCGCGCGCGACCCGGTGTCGCCGGACCGACCCGCGTCGCGGTTCCAGGTGACGCTGGAGCGGCTGGACAGCGACACGCTGGCCGGGCTGCGGCTGAGCGAAGGCCGGGCCAATGCCGCCGATCCGGCGCTGGGGCCGGGCGAGGACACCGCGGACGGCCCGGAGCCTGCGAGCGGACCGGACAGCCCGCCCGGGCGCCGCGCCGCGATGGGGGACGGGACGGTCGGGCGCGCGCCATCGCCGCCCGCCCCCTCGGCCGCCCCGCTGGCGGCCGCCGTGCCGCAACCGGTGGCGCCGCATCGGGTCTCGCCGGTGATGGCGCGGTCGGGGGCAGTGGCGGTCGCGGTCGCGCCGGACCGAATCGCCCCGGTCGGCATTGGGTCCGGCTCAGGGCCCGGCACGGGCACGGGCACGGGCACGGGCATCGCGCGGCGTCCCGCCGCCGGGCCGTCCGAGCCCCGCGCCCGCGATCTGGCGGCGGCGGCACTGATTCGCCGCATCCGCGAAACCCCGGCGCCCGACTGCCTGCTGGCCTTGCCCCGGCGCGATACGGAAGGCGGTGCCGGGGTCGACCTGCTGGCGGCGTCAGAGGCGGCGATGGCCGACTATGCCGGGCGGCTTCTGACCGGCGATCTGGCCGGAACCGCCCAGCGGCGCCGCCTGATCGATCCGCGGCAATGCCCGGTGCTGGAGCTGCTGCGCGACAGTCCCGATTATCCCGCGACGCGGCTGGGGCTGGGGCTCGACCGGACCGAGGTCGCGTCGGGCGGGCGGCTGACCGGCGGCCTGCGCGGGGTCGGCGGGCGCTATGTATTGTTGCTTCTGATCGACAATAACGGCGTCGTCCAGGACCTGCAGCGGTTCCTGTCCTTCGCCGGAAACCGGGCGCGGTTCGACGTGCCGGTGACCCTGGCCGGACCGGCGCGCGACACATCGCAACTGCTGCTTGCGGTGGCGACCGACGGGCCGGTCTCGGGACTGCGCGCCGAGATCGGGCGGCGTGCCGAGCAGGTCTTCGCCCGGGGGCGAGGGGCTGCGCTGGGGGCGGCGGCGCTGGCGCTGGCGGGATTCGATTTGCGGTGAATTCGACACAGTCGGATCGCCTAAAAGGGTATTGTGGGCGAATAAGTTCATAAAGAAGGCGAAATGACGGCTATGGGTTGTCCCCGCCGCCTCAACTATTAAGACCAAAGCGGAGCAATATGCCGCGGCGGTCTGGCTGGGTCCATGGATTTGTAATTGAGTCGATTCACCAAGGGGTTGTTATGGTATTGGTCACGGAGGCCGGCTTGGTCCGGAGCGAGAGTATCGGGCGGCCGTTTTCGCCGCAAATCGGAAAACTCCTGCGACAGGCATTGCGAAGCACCACCGCATTGGCGGCCGGGCTCACTCTGGGTGCCGCAATGGCCGGGGCCGATACGGTCCATTGGAACGGCACGGGCGCAGACGGTGTCTGGGCCGATCCCGGAAATTGGGAAGACTCGGCGGGCATCCCGATCGGCGGCGGTGCGCCGGGTCTCGACGGCGTGCCGGCCGATGTCGTTCTGGGGGATGCCGCGGCGGGGGCGATCGATCTCGAGGCCGGCCGCGCCACGCTGAGCGCGCTCGAGCTGACCGGGGGCTCCGACGCGGTGCTGACCGAGGGCACGCTGGCCTTCGCCCTGCCCGGCGGCGCCTCCGGGAGTGCGGCGCGTTTGACCGTCGCGGGCAGCGGCGGCTTCATGGACGAGACGCTGGCCTTTGTGCTGGAGGACGATCTGCTGGTCGAGGCGGCTGTCGATACCGGGCTTGCGGGCGACATCTCGGGGACCGGGACGCTGCGGCTGCGCGCCGCGCCGGGCGCCGAGATCGCGCTTTCGGGAACGAACAGCCAGACCGGCGGGACCGTGCTGGAAGAGGGCAAGGCGGTGGTTTCGGGCGGGGCGGCGCTGGCCGACGATGCCACGCTTACGCTGTCGGGCGGCATCGACGGGCGGGCGGCGTCGGTGCTGCGGATCGAGGATGACGAGACCGTGGGCGGGCTTGCCTCGGCCGCGGGCGCCGCGGGGGCGCTCGAGCTGACCGGCGGGGGCCTGACGGTGGCGGGAGGCGGCAGCTCGGACTTCGGGCTGGCGATCACCGGCAGCGGCGGGCTGACCGTGACGGGCGGCAGTTCGGTCGCGCTGGAGGGATCGCTGTCGGGATTTCAGGGCGGCTTCCGGGTCGAGGACGGGCGGCTGCGGATCGGCGATGCCGCGGGCGCGCTCAACGACAATGCGGTCGCGCTGGCGGGCGGGACGCTGGTCGCCGACATCGCCGACGATTTCGGCGGGGCGATCTCGACCGAGGCCGGAACCGCGAGCGGGCTGGTCGCCGCGGCGGGCTCGAGCCTGACCCTGACCGGGACGATGGATCTGGCGGGCGATCTGTCCTTCTCGGCGGAAGCGGCCGGCGCCACCGTCGCGTTGCAGATGGCGTCCGTCGCGATGGCGGACGGCGTCACGCTGGGCTTCGACTCCGCCACTTTCCAGGTGGGCTCGGACGCGGCGGCGGCGGCATTTGCCGCGGCGGCGGGTACGCGGATCGGGTCGGACGCGGTGCTGGACCTGGCCGGACGCGACGCCGGTATCGCCGCGCTGACCGGCAACGGCACGATCCTGAGCGGGTCCGGAGACGCCACGGTGAGCCTCGGCGAGGGCAGCGATTTCGGCGGCGTGCTGGCCGATGGCGCGGCGGGCCGGCTGTCGCTGGTCACCGACGGCACGGTCCTGCTGACCGGGCAGAACACGCTGTCGGGGGGCACGTCGGTTTCGGGCGGCACGCTGACGCTGGCCGGCGACGGGCGGCTCGGCGATGTCGAAGTGGCCTCCGCGGGGCGCTTCGTGCTGGACGAGGGCTCGGCCGGGGCGGTTGTCAATTCCGGCACCGGCAGCGCCAATGCGGACCGGATCGCCGCGCTGACCCAGAAGGCGGGCAGTTTCGACAACAGCGGGACGGTGACCGGTGCGACATCGGTCGAGGGCGGCACGCTGAGCAATTCGGGCAGGCTGTCGGGGGCGGTCACGGTGTCGGGCGGCACATTGTCCTCGGACGGGCAGATCGACGACACGCTGACGGTTTCGGGCGGCATGGCCGAGATCGACGGCAGCGTGACCGGCGCGGTCGAGGTGAGCGGCGGACGCCTCGAGGCGGGCGAGGACAGCGCGCTGAACGGGGGGCTCGCCGTCTCGGACGGCGACGCCGAGACGGCCGGGACGGTCTCGGGCGGGGTTTCCGTCACCGGCGGCCGCTATGACAACAGCGGCGGCGTGACCGGCGGGCTGGAGCTTGCCGCGGGGACGGTCGGCAATACCGGCAGCATCGGCGGCGCGGTCACGGTCGCGGGCGGTGCGCTGACGAACAGCGGCACGCTGTCGGACGATGTTTCGGTCGAGGGCGGCTCGTTGTCCTCGAGCGGCAGGATCGGCGGCGCGCTCGACGTGTCGGGGGGCACCGCCACCAATGGCGGCACGGTCGGGGGCAAAAGCACCGTCGGCGGCGGCGGGGTGCTGGTCTCGGAGGGCGGCAGCTTCGGCGACGATCTCTCCATCGAGGGCGACACGGGCAGCGGCGCGGGCACGCTGCGGCTGTCGGGCACGACCACGGTCGCGGGAAATGTCACCAATGACGGCCGCATCGAGACCGCGGGCGGCGCGGCTGCCGCGCTGACCCTGACCGGGGGCGGCGGCTTCACCACCAATGGCAGCATCGCGGCCCGGAATGGCGCCCTGACCGTGTCGGCCGACACCATCACGATCGGCGACGGCGCCTCGATGACGGGCGATATCGACTTTGTCGGCGCGGTCGTGAACGACGGCGAGCTCGATCTTCAGAACGATCTCAGGGATACGCTCGAGACCGGCCAGGGCGGGTTGACCCGGATCGTCGAGTCGCTCGACGGCGCGGGCAACGATGTCGAGAATGCCGGCCGGCTGGAGGTCGGCGACGGGGTCGCCCTGACCGGGGTCGGCACGGTGTCGAACAGCGGCACGGTCGAGGTCGGCACGGGCGGGCGTCTGGAGGCCGGCCGGATCGAGAATGACGGCACGCTGACGCTGGGCGCGGGCGCCGCGCTGGAAGGCACCGGCAACACGCTGATCAATACCGGGGACATCAATGTCGCCGATGGCGGCAGCGTCACCGATACCGGTGCCATCGAGAACCTCGGGACCGGGCTGATCGCGTTCGCGGGCGGCGGCACGATTGCCTCGGACAGCGACGGGGCCGGCGACGAGGCGATCACCAATGCCGGGCGGATCGTCACCACCGATGGCGGCAATGACACCATCACGCTGGGCGGCGCGACCCCGAATGTGCTGTCGAACACATCGACCGGCAGCATCGAGATCGGCGACAGCGACAGCGTGACCGGCACCGAGACCACGCTGGACAACGCCGGATCGGTCACGATCGGCACCGGCGCGACGCTGGCCCTGGCCGCGCTCGACACCGCGACGGGCGGCAGCGTGACCAATGACGGGCGGCTTGAGGCGGATACCGTCACCTCGGCGGGCAGCCTGACCAACACGGCGGGTGCCGAGATCGCGGCGGATGTCACCAGTTCGGGCACGCTGGGCAATGCCGGCACGATCTCGGGCGATCTGAGTGTGACCGGCGGCACCGCCACCAGCAGCGGCAGCCTGCAGGACGTGTCGGTCTCGGCCGGGGCGCTGACGGTGACGGCGGGCAGCCTGACCGGGCTGTCGGTCTCGGGCGGCAGTGCCTCGCTGGAAGGGGGCGCGCTTTCGGGCGATCTCGACGTCTCGGGCGGCACGGCCGATGTCGATATCGCGGTCGGCGGCACGGCCGATGTGACCGGCGGCACGCTGGCGATCGGCGCCACCGGCTCGGTCGCGGCGCAGACCACGGTCGGCAGCGCGGGCCGCCTGGAAACGGCGGGAACGCTCGCCTCGCTGACAAGCGCGGGCCAGGTCGAGAATACCGGCAGCATCACCGGCGATGCGGCGGTGACGGGCGGCCAGACCGGGAACAGCGGCACGATCGGCGGATCGGTCGCGGCCTCGGGCGGCACCTTCCTGTCCTCGGGCACGGTCTCGGGCGATGTCGCGGCGACGGGCGGGGCGCTGGCCTCGGTCTCGGGGCGGATCGGCGGGGCGCTGACGGCCGGAAGCGGCTCGGAGGCGCGGGTGACCGGCGATCTGGCGCTTGACGGCGGTCTCGGCATCGCCGGGGGCGGCACCTTCGCCCTGCAATCGGGCACCCTGACCATGGCCGACAGCACCGATGCGGTGAATGACGGCACCGCGACCATCGCCGCCGGCACGCTGAAGGGCGGCACCGGCGGCAGCTTCCGGAACCGCGACGGCGCCCGGCTGAGCGTGGCCGCGACCGGCAAGCTGGAGACGGATCTGGTGAATGCCGAAAGTGCGGAGGCCGAGATCGACGGCACCGTTGCCGGGGCGGTCGACAATGACGGCGAGATCCTGCTTGGCGGCACCATCGACGGCACGCTTGGCAATGACGGCACGGTCCGGGTGGCGGCGGGCGATGCGGCCGGGATCACCGGCGCCATTGCCGGGCTCGGGTCCTATCTGGTAGCGGGCAGTCTCGATTTCGGCAGCAGTTTCGATCTGGGCCGCGGGGGCACGACCGACGGCAGGCTGAGCCTTGGCGAGAATGCCACCGTCACCGGCGGTCTGGTGACCAGCTACGGCACCGTCACGCTGGCCGATGGCAGCCGGCTCGAGGCCGATCTGACCTCGTCCGGCCTGCTGCGGGCCTCGGGCAGCGCGACCGTCGACGGCGATCTGAGCCTGTCGAATGGCGCGGCGCTGAGCCTGTCCGACGGCACCACCGGCGACCGTCTCCAGGTGACGGGCAATGCGGACCTGAACGGCACCATCGGGATGGATATCGACCTGACCGACGGCGCCCAGAGCGCCGATGCGATCTCTATCGACGGGGTCGCGAGCGGCAGCGTGGTGCTGGCCTTCAACGACCTGACCGCAGGCGATTACGGCCAGATCAGGAACCGGCTCGACCTGCTGTCCTACGGGTCCGATGGCGGATTGTCGGTCAGCTCGACCGGGTTGCCCTCGAGCGGCAGCATCCTCTACCGGCTCGACCGCAATGCCAGCGGCGACGGCTGGGGGCTGATCTCGGGGGCGAACCCGGCCTTCGGCGGTCTGGCCAGCGGTCTGGCGCTGACCCAGTCGCTGATCGGCTCGGTGGTGAACCGGCCGACCAGCCCCTATGTCTCGGGGCTGGCCTCGACCGAAGGCTCGCCCTGCGGCTGGGGCAGCTGGGGCCGGGCGATGGGCGGGAAGGCCACCGCCAGCGGCAGCTCGCACACCGATCTGGGCAGTTTCTCGACCGAGATCGACGCCAGCTATGGCGGGGTGCAGGCCGGGCTCGACTACAGCTGCTTCGATGGCGGCGAGGGGGGCTGGAACCTCAGTTTCGGCGCCATTGTCGGGCTCAATGACGGGTCGATCCGGCAACCCGTCTATCTGTTCGATCCCGATACCGGCACCGTCAACGCGGGCATCCAGACCAGCCGCAACCAGACCGATTTCCAGCAGCTTTACGGCGGGGCCTATGTCGGCGCCTCCCGGGGCCGGTTCTTCGCCGATCTGCAGGTCACGCTGAACCGGACCGAGTTCGATCTGGAGAACCGGGTGGCGCCGGGCGCCTTTGGCGAGCGGCTGGGGGTCGACGACCAGAGCTATGACAGCACCGGGCACACGGTTTCGGGCACGATGGGCTATGCCTTGCCGCTGGGCCGGGACAGCGGGTTCAGCCTGATCCCGTCGCTTGGCTTCTCGATCAGCCGGACCAAGTCGGACGATCTGTATTTCGGCAACGATCCGGCCGATGACGCCGATGACGGAGTGCTGAAATTCGACCCGATCACCAACCAGATCGGCTTTGCCTCGGTGACGCTGTCGCGC
Source organism: Rhodovulum viride (assembly GCF_003265965.1). NCBI lineage: Bacteria > Pseudomonadati > Pseudomonadota > Alphaproteobacteria > Rhodobacterales > Paracoccaceae > Rhodovulum > Rhodovulum viride. Next base: position 52,729 of record NZ_MUAV01000012.1, on the reverse strand, counting down.
AGCCGGGTTCTGCCCTCGGGGGTCTCGGCGCTGAACCTTTTCGCCACCGCTACCGCCTATCACGACTTTTCCGACCGCTCGGTGGCGAAGTATTACGAACTCGACTCGAACGGCGTGCCGCTGGGCGCGCCGATGCTGTCGGAGAATGACGGGCTTGGCGACTATCGCGAGCTCAGCGCGGGGTTCAACTATACCCGCGTCTTCGGCAAGGGTCAGGCCGGGCCGGCCCGGCAGATGGACGCCTCGCTGCGGGTCGACAGCCGGTTCGGCGACGATCTGGATGGCTGGGGCGTGACCGCGCAGATGCGGTTCCAGTTCTAGGCCCCGGGCCGGGGCGGGCGCCTTCACGGGCGCCTGCCCGAGAAACACGACAAAGAGATAGGAAGCCATTCGAGCCATGTCCCGTTTCAGCAAGGTCGCCTGGAAAGAGGGTCTGTTCCTGCAGCCGCATCACCTGCAGCAGGCCGACCGTCATCTCGAACATCTGATCCGCGCGCAGGTGGCCGCACTGTCGCCCTATCCCTGGGGCCTGGCCGAGCTGCGCTTCGACCGCGACATGCTGCAACAGGGCCGGATCGGGCTATTGGCGGCGGCGGGCACGATGCCTGACGGCACCGCCTTCGAGGCCCCCGGCGCCTCGCCCCTGCCGGTCGCGGTCGAGGTGCCCGAGGACGGCGCCGGGCTCGATCTCTGGCTGACCCTGCCCGATGCGCCGGTCGACGGCCAGGAGGTCGCCCCCGCCGCCGCCGATGCCGCCACGCGCTATGTGCTGGGCCGCGAGACGGTGGCCGACAATGCCGCCGCCGCGCGGTCGGAACAGGTGCTGGAAGTGGCCCATCCGCGGCTGGAGCTCGTGCTGCGCAAGACGCCCAGGCCGGGCTATCAGTGCCTGAGGCTCGGCCGGGTGCTGGATCTGCGCGACGGCATCGTCACGCTTGACGACCGGGTGCCGCCGACCGCGCTGCGGCTTGCGGTGCATCCGGCCTATGACGGCTATCTGGGCCGGGTGATCGGCTGGATCGAATCGAAGCTCGACACGCTGGCGCGCTATGCGGCCGATCCGTCCTCGGGTGGCGGGATGCAGGCGGGCGACTATCTGATGCTGATGCTTCTGAACCGCGAGCTGCCGGTGCTCCGGCACCTGAAATCCATGGCGACCGTGCATCCCGAACGGCTGTATGAAAAGCTGGTCTCGCTGGCGGGCGAGCTTGCGACCTTCGATCAGGGCGAGCGCCGCGCGCCAGCCTACGAGGCCTATCGCCATGACGACCCCAAGGCGAGCTTTCCGCCGGTGGTGGCCGATATCCAGCGGCTGCTGGCGCGTGACGTGGGCCGCGCGGTCCGGCTGCCCCTGCAGGAGGTGCGGGCCAATTCCTATGCCGCGCTGATCAACGACCGGAACCTCTTCGCCCAGGCGACCTTCGTGCTGGAGGTCGGGTCCGGCCTGCCGCTGGCCGAGGTCCAGCAGCAGTTCCCGCAGCTTTGCAAGGTCGGTCCCTCGACCCAGATGAAGACCATCATCAACAACAACCTTCCGGGCATCGGGCTGGTGCATCTGCCCAACCCGCCGCGGCAGATCCGGGTGGTCTCGACCAATGTCTATTTCCTGCTCGACCGCTCGACCCCGCTCTGGAGCGAGTTTTCCAGCGCGCCCGCGATCGGCATGCATTTCGCGGGCAACTGGCCCGATCTCAAGCTTGAACTCTGGGCGGTGCCGGAGGGGGCGTGATGGCAGACAGCGACGACGACGACGACAAGACCGTGTTCGGGCAGCCGCTGCCGCCGCCGCCGCTGCCCCCCCATCCGCTGACCTATCCGCCGGGCTCGGGCTGGACCGTCTATCCGCAGACCCCGCCCGAGCGCACCGCCACCGGCCAGCGCCCGCGCGGGTCGGGCGTGCCGCCGATGCCCCCCTCGCCGGGGCCGCATCCCTTCTACCGGCCGGGCACCGGACAGCGCAGCGCGGCGGCCGGGATCTTCCCCGAGATCCGCCGCCCCGAGGCCGATCCGCGCCCGATGGCCCAGGCGCGGATCGCGCTGGACGACGCGCTGCGGGCGGCCGATGCGGGCCGCGGTGCCGCCTCGAACCCGCTTCTGGCCGAGGCGACCCAGCTTCTGATCCTGCTGGGGCGGCTCCGGACCGGGCTGGTCGAGATGCAGGCCGGGCCGCTGATCGACCATGTCACCCGCGAGATCGACGATATCGAGCGGCGCTGTCTGGCCGCCGGGCTGCCCGCCTCCGAGGTGCGGGACGCCAAATATGCGCTTTCGGCCACCGCCGACGACATCGTGCAGAACCTGCCCGGTGCCGACCGGGCGATGTGGCTGCAATATTCGATGGTGGCGCGGTTCTTCGGCGAACGCTCGTCCGGGATCGGTTTCTTCCGCAAGATGGACGAGGCGATGAAGGCGCCCGGGCAGCGTTATCACCTGCTCGAACTGATGCTGGTCTGCCTGTCGCTGGGCTTCGAGGGGCAGTACCGGGCGATGCCCTCGGGCGCGGCCGAACTGGCGCGCATCCGCAGCGCCATCTACGAGACCCTGCGCCGGATCTCGCCGCGGCCCGATGACGATGTCTCGCCGCACTGGACGCCGGTGCCGCTGGATGCGCGCAGGCGCGGCGGGCAGACCCCGCTCTGGGTGATCGCGGCCATCGCCGCGGCGATGCTGGTGGCGCTGTTCGCCACGCTCTCGACGCTGCTGACCCGGCAGGGGGCGACGGTGCGCGACGACATCCTGGCGCTGCATGCCGGACAGCCCGAGATCGCGATCGAGCGGACCGAACCCGTGATCGCGCCCTATGAGGCGCCCGAGACGACGCAGATGGACCGGATCCGCACCGCGCTGGCCGAACCGCTGGAGGCGGGCCGGGTCGAGGTCGATCAGGTCAATGACTGGGTGCTGGTGCGGCTGCGCGAGGCGCTGCGCTTCGCCACCGGCTCGGCCGATCTCGAGGACGGGTCCGGGCCGCTGCTGGCCGAGATCGCGGCGATGCTCGATGGCGAGACCGGGCCGGTGCGGGTGGTCGGCCATACCGACAGCGTGCCGATGTCGGGGCGCGGCCGGTTCCGCAGCAACCAGGACCTGTCGCTGGCCCGGGCCGAGACGGTGGCCGAACGGCTGGGCGGTCTGGTCGCCGATCCGGCGCGACTGAGCGCCGAGGGCAAGGGCGCGACCGATCCGGTCGCCGGGAACGACACGCCCGAAGGCCGGGCGATGAACCGGCGTGTCGAGATCATGATACCTCGGGAGGACTGAGCGGGATGCGAAGAGCTCTTCGGGCGGTGGGCGCCGCCTTCGCCGCCATGTGGCGGGCGCGCTGGATGCGCGTCCTTCTGATCGTTCTGGGGCTCGTGGCGCTTGGCGCCGCGATCTGGTTCGGGCTGCCGATGACCGGATCGGCGCTGCTGGCCTCGGTCTGGTTCCGGGTCGGGCTGATCGCGCTGATCGCGGGCACGCTGGGGCTGGTCTATGGCCTCGGCTGGCTGCGCCGCCGCCGCCGCGCCGAGGCGCTGGAAGACAGCCTGATGGCCGAGCCCGCGGGCGATGGCCGGGTGCTGGCCGAGCGGATGCAGGAGGCGCTGGCCAAGCTGCGCCGCTCGGGCGGCAAGAGCGCGCTCTACGATCTGCCCTGGTATGTGATCATCGGCCCGCCGGGCGCGGGCAAGACCACGGCGCTTGCGAATTCCGGCATCGGCTTTCCGGGCCAGGACGGGCCCGGCTCGGGCGTCGAGGGCTTCGGCGGCACCCGCAACTGCGACTGGTGGTTTGCCGAAGAGGCGGTGCTGATCGACACCGCCGGGCGCTATACCACCCAGGACAGCGATGCCGAGGCCGACCGCGCCAGCTGGACCTCGTTCCTGCAGCTTCTCAAGAAGGGTCGTCCCGACCAGCCCGTGAACGGCGTGATCCTGGCGTTTTCGGTGGCCGACATGATGGCCGCCTCGGAGGCCGATCTGACGCGTCATGCCGAGACCGTGCGCAGCCGGCTGGCCGAGCTGCACGAGACGCTCAAGATCGACGTGCCGGTCTATGTGCTGTTCACCAAGGCCGACCTGATCTCGGGGTTCCGGGAATATTTCGGCTCGTTCAGCCAGTCGCGGCGGCGGCTGGTCTGGGGCACCACCTTCCAGACCCGCGACCGCAGTGCGCGCACCTGCGAACTGGTGCCGGCCGAATTCGACGCGCTGGTGGCGCGGCTGTCGGACGAGGTCAGCGACCGCATGACCGAAGAGCCCGACGGCGCGGCCCGGATCGCGATCTTCGGGCTGCCCGGGCAGATGGCGATGCTGCGCGACACCGTCTCGGACTTCCTGCGCCGGGTCTTCGCGCCGACGCGCTATCAGTCGAACGCGATCCTGAGGGGCTTCTACTTCACCTCGGGCACCCAGGAGGGCACGCCCATCGACCAGGTGCTGGGGGCGATGGCCAAGGGCGGCGACGAGGCCGCCTTCCAGCCCGCCTTCCTGTCGGGCAAGGGCCGCAGCTACTTCCTGCATGACCTGCTGAAGAAGGTGATCTTCGAGGAGCGCGACTGGGTCGGCTTCGACCGCCGCGCGGTGCGCCGCCGCCAGATCCTGCGCAGTGCCGCCATGGTGCTGATCGCCACGGTCACGCTGGGCGGCATGGCGGGGTTCGGCTACAGCTTCTGGCAGAATGCCAGCCTGCTGGCCGCCGCCGATGCCGATGCCGCCGCCTATCGCGACGCGGCGCGCAACGAGCTGGCGCGCACGGTGATCGACGATCCCGATGCCTCGGTGGTGCTGCCGCAGCTGCAGCGGCTTCGGCAGATGACCGCGGGCTATGTCGATCCGCGCCGTCCGGGCCTGTTCGAGGGGCTGGGGCTGTCGCGCCATGACGAGCTGCACGCCGCCGCCGACCGCGCCTATTCCGACGGACTTGAACGGATGCTGCGGCCGCGGCTGATCCTGGCGCTGGAAAACAGCCTGCCGCAGCTCATCGCCGAGGACGACACCGCCGCGATCTACCGCGCGCTCAAGGTCTATCTGCTTTTGGGCGGGCAGGGCGGCGCGCGTGGCGCCGAGGACGATGCCGTCGTCGCGGGCTATTTCGACGAGATCTGGCGCGCCCGCTTCGCCGCGCCGGGCGAGTTTCGGCTGCGCGAGGAGCTGACCCAGCATCTCGAGGCGATGCTCGATCTCGACGGCGACCGCCGGATCACCATCGGCATCGACCCCGAGATCGTGCGCAAGGCGCGCGATGCCATCGTCACCTTGCCGCTGGCCGATCAGGCCTATGCCTCGATCCGCGACCGGGCGCTGACCTCGGGCCTGCCGGCCTTTGCGCCGGCCGAGGCCATCGGCGGCCAGGTCGAGCGGGTGCTGGCCACCACCGACGGCACGCCGTTGGACAGGCTTTCGGTGCCGGGGCTTTACACCTTCGAGGGCTATTGGGGCTTCTTCCTCGACGAGCTGACCAATGCCCGCGCGCGGCTGAAGGATGACCGCTGGGTGCTGGGCGAGGCCGCCGACCGGGTCGACTACGACCGCCAGCTGGGCAGCCTCGAACGCGATCTGCACCGGCGCTACCGGCAGGAATTCGACGCCGCCTGGACCGGGCTGCTGTCGCGGCTGACGCTGGCGCGGATGTCGGCCGACCCGCCGCGCTATGACGCGCTCGCCGCCGCCGCCTCGCCGGTCGATTCGCCGCTGGCCCGGCTGGTCGAGGAAATCGGCCGCCAGACCCGGCTGAGCCGGCTTTACGACGAGATCGACGCGATGGCGCCCGAGGATGCGGCGAAGGCCGCCGCGGGCGGCGATCTGGCGGGGAACATGGGCGATGCGGCCTTCTCGCGGATCTATTCGCGCTCGGGTGTGTTCCAGCGCGTGGTGCTGGATGCGGTCCAGGCCCGCGGCAAGAGCCAGGTCCGGGCGGGCGCCGTGTCCGAGGACTCGCAGCGCGCCCAGGTCCAGCGGATCTCGGACGATTTCGCCGACTGGCACCGGCTTCTGACCGGCGAGCCCGGCGCCCGGCCCATCGACGCGGTGCTGGCCAATCTGGCCGCGCTGCGCGAGAACCGGCGCAATGCCGCGCTGGCGCCCAGCCCCGCCGACGAGACCCTGCTGCGCCAGACCCTGTCGGCGCTGACCATGAACAACAGCGCCCTGCCGCCCGATCTCGGCCGGATGCTGAGCGCGGTCGAGGCCGAGTTCCGCTCGGAGGCGCAGGATGCCAGTCTGGGCCAGATCGAGCGGGCGATGAATGACGAGGTCGGCGCCTTCTGCCGCGAATTCATCGAGCCCTATTTCCCCTTCACCGAGGGCGGGCGCCATGTCTCGCCCGCCATTTTCGGCCAGTTCTTCGCGCCGGGCGGCCGGGCCGACCGTTTCTTCACCACCTATCTGCAGCCGCATGTGACGCGCGGCCCCGACGGGCTGGAACCGGTCCCGGGCAGTTCCATCGGCGAACGGCTCTCGCCCGATCTGCTGAAGGCCTTCGACCGGATCGAGGCGATCCGCATGGCCTTCTTCGCCTCGGGCGCCTCCGAACCGCGGGTCGACATGGCGGTGACGCATATCTCGTCCTCGCCCTCGGTCAATCTGGCGGTGCTGGCGATCAACGGGTCAGAATTGCGGACGCAGCCCGGCTCGACCCCGGGCGAACTCAGCTGGCCGGGCCCCGGATCGGGCGTGTCGCTGGGGCTGTTCCCGCAGCAGTCGGGGCGGCCGAACGGCATCCGCTTCGATGCCGGCCGCTGGGACATCGTGACCTTTCTGCGCAGCGGCCGGAGCCGGGTCAACGGCACCTCGGTCGAGGTCACGCAGGATGTCGGCGGGCGCTCGATCACCTACCGTTTCTCGTTCGATTCGACGACGGTGCCCTTCCTGATGCCCGAGCTGGCGCAATTCAGCTGTCCGGTCTCGGTCGAGGACCGGCCATGACCGGGACGGGACGGGCAAGCATCGGGCTTCTGGGCAAGCATCCGGGCTATGGCGACTTCCTGCGCGCGGGGCTGTCGGACGAGGTGGCCGACGGGTTGACCGGCTGGATCGATGCCACGCTGGCCGAGCTGCGCGACGAACTGGGCCAGGACTGGGGGCCGTTCTGGGACGGCGCGCAGGAGCTGCGCTTCCGGGTCGGGCGCGCGGTTCTGGGGCGGACGCTGGCCGGGGTCCTGCGGCCCTCCTGCGACCGGGTCGGGCGGCGCTATCCGCTGCTGCTTCTGACCGAGGGCGCCGAGGTCGCGCCGCCGACCGCCTCCGATGGCAGCCAGGATCTTTGGGCGGCGCTGTCGGCGCATCTGGACCGGGCCGAGCCGGGGCACGGGGCGCGGGCGCTGCTGCGCGGGCTCGATCTGGCCATCGAGGCCGAACCGGCGGGGCGGGCGGCCGAAGGTCCCGTGGTCTGGGCGCATCGGCCCGATGGCGATCTCGGCGCGCTGTTGCGCGCGGCGCGGTCGGTCGAGGCCGAGCGGGCCGGGCTTGTGCGGGCACAGTTCTGGACCCCGGGCAACGCGCGCTGCGCGGCGCAATGGCTGGCCGGAACCGGGTTGCCCGAAGCGAGGGCGCTGGCCTGGATGCTGGCGGGGGTGCCCGCCGATGGCTGCGACGCGGGAGCGCAGCAATGAGGCCCGAGGCGCATTGGAACGGCTGCTTCCTGCTCGAGACCGGGATGGCGACCGATGTCGGCTGCCGCCGCGAGATCAACGAGGACGACATGATCGCCCGGCCCGATCTGGGGCTCTGGGCGGTGGCCGACGGCATGGGCGGGCATGCGGCGGGCGAATTCGCCAGCCAGGCCATCGTCGCCGAGCTGGCCGAGGCCGGGCTGCCCGCCTCGGCGGTCGATCTGCAGGCCCGCTTCATGGAGCGGCTGATCCGCGCCAATGACCGCATCCGCGCGCATTCGGCCGAGCTGGCCGCGGGGCCGATCGGCTCGACCGTGGCGGCGCTGCTGGTGCATGCGGATGGCTATGCCGTGGTCTGGTGCGGCGACAGCCGGGGCTATCTGCTGCGCGACGGCCATCTGGTGCAGCAGAGCCGCGACCATACCGAGCTGCGCGCGGCGCTGGAGGCGGGGCGGATCACGCCGGAAGAGGCCAGGACCTGGCCCCGGCGCAATGTCATCACCCGCGCCATCGGGGTCGGCCCAGCCCCGGAATGCGACATCGTCTCGGGGCGGATCGCGCCGGGCGATCTGTTCCTGCTCTGCTCGGACGGGCTGACCGAGCATCTCGACGATGCCGAGATCGCCGACATCCTGCTGGATCTGCCGCCGCAGGCCGCCTGCGACGCGCTGATCGCCGAGACCGTGGCGCGGGGCGCGCGCGACAATGTCACCGCCGTGGTGCTGGCCTGCCGCAGCGGCGATGACGATGACGAGAAGACGGCGCCGCCGCTATGACCGGAGCCGACGAGCCGCGGAACGGGGGGCAGGACGGGACCGGCCCCGACCCCGACCGCAGGGAGGTCTCGTCCCCGCCGCCCGCAGAGGAGGGCGCGGCGTCCGACCGGACGCGCCTCTCGGCCGCGCCGGTCGCGCCCGAGGACGCGGATGACGAGCGCACCGCCTTCGTGGCGCCGGGCGGCGCAGAAGACGCGACCCGGATCGCGGCGCCCCCATCCCCGGCCGGGCCGGATGCGTCCCCGGCGGCGGCGGAGGCCCGCGTGCCGATCCTGTCGGCCGGAACCGTCATCAACAACAATTACCGGATCGCCGGGGTGCTCAACGCCGGCGGGATGGGGGCGGTCTATCACGGGGTCGAGATCGGCACCGGCGATCCGGTCGCGATCAAGGCGATCCTGCCGGATCTGGCCGCCGATCCGCGCGCGGGCGCGCTGTTCCGCAGCGAGGCGCGGATGCTGCGCCAGCTCGCCGACGATGCCATCGTGCGTTATTACAACTACGTCCACGACCATGCGCTCGACCGCTATTTCCTCGTGATGGAATTCATCGAGGGCATCACGCTGTCGGACCATATGGCGCGCTCGGGGCCGTTGCCGCCGGCCGCCGCCGAGGCGCTGATCCGCAGGCTGGCCCGGGCCCTGTCCCGGGCGCATGCCCTGGGCGTGATCCATCGTGACCTGTCGCCCGACAACGTGATGCTGCCCGGCGGCGCGGTGGCCGAGGCCCGGCTGATCGATTTCGGCATCGCCCGGTCGGCGCGGCTGTCCGAGGACGAGGCGCCGGGCACCTTCGCGGGCAAGCTGAAATATGTCGCGCCCGAGCAGCTTGGCCATTTCGGCGGCCATGTCGGCCCCGAGACCGATATCTACGGGCTGGCGCTGCTGGTGGGGGCGGCGCTGTCCGGCCGCGCGCTGCCGATGGGCAACAGCATCGAGGAGGCGGCCGAGCGGCGGCAGCGCGTGCCCGACCTGTCCGGCGTGTCGCCCGGGCTCAGGCCGCTGCTGCGCCATATGCTCGAACCCGACCCGGCGGCGCGCCCGGCCTCGATGGACGAGGTGCTGCGGCTGATCGAGCATCCGCATCTGTTGCCGCCGCGCTATGGCGGACCCAGCGTGGCGGTGCCCGGCGGGCTGACCCTGCCGCCCGGGCTGGGACGGCCGGGCGCCGCGCGCGCGGCCGGGTCCGGGCGGGGCGCGGGGCCCGCGTCCGATCTGGTGCCCGATCCGGGGCCCGAGCCGCCCCGCGACCGCGCCGCGCTGCGGCTGATCGGCGGGCTCGCTTTGGTGTTTCTGGCGCTTCTGGGCGCGGCGGGCTGGTATGGCTGGACCACCGGGCTGATCGGTCCGGGCAAGCCCCCCGAGGGCGGGATCGAGGCCCGGCTGCCGCCGCGCCAGGAGGCCGGTCGTGCCGGGTTCCTGGCCGCCTGGCAAAGCGGGCCCTGCAGCTATCTGACCCGGGTCGAGACCGGGCCGCGCGCCGGCGTGGTCGAGCGCTACGGGCACCGGCGCGGGGACGCGGCCACGGACAACGCCACGGACAATGCCGCGCTGGCCGAGGCCTACGAGGTGCAATTCGGCAGCCGCCCGGCGGTGCTCGACCGGCCGGTCGCCGAGGCGCAATGCGCCGTGCTCGATTTCGCCCGCAGCCTTCAGGCCCGGCCCGGCCCGTTACCGGTGCTGTCGGCGACGCCCGAGCGGGTCGCGAGCGGCGAGGAGGTTCTGGCCGCGGTCGCGGCACCCGGTCCGGCGCGGCTCTGGGTGGCGCTGGTCGCGCCCGACGGGGCGGTCTACGACCTGACCGACCGGATCGGGCCGGATGGCAACCTGCGCTTCGGCCTGAGCCTGCCCGAGGGCGCGCCTGCCGCGCCGCAGCTTTTGCTGGCGGTGGCCGCGACCCGGCCGCTGGCGTCGGCCGCGACCGCTGCCGACGGCACGCCCGCCGCGCGCCTGCTGCCTGCGCTGCTGGAGGAAATCGCCGGGCGGGGCGACGGGGCCGGGGTCGCGCTGGCGCATCTCGAGCTGGTGCCGCCGGGACCGGACGCAGACGAATAGGCGCCGGACCGGGCCGGCAGGATCTCGCCGAAAATCCGGCCCGCGGCGATTGCTGCTGCCTGGAATGCCTCTATGTTGCCGTTGCGCCGACCTGGCACGACTGTGACGAGTGAGAACCATGCTGTTCGTTTCAAAGGAAAACCGGCGGTCCGATGCGGTGCTGCGCCGCACGGAGCCCGGGCTGTGACACGTCCCTCCGACCCGCTTCTTGCGGCCCGCTACACGGCCCGCGACCGGCTTGCCGCCGAGGTCGGCGGACAGGTCGCGATGCGCGCGCCGGACCATCCCGAATTCAGGGCCCATGTCGCCGAGGCGCTGCTGGCCCAAGGCTACCGGATGACCGGTTTCGAGCCGCTCGACCCGCAAAGCCTTTCGATCGATCCGGCGGCGAGCGTCTCGCTCGGGCGCGGGCGTCCGGTCTTTCTCGACAGCCCGGCGCCGAGCCGCGAGCGCCCGCAAGCGGCCGGGCTCAGGGCGCTCGATTTCGCGGAATGCGGCTGGCCCGCGCTGTTCGAGGGGCCCGGCCCGGCCTGGGCGCTGATCGACCCGGTCTGCTGGCCCGATGCGCTGGAGCTCTTGCGCGACCGCGCGCAGGGCGCGCTTTGCCTCTATGCCACGCCCGATGCCGACCGTCAGGCCGCCGCGCCCTGGCTGGTGCCGCTGTCGAGCCGCGATCCGGTCAGCCGCGCGCTGATGGCGCTGGCGCCCGACCGCCATGCCGGGATCTGCTTCCAGAGCCAGGCCGGGGCGATGGCGCTGCGGGCGCATTTCCGGCGCTACACCATGGCCTGGCTGCCCGGGCGCGAGGCGGCGCCGCTGTATTTCCGCTTTCACGATCCGCGGGTGCTGTCGGACATGGCCCAGGCGCTGGAACCCGCGCGTTTCGCGGGCTTCGCGGCCCCTGTGCGGCGCTTTTTCCTGCCGCTTTCGCCCGAGCTGTCGCTGGCCGCGCATCTGCCCGGCGACCCGGTCGGGCCGCTTGACGATCCCGCGACGCTGCAGGGCAGGCTGGTGCGGCTGGCGCCGCGCGGGCGGGCGGTGGCACCCGGCAACCTGCATGTGACCGAGGCCGAATTCGCCCGCTTCGACCGGCTCAAGCGGGAACGCACGGCGCAGTCGGTGGCGCGCGGGCTGTACCGTTCGCTGGGGCAGGACAAGGGCCCCGAGGCCTGCCTTGAGGCCGCCAGCCAGGCAATGCGGCTGGGCGAACTCCACGACATGCCGTCGCGGGCGCAGGTGGGCGCGCTGGCTCGCGCGGTGCTGTTCTTCGGCGCCGATTTCGCGGACAGGGATCGCCGGGCCGCGGCGATTCTCGAGGATCGCCGCGGCCTGCCGTTCCAGCGCAAGGACCGGCTGCTGCGCTGGCTGGCGATGGCGCTTGGCGAACGCGGGGGCGCGGCTCTGGCCGCGCCTGCACTCAGGACAGGACAGGGATGATGGCGGGACCGACGATGAATGCCGAAGAGGCGCTGCTTTGGGCCCTGGGGTCCGACATGCCGCAGCCGCCCTTCATGCTGAACACGCTGACGATGAACCCGCCGATGATCGCGGCCGAGACCTCGCCCGGCCACCGCCGGATGCTGCAGGAGCAGCTTGACCGGGCGGTGGAGCAGGCCAACGCGCTGCGCGCGCAGGAAGAGGCCGAGGTCTTCGATCTGGCCAATGGCGGCGCGGCCTGCGACTGCGCCCCGGGCGAGCCCTGTTGTCTCAAGGAATTCGTGATCGAGGATGCCGGGGATGCCAGCCGCAAGGTGACCTGGCCCGTGCCCGAGAACGGACCGCGCACGCTGTTTCTGACCTGCAAGGACCCTTATGGCGGCCAGCCCTCGGCCAAGGCCAGGCTGAAGATCACCAGCAAGGAGGACTGCAAGCAGGGCAAGGCGGGCGTGCCCTCGCTGCGGCCGTCGAATTTCGCCGACGACAATTCCGACATTCCCGACAGCGACGAGCGGATCGTCACCACGCCGTTCCAGATGCCGGCGCTGTCGGGCAAGATCCTGCCGCCCGAGGTGATCACCGCGGTTTATATTCTGGGGCTCGCGATCCAGACCTCGACCTACCGGGCGCAGCGCAATCCTGCGGCCGGGGCCAACCAGTGCGTCGGGACAGGCTTCGGCGGGCTGACGGTCTGCCCGCTGCCCCATGCCAAGCTCGAGGCCGAGCTCGAGGGCAGTGTCGGCATCACGATCTTCTCGAGCCGCCTGCCGACGCTGTCGGCCAAGCTGACCGGCAAGATCACCGGCGAGGTCGGCAACCAGGCCCTGGAATTCGAGAAATCCGGCGAGGCCGAGGAGAAGCAGGCGCCCCCGACCCGGGCGCAGGAGCGGCAGCAGCAGGGCGAAAGCACTCCGCTGATCTCGTTCATCGAGGACATTCAGGACGCGATGAACGGTCTGGCCGGCGAATCGGGTTCGCCGGATGCGCTGCGGGCGCCGCAATCGGATGCCTTCGGCTCGTCGATCGGGATCGAGCTCAAGCTGGGGCTGAAGATCGGCAATCTCGAGCTGAAGGGCAAGGAGGCCTCGCCCGATCTGTCGCTGACGCTGTCGGGCTGCGAGGTGACCTACGGGCTGTCGGTGACCGGCAAGATGGACCTGTTGGATCTGTTCCTGTCGCGCTTCCCCAGGGGCCCCGAGATCCGGCGGCGTCTGGCCAATCCGGGCAATGCGGTTTCGGCCTCGGCGCAATGTGCCATCGAGGTCGGCGGCGCGGGCGATCTGAGCTATGGCATCGGCGATATCGCCAGCCTCACCATCGGCAATGCCGATGATTGGGAGGCCCGCCTGGAAGAGATCGAGCATACCTTCACCGCGAAGGCCAGGATCACCGGTAAGGTCTTTGCCGACGCAAGGCTCGAGGCCGAAACCTGGTTCTTCAAGGCCGAAGCGGCGGCCGGGGCCTCGGTCAGCACGGGCTGGCATTTCGGCGGTCGCGTCGTGCGCAGTCAGGGTGGCGGCCGAAAGACCGAGAAGCTTTATCATTTCGAGGGCGTCGTCTTGCGGGCCTATGCCACGGTGTCGGTGTCCGCAGCGGCGTCGAAATCGGACTCGAGCAGCGATGTCTTCGGCGATTACGCCTCGACAAGCAGCGTTTCGGGGGGTGTCACCGCGAAAAGCAACCTCGCCGAACCGGATTACACGCTCGAGATCATGTCGCCCGAGGGAGAAAAAGATGGCTGGATCTGAACGGCAGCCGGGCCGGCGCCGGTTTCTGGCCGCTGCCGCGGCATTCGCCGGCATGGGCGCCACAAGAGTTTTTGCGAGAGAAAAGATGACTGATTATCCGACGAATGCCTATTCCCTGATCTGCATGGGGCATCATGCGGTTCTGGAGGTCTATCTGAACGGCGCGCCGACGATCCTGCATGCCAGCCCCGGGGATCTGGTCTTTTCCTTCCCGGCGACCGAGCTGCTGCGCGACGGGGCGAACCGGCTGGATGTGGTCTATGAACCCCTCGATGTCGAGAAGCGCAGCTATACGCCCACGCCCGAGGTCTCGGTGCAGATCCAGCTGTCGCAGGGGCGCCTGGGCGAGGCCACGCTTCTGAACGCGCGCTACGGCATGGAGGAGAAACGGCTGGTATCCGAGCCCCTGACCGTGTTCAGCGGGCGGCCGGTGCAGCCCGATCTGGGCAATATCTCGCGGCCCAGACCCGAGCCCGAGCGGCCCTTCACGATCTGGTTCGGCGACGGCAAGCCCTCGCGGGAGTTTACGCGGATCGTCCCGGTCGAGTTTCGGATCGACGATGCGCCGCTTGGCGACGTGGCCTGGGCCGGGACCGAGCCGCTCGAGGATGACGGCGACACCCGCGACGCGCTGTGGCAGGCGATGGCGCGGCTGCACCAGGCCGTCGAGCGGCGCGACCGCGAGGGCTTCGTCGAGATCGCGGGGCCTTATCTGGCGCGGATGGCGCATATTTGGGGCAAACCCGATGCGGGGGCGGCGGCCGACACGATTCTGGCCCGGGCGCCCTGGGCGTCGGAGCGTGCCGCGGGAATGGTGCCGCTCTTGTCGCGCCAGGAAGCGCGGAGCGCCACGCTGGCCTTCGGCTCGGACCGGCGGCTCGTGGAATTCTCGGACCGCCGGGTTGCCGCGACCGATGCGGGCGGCGAGGTGCTGTCGGCCCTGCCGCTCTATTTCGCGCGCCGTCCCGGCGGCCCGTTCCTGGCCTGCTTCTCGCGGGACATGAATATCGATCTCTAGCTGTGAAATCCGGAAGGCGCGTTCCTTCCTGCGAGGCTCGGGTTCGAGCCTGGCGATTGGGTCCGGTCCCGAACAGTAAGCAACCTTCCGAGATCTCAAACCGGGATGAGCCGGGAAGGACAGGTCTTCCGGTCCCAGCCCATCCGGAGGCCGCTCCTTCGAGCGCGACCCCGGGGGGCTCTGCCCATCGGCGCCGGGAAGGGGACGGGCACGCCTGCGCCGATCAGGTCTCGCCCCGAAGGATCGACCGCTCCGGGGTAAAGATCGTTCGGTGGGCCTGATCGGCAATCAAACGCAACCCACCCGCGCGCGCGGTCCGGTTGGCGACGGTGTTCTCCTTCGCTATTTCTGCGAGGACGACTGTATTGGCATCGTTCGGCAGCTGCGTGAGAGCGCGGCGCAACGCCACTTTGCCCCAGCCGCGCCCCCGTAGCCCGGGCGAGAGCCAGAAACCCAATTGCGCGACGGACTGGTGATAGAGAAGCAGAAAGCCTTCGCTCTCGGAGGCAGAGGCCCACCATGCAAAGCTGCGGATGCGCGCATCAAGGCCGCTCCACAGCCATGCGCGCAATTCTGCTGGCGTCTGCGCGGTGGTGAGGACTTCCGGGTGATACCATCCAGCGGGCCAGAGATTAGGCGCGCCGTCCCCTATTTCGCCAGCCATTCCGCCTCCAGCTCGTCGCAATAGGCCTGCATATCGGCAAGCGGGATGTCCTTCAGCAAGAAGAGACGCGCTGCCTCGGCCACGGCATCCGCGACCGCAGGGTCGGTGTCTGCGATCACCACCAGCTCTTCCATGCGGTCGACGGCCGGAGCGCTCTGGCCATCGGCAGGCAGCTCCCATCCGGGAGGTTGCTGCCGGATGGCGGCCGAGGCAAAGAGCTGACTTTCGGATCGGCTCTCCCCGTCCGGCGGGTCGTTGTGAAGCACCCGCAGCCCGCGTCCGATCCGCGGGATCCAGAAGCTCAGAAGCACCGGCGTTCCGAAATTCTGGCTGTCCTGATCCGCCTCGGCCAGCGGCACCACCAGTGCGCCCGCCTCGGGGCCGATTGCTTCGCGGATCACCGCAGGCCAGTAGAGTTCGAGCAGGAGGAACTCGGCCTCGCTGGTGCGGAAGCGGGAAAAGGGAAAGTTGGGGAGTGCCTCAAGTGCGCTGCGATCCATGCGCTATACCATGAAATTCGGCGAACAGCCGTAATTGTCGATGTCCATCCGCTTGCCGCCGGAGCGGTCGCTGGCAGGAAACGAGCGCTGTCCCAGCGGAGGATTGGAATTGATATAGCGCTCGAGCTTTGTCTTCGACTGGACGCGGATCGCCTGTTGGTGCTTGTTCAGCAGTGCCCAGGTGGCATTGGAAAGCGCAATCCCCTCGGCGTGGGTGACCGGAGCACTGGTCTTGACGATGGGCGGTGCGCCGATTGTCGATGACGAGGTGCCGCCGCAGTCGTTGCCCTGGGCATGCACCCGAACCGTCCATGGCCGGTCGCAGGTTTTGGTCTGGGTGTCGGTCTCGGTGCGGGGATTGCCGGCGCGCGCTCGCGCGTTGCTCCTTACCAAAGGAGTGAGCCGAGGCCGACCACGCCAAGGACGGCCCAGCCCGGCGGACCGGCGAATGTGAGGGGAAGTGCGGCAGGAGCCATCTCAACTCCCCTTGCTTCTGGAAATCATCTGACAGGCGGTAATCAGTTGTCGGGCCTTCGCCCGCCCTGACAGGAAAGGATTGCAAGTTGCATAGAAGAACGCTGGCTCGCGCAAAAGCTTCATCCCGGTCATCACGGTTATCGATACCAGGGCTGCCGCTTCGCGGATGTCGCGGATGCCCGAAGGGCGTCGTTGTCAAGACCTGCATGGCCATTCACGAGGCAAAGCTTTCCGGCCCGCCTGCAACTGCGGCGGTTGAGAGATGCCAACTCATGGCCCAGAATCGAAGGTGCTAGACAACGATCGGGGCCTCTCGGAATGCGTCCTCGGGGGCTTCTTCTTTTGGCCCTGCCTGTCTCGTGCCTCCTTTTGGTGTTTACGCTGCTCTTCTCAGTCTTCGCGCCCGTCCTGCCAGTCGCCATGCAGACGGGCGAGGTTCTCGACCAGCCACTTCTCGAACCCGGCCGACACGCCATTGTCGACGCTGAGCACGGTGCGGCCGCGCTTGCGCGCCACCTTGGCCAGCGCGCGGCCATCGGGGACGGTCACGATGCGGGGGCGCGGGGCAGGGGGGCGAGGTCGGGCCAGAGCCGCCATCACCGCCTCGAACCGGGCGTCGGAACTCTCGCCCACTGCCCGGTCGGCCAGATCGCGGCCCTTGAGCTTGTCGGCCAAGGCCAGCCAGCGGTCGCGCCCGATGCCCGGCGCCGACCCGATCACCTCGATCAGGACCCGGTCAGCTACGGAAAGCATTCGCGAAATCAATGTCGTGTCGACATGGAGCGCGTCGCAGATGATCTTGCGGTCATAACCCGCATCGCGCATCTGGCGGGCGAAATTGGCCCGTTCGATGAAGGTCAGATCGCGCCGCGCGGCGTTTTCCTGACCCTGCGCGATCACCAGCCCGCAATCGTCCAGCTCCCGCACCATGGCCTTGATCGGCAGGTGCAGCGCCTTCAGCGCGGCGACCCGCCCTTGAAGTTGATGACGGTGATGACCTGCAGATGGTCGCCCTCGCGCCGTCCGGGCAGGTAGGGGCCGGGCGTTTTCGTTCCGGCCTCGAGGAACTTGCGCAGCTCCTGGATGTTCTCGGGGCTGTAATAGCGGTGGCCATTGGCGCGAATCTCTGGCGATGGGCCCTTGCCGTCCAGATGCAGCTTACGCAGATAGGCATCCTTGACGCCCCGAAGCTGAGCAAGCTCACCCGAGGGGAATCGGCGCAGGGTCCGCTTGGCGTCCGGGGGGAAAGAGCTGTGCCCTATGTGCCTGTAATCTTTCGGAAAGCTCTTGCGCATGCTCTCCGACCAACAGGTCGATGCGTTCCTGCCTGCGGACCATTTCTGCCCTCGGACCCGGAACCGTTTGTTACGGTTTCCCGCGTTTTGTTCCCTTTTTTCCGTATATTGCTGGCCGAGCTTCGGGATTCGGGCAAGCGTTTCTGCCGGGGCGCCGGCCTGCGGGTCGGGACGAGGATCGGTCGGCGCGCGTTTACGGCTCTGCCAGGCCCGTTGCCAAGAGCCTTCGCCAGGGTCGATCCGGGGCAGGGGCGGCGCACGTCCCGCCCGGCGTCGCCCCCGCGCGCCAGTCCCTGCAATCGCCCCCGCGCCAGCCCGGACCGCGAGGCTTGAATTTCCTCCGCCGGGCCGCCATTGTCACCCGGAAATATCCAGCCACAAGCCCGCCCGTCAGGCTTTCAGCCAGCACATGCAGATCGACGGCAAGGCAGGCATATGGCGATGGATGGACAGGCCCTCGGGCCGCGGCAGGACACGTCCCGGCAGGACACTTCACCGCAGGATGCGCCGCCCGCAAGGCGCAGGCGGGTATCCCCTTGGGGCATCCTGAAGCCGGTGCGCCCCCGGATCTGGCTGGCGATGGCGATCTCGGCCGGCTCGGCGCTGTTCACGCTGGCGGTGATGGTGCTGCTGATGGCAGCGGTCGGGCAGCTGGCGGCAGAGCCGGGCAGCGTCCCTTGGGGGCTGTTCGCGGGTGTCGTGATCTGCACTATCGGGGCCTATGTGGCGCGGCTGGGGGCCTTCAATCAGGCCCATTACGCCGCGTTCCGGCTGGAACGCCTGTTGCGCAACGGGCTGGCCGCGCGGCTGGCGCGGGTGCCCTTGGGCTATGTCGAGACCCAGGGCGCGGGCGCGCTGGCCAAGGTGATCCATGACGACGTCAAGGCCTTGCATGTCTTCGTGGCCGACAGCACGCCGCTTTATGCCCGCGCCTATGTGACCCCGGTGGTGACGCTGGCGGTGCTGCTCTGGCTCGACTGGCGGCTGGCTCTGGTAACGCTGGCGGTACTGGGGCTGGGCTATGGCATCCTGACGCGGGCGCAGCGCCGGCGGCGCGACATGGTCCGGGCCTATAACGCCGCCCGCGAGAAGGTCAGCGCGGCGGTGGTGGAATATGTGCAGGCGATGCCGGTGGTCCGTAATTTCGACAGCGGACAGCAAAGCTTCGGGCGCTATCAGGCGGCGCTGGACGGCTATCTGAAGGTGATGCTCGACTGGTACCGCGCGGCGGGCTTTCCGGCACGGTTCTCCTGGCTGGTTCTCAGCCCGATGCCGACCCTGACGCTTGTGCTGGGGGCGGGGCTGATCCTGACGGCCGCGGGCGATCTCGAGATGTCGCGCTGGCTGGGGGTGCTTCTGATCTGCACCGGCATGGCCGAGGCGATGATGCCGATGATGATGCTGCGCCACATGATCGAGAAGGTGAGCCTCAGCGTCGCCCGGATCCAGGAGGTGATGCAGGCCCGCGAGCTTGAGCGCCGCGCCGATCTGCCTGTCGCAGCCCCCGAAGGCGCCCCGGCGCTGAGCTTCGAAGGCGTGCGTTTCGCCTATGGCCCGGATCTGGCGCCCGCCTTGCGGGATGTGAGCTTCGAGGTGGCCCGAGGCAGCGTGACCGCGCTGGTCGGACCCTCGGGCGCGGGCAAGACCACGGTCGCGCGGCTGATCCCGCGTTTCTGGGATGTCACGGCGGGGCGGATCTGCCTTGACGGCACCGATATCCGGGCGCTTGCCCCCGACGATCTTCTGGAAAAGGTGGCTTTCGTTTTTCAGGAGAGCTTTCTGTTCGCCGACACGATCGCGGGCAATATCCGGATCGGTCGCCCCGATGCCAGCGACGAGCAGGTGATCGCGGCGGCGCGCGCGGCCCAGGCCGACGGCTTCATCCGCGCGTTGCCGCAGGGCTATGACACGCCGGTGGGCGAGCGCGGCGTGTTCCTGTCGGGCGGCCAGCGCCAGCGCATCGCCATCGCCCGGGCGCTGTTGCAGGACCGGCCCCTGCTGGTGCTGGACGAGGCCACGGCCTTTGCCGATCCGGAAAACGAGGCCGAGCTGATCGCGGCGCTGTCGGAACTCATGCGCGGGCGCACGGTCATCATGGTGGCGCACCGACTGGCGACGATCCGCGATGCCGACCAGATCCTTGTCTTCGAGCGGGGCCGGATCGCCGAAAGGGGCAACCATGACGCGCTGCTGGAGGCCGGGGGAACCTATGCAAGGCTCTGGCAGAATTACGAAAAGGCACAGAGCTGGTCGCTGGGCGCGGCCCGAGCTCCGGTGACCGAGGAGGTGGCCCGATGAACGCGCGAGCAAATGCCAAGGCAGCCCCCCGCAAGTCCGGAAAGACCGGCGCCACCTCCTTTGCCACCACCTTCCGCCAGCTGGCCGACAGCGTCGGGCCCGAGGACGCGCCGGGGCTACGCCGGGCGCTGGCGGGCCTGATCGCGGCGGCCGCGCTTCAGGGTTTCGGACTGGCGGCCATCGCGCCCTTGTTCACGGCGGCGGCCACCGGGCCGGGGCTGGGCGAGGCGCTGGTCTGGTTCGGGGTCATGGTCGTTCTGATGGGCGCGGCGTCGGCGCTGCGCTGGGTCGCGCAGGGGTTCGACTTCGACGGGCGCATGGTGCGCGCGACCTGGCGGCTGCGCAGCCGTCTGGGCGCCAAGCTGCGCGAGATCCCTCTGGAACAGCTTCAGGACAGGCGCGCGGGCGAGCTGAACTCGATGGTGCTGGGCAATGTCGACGAGAACCTGCTTTATGCGCTGACGGTGCTGAACCTCGTCTTCACCGCGGTGGTGACACCGTTCTGCGCGGCGCTGGGGATATTGCTGTTCGACTGGCGGCTGGGGCTCTTGCTGCTGCTGGTCTTCCCGGCCATCGTGCCGCTTTATCGCTGGCGGCGTCCGGCGCTGGGGCGGGGCAAGCGCATCCTCGGACAGGCCCACCAGGAGGCCAGCGCCGATGTGCTGGAATATACCCAGGGGCTGCCGATCCTGCGCGCCGTGGGGCGGGCGGGCGAGAAGGCCGAGCGGCTCTCGGCCACCTTCCGCAAGCTCGAACAGATCCAGATCTTCGGCCATCGCAAGGGCGCCAAGCCCAACATCATCGTGGCCAGCGTGGTCGAACTGGGGCTGGTCGCGGTGCTGGGCGTGGGCGTCTGGCTGGTGGTGGCGGGCAGCCTGCATCCGGCGGCCCTTGGCGCGGTCTTCGTCATCGTGGTGCGGCTGTCGGAACCGCTGTCGACCTTCATCCTCTATACCGCCATGCTCGAGGTGATGGAGGCCGCGCTGGAACGGATCGCGGCCCTGATGGCGATCCGCCCGGCACCGCAGATGGACCCGCCCGCGATGCCCGAGAGCCACGAGATCCGGTTCGAGGGCGTAAGCTTCACCTATGCCAATGCCGACAGCCCCACGATCCGCGATTTCGACGCGGTGCTGCCCGAACGCTCGCTGACCGCGCTGGTCGGGCCCTCGGGCTGCGGCAAGACCACGCTGACCCGGCTGCTGCTGCGCCATTTCGATCCGCAAAAGGGGCACGTCACCATCGGCGGGGTCGATCTGCGGCAGATCCCCGCGGACCGGATCGACGGGCTGGTCTCGGTCGTGTTCCAGGACGTCTACCTGTTCAACGACACGGTGCTGGCCAATATCCGCATGGGCCGCCCCGAGGCCAGCGATGACGAGGTCCGCGCCGCCGCCGCCGCCGCGCAATGCCTGGATTTCATCGAAAGGCTGCCGCAGGGCTGGCACACGCCCCTGGGCGAGATCGGCGGGCGGCTTTCGGGCGGCGAGCGTCAGCGGATCTCGATCGCGCGGGCGCTTCTGAAGGACGCGCCCATCGTGGTGCTGGACGAACCGACGGCGGCGCTCGATACCGAAAGCGAGCTGGCGGTGCAGAGCGCGCTGGATGCGCTGGTGGCCGAGAAGACGGTGATCGTGATCGCGCACCGGCTGTCGACCATCGTCGGGGCCGACCAGATCCTTGTCATCGAGGACGGCAAGCTGGTGCAGGCGGGCCGCCACGGGGCGCTGATCGGGCAGGGCGGGCGCTATGCCCGGATGTGGGCCGCGCAGGGCGCGCGCAAGCGCTGGTCGGTGGCGGGCTGATCAGCGCGCCACGATCAGCGGCGTATGGCTGACCGGATCGTCGAGGATCAGCGCATCGAGCCCGAAGACCCGGCGCAGCAGCTCGGGCGTCATCAGATCGCGCGGCGTGCCCTCGGCCACCAGCGCGCCCTCGGCCATGACGATCAGGTGGTCGGCATAGCGGCAGGCCTGGTTCAGGTCATGCAGCACCGCGACGATGGTACGCCCCCGCTCGCGGTTGAGCCGCTGCAGCAGGCGCAACAGGTCAAGCTGATGGGCGATGTCGAGATAGGTCGTGGGCTCGTCCAGCAGCAGGATCGGGGTTTCCTGCGCCAGCACCAGCGCGATCCAGACCCGCTGGCGCTGCCCGCCCGACAGCGCGTCGACATCGCGCCCGGCCAGATCGGCGATGCCGGTGGCGGCCATGGCCTCGGCCACGATCCGCTCGTCCCTCTCGCTCCATTGCCGGAACGGGCCCTGATGGGGATAGCGCCCGCGCGCCACCAGATCGCCCACGGTGATGCCCGCGGGCGCCTGCGCGCTTTGCGGCAACAGCCCCACCTGGCAGGCCAGCGCACGCGCGGGCATCCGGGCGATGTTCCGCCCGTCCAGCAGCACCTGCCCGCTTTGCGCCGGCAGAAGGTTGCAAAGCCCCCGCAACAGGGTCGATTTCCCGCAGCCATTCGGCCCCAGGATGACCGAGACGCGGCCCTCGGGCACCTCCAGCGTGATGTCCCGGCAGACCGGCTTTCCGGCATAGCTGAGGCCCAGGGCATGGGCGGTCAGCCGCGGGCCGGTGGCGGGGTCATCGGCAGGGATCTGGCCGGAGATCTGCGCATAGATCTGCGCAGAGATCTGGGCGGTGAACGGGCCGGGATCGGGTCGGGTCATGGGAACCTCGGGGTGGCAATGCGCGGGCGCGGTGGGGTCAGGACAGAAGCGCGTCGAGGGGCCGGTCGGCGGCCCCCTCGCGGGCGAAGGCGGTGCAGCTGCGGGTCACGGCGGCCACCAGCCCGGCGATGTCATCGGCGCTGTAATGGGCGTGGCGATAGCTCATCATCATGCGCAGGCCCCGCTCGCCGCCGATCACGTCCTCGACCACCTCGAATTGCAGCCCCAGCACCGAGTCGGTCTTGTCCGGGTCGACCTGGCGAAAGCGGACCGGGCCGTCGGGGCCCTCCAGCGCGCCGTTCAGGGCGTTGCGGGCATGGATCTGGATGAAGACCTCGAACATATGCGCGCCGGGGGCGGATGTGCCGTCGGACAGCCTTTCCTCGACCAGGTCGATGGGGATCTCGCAATGGGGCAGCGAGCCGTTGATCATGTCGCGCACGGTGCCGATCAGGGCGCGCGGGGTCAGATGGCCGGGCGCGCGCAGGCAATGCGCGGTGACAGTGGTGAAATAGCCGATCGTGTCGAAATAGTCGGGATCGGTCCGGCCCGAGGCCGAGGTCCCGACGGTCAGCGCGTCCAGCCCAGCAAGTCGTTGCAGTGCCACCGAAATCGCCGCGTAGACGGTGTTGAACAGCGAGGCCGAACAGGCCTTGGACAGGGCATAGAGGCCGTCCGAGACATGGGGCTCCAGCGCGATCTCGCACCACGCGCCCCCCGCATCATGGGCGGCGTCCGGATCCCGGGGCAGCGGCGGCGCATCGGGACGGCGGATCGGGCAGGGCGGGGGCGCGTCGCTGAGCGCGTCGAGCCAGTAACTCAGCGCGCGCGGATCGGGGCCTCTGGCCGCCTGGCGGCGGGCAAAGGCGTGGAAGGGCGCGGCAGGCCCGGCCCAGAGCGGCGGCCGCCCCGCGGCGCGGGCGGCATAGGCGCGGGCCAGCTCGTCCATCATCAGGTTGACCGACCACTCGTCCAGAACGATGTGGTGGAAGAGAAACGACAAAAGCTGTCCCTCGCCGGTCCGGATGAAGCGGAGCCGGACAGGCAGCTCGCGCGACAGGTCGAAATCATGGGCCGCCTCGGCGGCCAGAACCGGGGCCGGATCCTCGACATCGCCCGAGGGCATGAACCAGCCCATGCGGTCGAGCTCTGCCATCGGAACGGCCTCCTGCAGCACCCCACCGGGGCTGTCTGCGAACCGGCTCCGCAGCGCCGGGTGACGCTCCATCACGTCGCGAAAGGCGGTGGCAAAGACTGTCTCGTCGACCGGGTCGAGGAAACGCAGGACGAAGGGG
Source organism: Rhodovulum viride (assembly GCF_003265965.1). Lineage (NCBI taxonomy): Bacteria > Pseudomonadati > Pseudomonadota > Alphaproteobacteria > Rhodobacterales > Paracoccaceae > Rhodovulum > Rhodovulum viride. The sequence goes on along the minus strand of NZ_MUAV01000012.1, from coordinate 28,904 downwards.
ATGTTGAAAACCGGGCCGAAGCCGAGCGCCTCATAGATCTTCCACAGCGAGGCCTGGGCCAGGGAAAGCGGCGCCCGGTCTGCGGAGGCCGCGGAACGGTCGGGCGCCGGAGCGAGGCCGGTCCCGGTCCGGCGCGCCAGCGGGGCCAGCGCCGCCGCCGTGGGATGGAGGAAGAGATCGTTCAGGCGCAGCTCGATCCCGTGGGTCGCGGCCAGCCGGCCGATGACCCGGGTGGCGGTCAGGGAATGCCCGCCCATGTCGAAGAAATCGCAATCGGCCGTCATCTGCGGCGCCTCCAGCGCGCTGCGGAATTCCGCGAGGATGAGCCGGGCGATGGCGTCCCCGGTCCCGGTTTCGGATGCGGGCTGCGCCCCGGGGATCAGCTCGGCCAGCAGCGTGGCGCTGTCGGGCAGATCGTCGGCCACCGGATGGCGGATCAGGGCCAGCCGCGCGGCGCCGGGGGCCAGCACCAGCACGACGCGCAGGGGCGGCTCGTGCGACAGATCCCAGGGCGCGCCAGCGCAGCTGTCGATAACGGGGCCGATCCCGTCCGCGCTTGCGGCCCAGCGGAGGCGCAGGTCGGGACGGCCGCGGCCGGGCGTCACCAGCAGCCCGCACGCCTCGTCGAAGCGGTAGAGCCGCGTCAGCTCGGCCCGCCCGGCCAGCCGCCCGGCCAGGGCGACGGCCACCGCGCCCGGTTCCAGGTGATCGGGCAGCGAAACCTGGGCGATCCGGGGGGCGAGCCCCTCGTCGGATTGCTGATGCGCCAGCCAGGCGCGTCCCTCGCCGGGCCGGGACGGGCGGGTGTGCAGGGCCTGTTCCGGGCCGTGGGTGGTCATGCTCTGTCCTCCTTGCTGGGATGGGGCATCGCCTATCCCCGCCGTCTTTTGCGGGTCAGCAGCCAGATCAGGTAGAGCCCGCCGATGACGCCCGTGACCTGGCCGATGGGCAGGATCGCGCCCCAGGGGGCGAGGCGGCTGAGCAGGTCCGCGCCCAGCATCAGCGCAGCCCCCATCAGCGCGGCGCCGATCAGGGGCTGATCGGGCATGCGGGCGAGCCTCCGGACCAGTTGCGGGGCGGCAAGGGCCACGAAGGCGATGGGGCCCGCCGCCGCCGTGGCCAGCGCCGCCAGCGTCACGGCGCCCGCCAGCATCCGACGCCGCGCCCGCTCGACCGGCACCCCCAGGGGGCCTGCCAGATCGTCGCCCATGGCCATCAGCCCCAGCGGGCGCATCCCCAGCAGAAGCGGCGGCATCAAAAGCCCCAGCCCCAGCCAGAGCGGCCAGACATGGCCCCAGCTCCGGCCCTCGACCGAGCCCGCGAGCCAGAGATTGCCGGAAATCGCGGCGTCGAGGTCTCCGCGTACCAGCAGAAGCGCGTTGAAGGCGCTGAGGATCGCGCCGACGCCGATGCCGGTCAGAACCAGCCGGTAGGCGCCGACCCGCCCGTCCTTGCGCGCCAGCAGGTAGACGCAGATCCCGGTCAGAAGCGCGCCCGCCAGCGCCGCGGGCACCACGCCCGCCCCGGATCCGCCGAAGCCGATGATCCAGACCAGCGCGCCGCTTGCCGCGCCCGCGGTGAAGCCGATCACGTCGGGCGAGCCCAGCGGGTTCCGCGAAACCGTCTGGAAGATCGCGCCCGAGGCCCCCAGCGCGGCCCCCGCGCCCAGCGTCACCAGAAGACGCGGCAGGCGGATATCCATCACCACATGGTCCAGCATGCGCGAGGGCGCCTCGCCCGCCAGCACCTGCCAGATCTCGGCCGGGCCGATGGCGATCCGCCCCAGTCGCAGCGAGACCAGCGCCCCGGCCGCGAGCAGGAGCATCAGCGCGAGATTGACCCAAAGCGCCCGCCGCCCGCTCCGGAGCGACAGGCCGCGCCAGCGCCACACGATATGCGCGGCCCCGCTCACAGCGCGTTCATCCGCATCCGGCGGGCCAGCGCCACGAAGACCGGCCCGCCGATCAGCGCGGCCATGATGCCGACATCGATCTGGCTCGGTCCGCCGATCACCCGTCCGGCCAGATCGGCGATGCCGACCAGTGCGCCGCCGAGGATCATCGAGGCCAGCAGAAGCCCGCGATGGGCGGGGCCGACGATATGGCGCGCGAGATGCGGGGCCGAGAGGCCGACAAAGGCGATGGGGCCCGCGGCCGCCGTCGCCACGCCGCCCAGCACCACGATGACGCCGGCGGCAGCGAGCCAGATCCGGCGCGGATCGGCGCCGAGGCTCTGGCCGAAATCCTGCCCCAGCGCCAGCGCGTCGAGCGGACGGGCAAGCGCCAGCGCGGCCAGCGCGCCAAGGCTGACAAGGGTCGCGGCAGGCCCCAGCACCTGCCAGTCGCGCCCCTGCAGCGAGCCGACCGCCCAGTGGCGGAACTGGTCGAAGACATGGGCCTCGACATTGACGGTGACGAGCCGGGTCAGGGTCAGCAGCACGATCGACAGCGCCGCCCCCGCCAGCACCAGCCGGACCGGATCGCGGGTCTGCGCCATGCCGCCAAGGGCGAAGACCGCCGCGCCGCCAAGCCCGGCGCCAAAGATCCCGGCCCAGAGCGAGCCCGCGATATCGATCCGCCCGGTCAGCGCGATCAGGCAGACGATGGCCAGCGTCGCCCCGGCCGAGACCCCCAGAAGCCCCGGATCGGCCAGCGGGTTGCGGGTCAGCGTCTGCATCATCGCCCCCGCCGCCCCGAGCGCGGCCCCCACCACCAGCGCCAGCAGGGCGCGCGGCAGGCGTTGTTCGCGCACCAGAAGATGCGCGCCGTCGGTCGGGTCGAACCGAAGCAGGGCCTCCAGCGTGACATCGGGCGTGATCTCGCGCGGGCCGAAAAACAGGCTTGCCAGCGTCACCGCCACCAACAGCCCGAGGGTCGGCCAAAGCCGTCTTGTGCGGGCCACGGGCTCAGGCCTCGCCGAACTGGCGGGCGATGCCGTCGACGACCTCGCGGGCGCTGTAATAGTCGATGCGGAACGAGTTCTTCCCCAGCCCGTAGACCTGTCCGCGCTGCACCGAGGGTAGGTTGGCAAGGATCGGGTCGGCCATGAAGCGCGCGGCATCGGCCTTTGTGCCCGCCAGCAGGAAGGTGGTCTCGGCGCTCAGCTGGGTCAGATGCTCGTATGAGGCGCGCACCACATCGGCCGAGGCGGGCATCGAGGCGCTTTGCCAGCCGGTCGGCGGGTCTTCGAGATCGAAGCCCAGCCCGGTCAGCAGGCGGCCATGGGCGCCCCCGGCCCGGGCCACGGGATTGGGCGCGCCGGGGCCGTTATAGCTGACGATATTGGCGCGGCCTTCAGGCAGGGTCAGAACGGCGCGGGTGGCACTGAGCGTCTCGGCAAAGCCCGCCAGCAGGGCCTCTGCCTCGGCCTCGCGGCCGGTGGCCCGGGCAAGCCTTGCAGTCAGGTCTTCCCAGGCCATCGCACCGTAATCGAGAACCAGCACGGGGGCCACCTCGGCCAGGGCCGCACGCTGCGCCAGCGCGGAATCGGCGCCGCCCGCCGAAACCAGGATCAGGTCGGGCTGCAACGCCCAGGCGGCCTCGAGATCGATCGAGCCCGCGCGCCAGAGCTTTTCGACGCCGCGGGTCCGGGCCACCGCCTGCCACTGGTCGAAGAAGGCGCCGCGCACGGTGGTGGCGCTGGCGATCACCGGTGCGCCGATGGCCAGCAGGCTGCCGGTCAGCGTGACCGAGGTCGACAGGATCCGGGCAGGCACCCGGGGCAGGTCGGTTTCGCTGCCATCGGCATTGGTCAGGCGACGCGGCCAGCCCGTGACGGCCCCGGCAGAGCTGCCAAGCGCTGCGGCGCAGGTGGCAAGGGTCAGGAAGGAACGGCGGTTCATGTCTTCTCCTGTCGGCTGGCAATGGGGCGAGCGGTACGGGGGGGGCGGCATGGCGCGGGACCGGCGGGGCGCTCCGCAAGCAGATCCGCGAGGGGACGGTCCCGCGCGCCCGGGGCGCAGGCGCGCGCAAGAAAGGGAACAAGCGTGCGGGCAGCAGCGGCAACCTCCTCGGCAGCGGCAGGATCGGCGTCGATCGACAAGGCCAGATCCGAGCCGTCGGTGCGGGCGTTCCAGGTCAGGTTGAAGCCGTCGCCGGGACCGGCGGCCAGCACCTCGCTGCGCGCGCTGCAACCGGGGAATTCGGGCGGATCGAAGGGCAGCACATTGACCAGCGGCGAGAAGAAGAACCGCTCGCCCGCCCGCAGGCCGCGATCGGCGGCCAGCTGTTCGACCCGGTAGCGGCCGTGGCGGCGCAGCCCGCGCAGCGCCCGCCCGCTGCGCGCGAGATAGGCACCCAGCGTTTCCCCGGGCCGGTGCGAGACGATCAGGGGCAGGATGTTCACCACCATCGCCGGGATGGCGGCGGCAACGCTGCCCAGACGGCTCTGATAGGGCAGCCAGACCGGCAGCCCCGGCGCGCCGTCGGGGCGATCGCGCGCGATCCAGGCGGCGCTGAGCAGGGTCAGGAGGTCGGGCCAGCCCATCCCCGCCGCGCGGGCCGCCCGCTGCAGCCGGGCGTCCAGCCCGGCGGGCAGGTCGGGCGCGACGGCAACCGGTGTGGGGGCGTAGTCCTCGGCCCCCTTGGGCAGGACGACCAGGTCGGGGATGTCGCGCAGGACCTCGGCCCAGTGGGCCCGGTCGCGGTCATGGCGGGGGCCCGCGCGATAGACGGTTTCCTCCTCGAGGTAGCGGGCGAAGGGCAGGAACGGTCCGGGACCCGCGCATTCGCCGAGGGCCTCGGCGTAAAGCGCCCCGGCGCGCCGCTCGATCAGCGACATGCCGTAGCCGTCCAGCACGATATGGTGGCCGCGCAGGTACCACAGCCAGCGGCGCGGCCCCACCCGCAACAGCCAGAGCGCGGCAAGCGGATCGCGTTCCAGGTCGATGGGCCGGGCGATGTCGTCTGCCATCATCCGGCGGGCGCGGGCCTCCGGATCGGCGGCGCCCCGCAGGTCCTGGACGCGCACCGCCGGAACGCCCCCGGGATCGACTCGTTGCCGCGGCCCGCCCGGCCCGTCGCGAAAACGCAGCGCCAGCACCTCGGCCTCGCGCGCAAGCCGGGACAGGGCGGCGACAAGGGCGATCTCCTCCGCCGCGCCCTCGATCTCGATGCAATGGGCCACGGTAGAGAGCGGCCGGTCCGGGTGAAAGCGGAACTCCTCCCAGAAATCGAGCTGGGCGAGGGTCAGCTCCAGCCAGGCGGCGCCCAGGGGCTCTGCGGTCATCGGAGATCCTCCGGATCGGGACGGGGCGGGATCAGCTGCGCGGCCTGCCGGGCAGTGCGCGCCGGGATCAGCCGGGAGGGGCGCAGCGCCGTGCCGAAGCGGGCATTCAGCGCCGCGGCTACGGGGATCAGGTGCTCGGGCAGCAGACCCAGCTCGATCAGCGGGCTGTCGATGGTGGCCTCGGGGTCCGGGCCGGTCTGCCGCAGGTAGATGTCGAGGACCTCCCGGCCCAGCCTGTCGGAACATGGCGCGGCGGGGGACAGGGCCAGCGCCCGGGCGGCGCCACGGTCGGGCTTGCCGTTGGACGAGAGCGGCAGCGCCGCCACGGCCAGGAACCGGTCGGGCAGGTGCGATTGCGGCAGCCGACCGCGCAGCCAGGCGCGCAGCTCCGCGATGCCGGGGGGCTGACCGTCGCGCGCCGCATAAAGCGCCGCCAGCGTGGTCTCGCGCCCGTCGCCCGGGGCCAGGTCGACCACCATGGCCTGGGACAGGGCGGGGTGATCGGCCAGCGTGGCCTCGATCTCGCCAAGGCTCACGCGGACGCCGCGCACCTTGACATAGCCGCCGACCCGGCCGGCAAACAGGATCTGTCCCGGCCGGTCGGGGGACCATTGGCCAAGATCGCCGGTGCGGAAGGCGCGACGGGGCGTGCCGTCCGGGTCGGGCAGGGTGACGAAACCGTCCTGGCTCAGGCCGCCCGGCTCCAGATAACCCAGCGACAGGCAGTCGCCCATGGTGTGGATGCGCCCGGTGACGCCGGGCGGGCAGGGCTCTCCCAGCGGGTTGCAGATCCGGTACCCGGCCCCGTCGAGGGGACGGCCATAGGGCACGGGGGCAGTCCCGCCGGCGGTCATGTCGTCAGCCGCGGAAGCGATCTCGGACCCGATCTCGTGCCAGATGCTCCAGATCGTGGTTTCGGTGGGGCCGCCCAGCGAGATCAGCCGCGCGGCGGGGCAGAGCCTGCGCAGCTCTGCCAGCGTGGCAGGTTTGATATAGTCGCCGCCCTGGGCGATCAGGCGCAGGCTGTCGATCTGTCCGGGCCGGGCGCAGGCCAGCAGCATGTCCACGATCGCCGGCACCGACACCCAAAGCGTCACCCGGTGCCGCGCGACCAGCCGGGCCCATTCCACCGCGTCCTTCTCGTGCCCGGCGGCGGGCAGCACCACGGAGGCCCCGGCGGCAAGCCCGCCGAAAATATCGAAAAGCGACATGTCGTGATGCAGCGGCGTGACCGAGATCAGCACGTCTTCCGGGCCCGGCTTCCAGGCCGACAGGGTCTGGTCCAGCACATTGGCGGTGGCGCGGTTCGACAGCACCACGCATTTGGGCGCGCCGGTGGTGCCCGAGGTGAAGAGGTAATAGCCCGGCCCGGTATCGAGACTGCGCAGGCGCAGCATGGCCGCGTCCGGAAGCGCGCCGCCGGGCCGGGGCAGATCGCCGGGACGCAGGCAGCTCCGCCCCGGAAGCTCCTCCTCCGAGACGACCAGCGCGGGTGCCGCGCGGTCCAGCAGATACTCCCGGCGGGCAGGCGGCGCGGCGGCATCGACCGGCACCCAGACGATCCCGGCCAGGGCCGCGGCCAGTTGCAGGACCACGTGATCGATCCCGCGCGGCAGGTGGAGGGCCAGCACCTCGCCGGGGCCGATCCCCTCTGCGGCGAGCCCCGCAAGGGCGGTGGCGACCCGGTCGCGAAGCGCAGGGTAGTCGAGGCTTTCCTCGCCGCAGATCAGCGCGGGGCCCTGCGCGTGGTTCAGGGCCTCCGCGATCCTCACCAGATGGGGGGCGGGATCGGCCACATGGGGGCGGTCGGGCGGCAGATCCACGGCGACCAGCGGGTCGGGCAGGCTCAGCGCGCCGGTCTCGGCCATGCTTTCCAGCGCGCGCAGGGCGGCCTCCAGCATGGCGGTCACGGTCGCGGGGGCAAGGATATCCTCGGCATGGTCGGCGGCGATCTCGATCCCGCCGCCGGGCGCGCGCATCAGGCGGATGTCGAGCGCGACCTGGGGCGTCTGGGTCAACCCGTCCACCTGGCGCATCGGCGCCCCCGCGGGCGCCCCCTGCCAGTCCAGCCCGTTGGTCAGCACCACCGGCAGGGCCAGCGGCCCGCCGGTCTGTCCCATGAGCTGGCGCGCCAGATCCACCCCGGAAAAGCCCATATGCCCGAGCCCCGCCATGGTCTGCGCCTGGAGCGCCGCGGCCCGCTCGCGCGGTGTGCCGGAGGTCGCGTCATGGTCGATCACGATGAAGGAGGCGCGGTTGCCCAGATCCTCGCGGTCGAGCGCCGGGGCGGTGGGCAGGCCCGCGCAGATCCGCAGATCGGGGGTGAAGCGGGCCAGCACCTCGAGGATCGCAAAGCCCAAGGCCGTGTTCAGGAACAGCCCCTCGCGGGCGGCCGTGCGGCGCAGGGGACGGATCAGTTCGGGCGAAAGGATCCGAGAGCTGCGCCGGTAACGCGCCGGTCCCGGCCGGTCGGGCGGTCTGCGCCAGGGCAGGCGCGGCGCGCTTTCGACACGGGCCAGGGCCTCGGCCCAGTAGGCGGCATCGGCGGCCCGCTCCCCGGCCGGAACCGGCGGCGGAACGTGCAGGCGCGTGGCGGCGGGGGTGTTGGCAGACGGCGGGTCGGTGGCGAAAAGCTCGGCGCAAATCTGGGCGATGGCGGGCCCGTCCAGCCCGAGGCCGTCGAACTTGACGGCCAGCGCGTCCTCCTGCCCCTCGGGCGTGGGCAGGGCGCAGACCTGCCAGAGCGGGCCATCCAGCGGACAGGGGCTGCGGGCGAAGTCCTGCCAGACCGCCTGCAGCCGGGCCTCGGCATCGGGCGCGGCGCGCAGGTCATGGGTCACGAGCGGCAGCTTGGGGTGCCGGGCCAGATATTGCCGCCCGGCCTCGGCATCGATGCGCAGCCGCAGTGCCGGATGCGCGTCGCAGAGCGCCTGAAGCCGCGCGCCGAGGGCTGCCTCGTCCAGCCTGCCGCGAAAGAGCCGCGCCTCGTGCATGGCGACGCCGCCCAGCGGCAGTACCTCCTCGCGCCCGGCCAGATAGGCACGCTGCAAGGGACTGAGAGGCCAGCTTTCCGGTGCGGACGGGGCATCTGCCAACGCATGAAGGCGATCGATGAAGGTATTGAAAAGGCGTGTGATCCAGTCCTGCTCGATCAGATCCAGCCGGATGTCCCAGTTGACGAGCAGCCCCTCCCCCAGCCGCGCGATCTGCGCGTCGAGCGCCACGCCCGGCCCCTGCGAGACCGACCAGACCAGATCGCCAAGGCAGCGCCGCGCGCGGTCGGACAGGATCGAGCCCCGCGGGTGATCGAACCCGGCGGTGAAGACCACGGGGGCCTCGGGGACATGGCCCAGATGGCGGGCCAGATCGCGCATCTGGCCGGGGCCCGGATGGGCGCTGTGGGTGATCGCGCCTGCCAGATCGGCCTGCACCCGGCGGGCAAGGGCGGCCAGATCGGGCTCTGCGCCCGCGACCCCGAGAAGCGCGAAATCGGAAAAATCGCCGATGATCGCGGTCTCGCCCTCGGGGCGGTGGAACATCGGCACGGTCAGGCGCAAGGCGGGCTGGTCGCAGGCGCGGGCCAGTTCCTGTGCGAAAAGCGCCAGCGTCAGCGCGGTGGGCGTGACCCGCATCTCGCGGGCGCGGCGCATCAGGCCCCGGGTCCGGGCAGGGTCCAGCCGCTCGGCCAGACGGGCGGTGCGGGGGGCGTCTTCCCGCCGTCCGGGCGGGCGCGGCAGATCCGGTGCCGCGGGCAGGGCGGCGATGCGCTCCTGCCACCAGGCCCGGGCGGCGGCGGCGCGGGCGGGGCCGTCCGGGTCGCTGCGCCGCGCCTCGAGATGGGCGGCGAAATCGCCTGCCTCCGGCAGGGCAAAACCGGGGCCGTCCTCGTAGAGCCGGGCCAGGTCCTCCATCAGGTCGGGAAAGCAGGAAGGATCGGCCGCGATCATGTCCAGATCGACATGCAACCGGCTGCCGCCGCCGGGCAGCAGGCTGAGGGAAAACGCCACGGCCTCGCCCCGCTCCAGCGCCAGCCGCTGATGGCTTTGGTCCGCGCGGATGCGTTCGAGGGCCAGCTGGCAGTCGAGCGCGCCAAGCCGGCTGAGATCGTGCCGGTCAAGGAACGGCCCCGGGCGCTGCGGCAGGATCCGGGCCGTGCCATCCGCCGTGACCGCCAGCCGCAGATTGGCATGGCGGGCGATCAGGGCGGCAATCGCGCGCTCCAGCCGGTCGGGATCGAGGGCACGACCGGTGCGGTCGAGCTCGACATAAAGATGCGCCGAGGGACCCTGCGCCCCCTGGCCCCCGGCATGTCCGTTGACCCAGCTGGCCGCTTGCATCGGCGTCAGATCATACATCGGCAACGACCCTGTTGACAGTTCCTGACATAAATACTCAACTATCAGCGCCCGTCAACCGGAGCAAATCGGCGCAAGCCGGGCGCCGCGCCCGCGCGGGCCGGGCGGCAGACAGGGTATTGATTTCCGGCCGATTTTGGCCGCCGCACAGGGATCGGATATTCATGGACGATTTCACCCCCTGGCCCGAGGATCTGGCGCGTCGCTATCGCGAACGGGGCTATTGGCTGGGCCTGCCCCTGAGCGAAGGCGTGCGCCAGCAGGCGGCCACCCGGCCCGATGCCACGGCCATCCTCTGCGGCAATCGGTCCTTCAGCTATGGGGCGCTCGAGCGGATGTCCTCGGTCCTGGCCGGGCGGCTGATCGCGGCCGGGCTGGGCCCGGGCGATCACGCGGTGGTGCAGCTGCCGAACCGGGCCGAGTTCTACATCACCTTCCTTGCCCTGCTGAAGGCGGGCATCCGCCCGGTGAACGCGCTTTACAGCCACCGCGCCCATGAGATGCGGGCCTATGTCGAGCAACTGGAACCGGCGCTGCTGGTCGGCGCCCGCACCCATCCTCTGTTCGCGGAGGACGGCTTTACCGATGCGCTGCGGCGGGACGGGCTGGCGCCCCGTCTCGGCCTGTGGCTGGACGAGACCGGACCCGATCATGACCTTGCGCGCTGGATGGACCCCGGGGCCGATCTGCCCGGGGCGCCGCTGCCTGCACCCGATCCTGCGGGCGTCGCCTTCTTCCAGCTGTCCGGGGGCAGTACCGGCACGCCCAAGCTGATCCCGCGGACCCATGACGATTACGACTATTCCGTCCGCGCCAGCGTCGAGATCTGCGGCATCGATGAAGGAACGCGCTTTCTGGTCGCGCTGCCCGCGCCGCATAACTACGTGCTGAGTTCGCCCGGCGCGCTGGGGGTGTTCCGGGCCGGCGGCACCGTGGTGATGGCCGAAAGCCCCGAGCCGCATCTGTGCTTCGGGCTCATGCGCCGTCACCGGGTGACGATGGCCGCGCTGGTCCCTTCGGCGGTGGCGCTCTGGCTCGAGGCCGCGCGCGAGGGCCTGCCGGTGCCCGACAGCCTGCGCCTGGTGCAGGTCGGCGGGGCGAGCTTTGCCGAGGCGCAGGCGCGGCAGGTGCCCGAGCTGCTGGGATGCGCGCTGCAACAGGTCTTCGGCATGGCCGAGGGGCTGGTCAATTACACCAGGCTCGACGATCCGCCCGGGCGGGTCTTTGCCACCCAGGGCCGCCCGATCAGCCCCGATGACGAGGTCCGGGTGCTGGATGCCGATGGCCGCCCCTGCGCGCCCGGCCAGACCGGGCGGCTCTGGGTGCGCGGGCCCTATACCTTCCGGGGCTATTTCCGCAGCCCCGCGCAGAATGCCGCGGTGTTCGATGCCGAGGGCTTCTATCACAGCGGCGATCTGGTGCGGCGCGATGCCCAGGGCTATCTCAGCGTCGTCGGCCGGGTGAAGGACCAGATCAACCGGGGCGGCGAGAAGATCGCGGCCGAAGAGGTCGAGGGCCTTCTGCTGCGCCATCCCGACATCCTGCAGGCGGCGCTGGTGGCCCAGCCCGATGCCCGGCTGGGCGAACGCGGCTGCGCGGTTCTGGTGACGCGCAAGAAGCTCCGCGCGGTCGAGCTGCGCCGCCATCTGATCGCGCTGGGGGTTGCCGAATACAAGCTGCCCGACCGTTTCGCCTTTGTCGAGACGATCCCGCTGACGCCCGTGGGCAAGCCCGACAAGACGGCCCTGCGCGCCGCCATGCTGCACCCCCAATGACGCCCCGAAGGAGAGGATGACATGACCCTGACCACCACGAGCACGGTCCCCGATCGCGACTGGCTGAGCGCCCGGCTGAACAGCCTTCTGGAGGATGAAGGCCCGATCGATCCGGCCGAGAGCCTGATCTATTACGGGCTCGATTCCCTGCGCGTGATGAAGCTGGCGGCCGAACTGAAAGCCCATGGCATCCATGTCGGCTTCGAGGATCTGGCGAGAGAGCCGACGCTGGACGCCTGGACCGCGCTGATCGACGCCCGGCGCGATGGCTGAATGCCTGCGAGGGCCGGCCAGGGTCGAGGCCGCGCTGGCCCGGCTGGGCGCGGCCCTGCCCGATTGCCGGGCGGCGGTGGTTCCGGTTGCCCGGACCGAGGGACCGAAGGCGCGCCGGGCGGCCGAGTTCAGGGCCGGCCGGCTGGCGGCGGCGGCGGCAAGTGCTGCCCTGACCGGGATGCCCTGCCTGGCCGGGCGGGGCGCGGATGGCGCGCCGCTCTGGCCTGCGGGACTGACCGGCTCGATCAGCCATTCCGGCGGGCAGGCGCTCGCGCTGGTCGGGCCTTCGGCGCGCCGGGCCGGGCTGGGCGTGGATATCGAGGGCCCGCTTTCGCCAAGGGTCGCGGCCGAGATTGCGCCCGTGGCCCTGACGCCGGAAGAGCGCGCCTGCTTCGGCACGGACCCGGTCTGGGTGGGGCTGATCTTTTCGGCCAAGGAAAGCCTGTTCAAGGCGCTGAGCCCGAGGATCGGGCGGCGGTTCGATTTCGACGCGGCGCGGCTGTTGCCCGGCGGCGCGACGCAGCCGCCGCTGCTGTGTCTGACCTGCGATCTGGCGCCGGGCTGGGAGGCCGGGCGCCGGATCGAGCCGGTGCTGATCGCCCATGAACAGGGCGTGATGACGGCGGTCGCGCTTCAGCCCCGCAAGGTCGCGCCGCCATCGACGTAGAGATCGGCCATGGTGACATGGCCCGCCTCATCGGACAGGAGGAACATCGCCGCCCGCGCGATGTCCCCGGGCGTGGCGAGCTTGCCCAGCGGGATGCCCGCGCGATAGCTTTGCGGATCGCCCGCGATGACCCGCCCGGCGCCGTCCTCGTCCTGCCACATGCCGGTCTGCATCGGCGTCAGGGTCGAGCCCGGCGCGATCACGTTGCAGCGCACCCCATGGCGCGCAAGTTCCAGCCCGAGGCAGCGGGTCAGCATGGTCAGCGCCGCCTTCGAGGCGCAATAGGCGCCCATGTCGAGCCGCGGAATGCCCCCGCCATTCGAGCTGACCACCACCAGCGCCGAACCCGGCCGACGGACAAGCCGCCGCCCCAGCGCCTGCAGCAGATGAAAGCTGCCATCGAGATTGATGCCCTGCACCCGCCGCCAGTCCTCGGGCAACATCTCCAGAAGCGGGCCCGTCGCCAGCACCCCGGCGGCATGCAGGCCAAGGCTCAGCGGCCCGGCGCGGGTCTCGGCCTCGGTCACCATCGCCCCGACCGCCTCCGGATCGCGCAGATCGCAGGGCAGCCAGGCAACGGCCCTCGGGCGCTCGGCAAGGGCCTCGATCGCGGCGGCGGTATCGGTCGCCACGACCCGGGCGCCCGCTCCGGTCAGCAGCTCGACGCAAGCCCGGCCGATCCCGCCCGCGGCCCCCGTCACCAGGGCCGTGCGCCCCTCGAACCCGCTCAGGCGCATGCGACCTCCGCGGGCAGGGCGGCCAGCGCGTCGCGGGTGGCGATCACGACGCCGCAGCATCCGGCGACCCAGCGCAATGCCATGTCATGTCGCGCGGCGTCGAAATCGGCCTGTGCATCGGCCAGGGCAAAGGGCTGGATGTCGCGCTGAAACGCCTCGGCGGCGGTGGCGAGGCAGCCGATATGGGCATAGACGCCCGCAATCATCAGCTGGTCCCGGCCGCGCGCCCGCATCAGGCTGTCGAGATTCGAGCGCTGAAAGGCGCTGTAGCGGTGCTTGACCAGGACGATGTCGCCCTCCGCCGGGGCAAGCTCGGACAGGATGTCCTGATGATCGGGGTCGCGCGACATGCCGGGCCCCCAGAGATCGGCCTGCAGACCCCGGTCGGCGCGAAGCTGATCGCCCTCCTGCGCGGTGTAGAAGACCGGCACCCCCGCGGCCCGCGCCGCCCGCGCGAGGGCGGCAATATTGGCGATGACGCCCGGCAGCGGGGCCGCATCGCGCGGGTAGGGGGCACAGAAATAGCGCTGCATGTCATGGATCAGAACGGCGCTGCGGTCGGGGTCGAGCCGCCAGGGCGCGCGGGAGCGGGGCAGCGCGTCGGGCGCAGGCAGCGGGTAGGAGGCAATCTCGGGAAGGGCCATGGGTCATCCGTTCGGCTGGTTATGCAGGGAAGGATCGGACAGCGCCGCGTCGGGGGGCAGCCCCAGCGCGCTGAGGAAGGCGCCGAACTTGGCGCCGGTCTCGGAGGCTTCGGCCCGGGGGTCCGAGCCCAGCACGATCCCCGCGCCCGCGAACAGTCGTGCGCGCGCGCCGCAAAGCTCGGCGCAGCGGATCGCCACGTGCCAATCTCCGTCGCCCCGCCGGTCGCACCAGCCCACCGCGCCGGCGTAGAAATCGCGCGCCACGGGTTCCAGGTCGCGGATCAGCCGGGCGGCACGGTCGCAGGGCAGGCCGCAGACGGCGGGGGTCGGATGCAGCGCGGCGGCCAGCAGGATGGCGGGCGTCTCGGGGTCCTTCAGCCGACCCTCGATCCGGGTTCCGATATGCCACATCGAGCGGGTGGTGGTCAGCGCCGTGCCCTCAGGCGTGCCCAGCCGTTTGCAGACCGGCGCGAGCATGTCGAGGATGTACTCGACCACCAGCCCGTGTTCGCGGCGGTCCTTTTCCGAACGGGCCAGGGCGTTGGCGTTGCGCGCGTCTGCCTCGGGGTCGTCGAGCCGGCGCGCAGAGCCCGCCAGCGGATGCGAGACGACGCTGTCCCCGCGCTTGCGCAGCAGCAGCTCGGGCGTGGCCCCGACAAGCTGGCGGGGGGCGCTGCCATCGGCGTCCTGCGGCAGGGCCACCTGGAAGACGGTCACGGCGGGATCCTCGGCAAGCCGCGCCATCAGCCCGGGCAGCGCGAAAGCCATCCGGTCCTCGACCAGCAGGCTGCGGGCGAGCACGACCTTGGTCAGGGCATCGGGCAGGCCGCGTTCGGCGCGCATGATCTCCAGCGCGCGGGCGACGCTGTCCATGTAGCCGGTCGCCGGAGGTTGGGGACAGGGCCGTGTCGGCCTTTGCTCCGGAACCGACCGGGCCGGGCCCCCGGCGTTGGCGCCCGGCCAGGCCCCGTGGCCGCCCGCGACCTGCCACAGGCAGTCGGGCCGGGCCTTGTCGAAGGGCAGCGCTCCGCCGATCAGCGCCCCGTCGTCGTCGGCATCACGGGCGGCCCCGAAGAAGGGGGCGACCCGGTCCGCCAGGGTATCCGCTCCGGCACGGTCCAGCGGCCGGACCGGGCCGGTCGCGCAGACCTGACCCCGGACCTGGTCACGGGCATTGCGAAAGCTGAAGGGCTGATCGGGCGGCAGCGAGGGCGCCTCGGTCAGGGTGGCATCAGGAAGGGGCAGGGTCACGCATCAACCTCCGCGGTCTGCTTGAAATAAGGTTTTCGCACCGGGATCGGGGCTTCCGGATCCGGGGATAGTCCGCCCGCAACGGAAACGGATGGACCGGGAAAAAGGAGAAGGAGGTCGCGTGATGCGCGCCGCGAAATCCCCGGCCAAACGGGGGGAGGCCGTTGCGCATCGACCCGGACGGGCCTGGCTGCCGGAAAGCAGAATGTCACAGCGGCGGGAGGGGTCAACAGGAAAGATTAGCGTTTCAGTCAGGTATAAGGCCGCAACCTGCGACAGAGCGGCGCAAACCTGAGTGTTTTTATATACTATATTGCATTCAGGGGGCCATGCGCTAGAAATTGCTCACGTGAGCTAACGATTCCGCGCCCCCGCACGGGCAGACCACCACCATCTCGTCGCCAGCCATATCGCAAGCACGAAAACTCTAGGGCATTTGACATGGTACAGCGACGAGTCGCACGCCTGTTCGGCGGCGCCAGCATTGTTGCGCTTTGCGCAGTTTCCCCCACCGCAACCAGGGCGCAGGATCTGTCCGACGACGCCTATTCCCTTGGCACCCTCTTCATTATCGGCGACACCCTGATCCGCAGCTTCCAGAAGACGGCCGCGTCGGTAACGGCGGTGGAAGAAGCCGATATCGAGGCGGCGCAAGGCAAGGACAGCGTCAAGGACATTGTCCGCGACATGGCCAACGTGACCTATGCCGCCTCGGGCGGGCAGGGCGGCGCGCCCACGATCCGTGGCCAGGACGGCGAGGGCCCGAACTCGGGTGCGCCCGCCTTCTTCGGCGGCTCGGTGCCCCGGCTCGCGGTCAACCTCGACGGGCATTACCTCAGCTACAACGAACTGGTCTATTCCTCGACCTCGATCTGGGACGTGGACCATATCGAGCTGTTCCGCGGCCCGCAGACCATCAGCCAGGGCGCCAACAGCATCGCCGGCGCGCTGGTCGTGAAGACCAAGGACCCGACCTTCGAGCGCGAGGGGGCGGTGCGGCTGGAATACGGCTCGGGCGGCAAGCGCCGCGCCTCGCTGATGGCCTCGGGCGCGGTGGCGCCGGACCTGGCCGCGCGGATCGCGCTGGATTACTCCGCGCGCGACAATTACATCGACTATGTCAATCCCGCCTTCTCGCTGGGCGGGACCGATCAGGACCACCTGTCGCAGACCGCGCGGTTCAAGCTCTTGTGGACGCCCGCGGCGATGCCGGGCTTCGAGGCGATGCTGACCTTCTCGCATACCGACGGCAACCGCCCGACCTGGGAAGCGGCGACCGTGCCGTTTTCAGACTATGACAGCACCGTCACCCAGAACCCCAGCTGGAAGCAGTTCACCAACACCACGATCCTCGATCTGAAACAGGAATTCGACAATGGCGTGACCCTGACCAACCAGTCGCAATTCTCGTCGCTTTATACCAAGCGCACCACCTCGCCCGAGACGGCGGGCTCTGCGACGATCGATCAGGACAGCTATTCCAACGAGACCCGGCTGACCTTCGGCAATGAGGCCACTGCGCTGAGCGGGGTCGCCGGGCTTTACCTCTCCCATACCGACAGCGACGAGACCCTGAACCTGCGCGGCGCGACCGCCTTTGACGACACCAAGGACAGCCTCGGCGTCTTCGCCGGCCTCGATTATGATTTCGCCGACCGCTGGACCATCAGCGGGTCGGTCCGCTACCAGCGCGACCGGGTGCAGCGCGCGGGGTCGAGTTCGTTCGCGACCGATGATCTGGATTATGACGAGACCTTCGACGACTGGCTGCCCAAGCTGTCGCTGTCCTATGACGTGAATGACACGACCACCATCGGCGCGATGGTGTCCAAGGGCTACAACCCGGGCGGCGTGACGCTGGGGCTGACCTCGGGCGAATGGGTCACCTTCGACCCCGAGACCTCGACCGATTACGAGCTCTTCGCGCGCACCCGGGTACTGGACGACCGTCTGGGGCTGAGTGCCAACCTGTTCTACACCGATTTCAAGAACATGCAGCGCTACGTCACCTCGGAGGCCGTGGCCGGCTATTTCGAGGCGGTGACGGTGAATGCCGAAGAGGCCAACGCCTACGGGCTGGAGCTGGGCTTCGATTACGAGGCAAGCCAGACGCTGCGCCTTTACGGCAGCCTCGGCCTGCTTTCGACCGAAATCGAGAAATTCTCGAGCGCGGGTGCCGATTACAGCGGCAACGAGTTCGGCCGCGCCCCCGGCCAGACCATCAGCCTCGGCGCCGACTGGAAGATCCGTCCCGATCTGACGCTGTCGGGTAATGTGCGCTACAGCGGGTCCTATTTCTCGGATGACGACAACCTGTCGGCAAGCTTCGTCGATTCCTACACGGTGGCGAATACGCGCATCGCCTATGATCTGCAGGACAACCTGCAGCTCTACGGCTATGTCAACAACCTCTTCGACGAGGACGCGGTCACCTATCTGCGCGCCAGCCGCGCCGTTGTCGGCGGCTACGAGGCGACGCTGGTCGAGCCGCGCGAGATCGGGATCGGGGTGAAGATGACCTTCTGACCGGCCCGTGCCGGTCGCCGGAAGGGCCGTCCGGCTTCGCTGTGGCGCCGCGCCGCTCCGACAGACCGAGATCGTCCAGCCGGTCCGCAGGCTGCCCGCCTGGGGCCCGGCGCCTAGGGGGTGCGGTATTCTATGCTGACCAGCGACCGCGCGGCATTCTCGTCTTCCAGCCACCAGACAGAGCATGGCACGTCGTGCCACGGCTGTGGCATTTTCCGCTATCGGCGTGCAAAATCTTGTAAAAACAGATAGTTCGCCCCCAGGCGCAAAGGCAGCAGTCATATCGAAAGAAAATTGATATTTTATAATGACTTGACGGCAATGCGCAGCTTGCTGCTTCAGCCGTCTAAAATTCTGCGTGGGCTTACCCGCCCCGACCTTCGGATCCAAGGCGTCCGTCGATGCAGGACGATCTTCGCGCCTTTCGCAAGAGACCTGCTCCGGGGCGATGACGTCGATCAGCCCGTCGCGCAGGACACAAACCGCAAGAGTTTTCCTGGCGCGTCGTCCCAACGCATCGGGAATATCTCGTTCACCATAGATGAAGGTTCGAGCTGCCACGAGGCCAAGGCCCGGGCAGCCGAGGTTATGGAAGTTGCTCGCGAGTTGGCCGGGGCAATCCGAATTGGCGCTTGCCGGGGGCCGCGAAAGGCGAGCACGGAAACCCGACCTTGCCACGCGGGTGGCTGCGGCGCGTGTCATATGCTCCACCGGCGGTGACTGTTGCGCTCTCTTCGCCAGCGGGGATCTGCGACAGGGGCTCCGGCGGGACTGGGCTGTCGCCGTGCCTGCGGGAGGTGAATTCGACCGCGCGGATGTCGCCATTGGCCGTGTCCATCGCCAGATGCACCTTTCGCCATTCGCGTCTGCGCGTCGCGCCATGCTTGCGCGAAAGCCATTCGCCGTCGCCGCGGAAACGAATCCCGGTGCTGTCAATCAGCAGGTTCAGAGGCGTCCCGGAGCGCCGATAGGGACTCTGCACCGCGATCCGCGCCTGGCGCCTGCACGGCGGCGAATGGTCAGGCACAGGACACCCGCGTGGTCCAGAGCCGCCGCGGCCGCTTTGGCTCGCCCGGCAAGGTCTTCGCGGTGGCGCCTGGCTGCGACATCGCCCATGCCGGGCGGCTGGTCTATTCCCAGGGGCTGGACCTGGGCGATCCGGCGGCGGTGACGCCGATCGGGGCGGGCTGCAAGATCTGCCCCCGCGAAGAGTGTTCGCAACGCGCCTTCCCGATGCTGGGCCGCCCTCTGGCCGCCGATCCCGGCCGCGCGCAATTCTCGCCCTATGCCCCGGCCCGGGCGCCGAGCGCCTGATCGGCGCAGCCCTCCGCGCGAAACGGCTGGCGGCGCGAGGGCGGCAGGCCCAAAGCGCCAAGCTCGGCATCGATCCGCGCCAGGTCCGCGGCGCTCAGAAGCGCGGGATGAACCGTGGTGCGCGGATCGAGTGCGACCCCGCTGTCGCGCAGCAGGATCAGGCTGTCGCGCGCCTTCGCGCCGCTGCCCGGAACGCCGGTGATCCGGTCATAGGCCCCGAAAGGCGCCTTGACGTCGAACCCCACCCAGTCGAGCAGGGGCGCCGCCTGCGCCAGCCGGGCCGGATAGGGCCCGCCGGTATGCAGGCCGGTGCGGAACCCAAGTGCCCGGATCTCGGACAGGGCGGCCGCCAGATCCTTCTGCAATGTCGGCTCGCCGCCCGAGATCACGACACCGTCGAGCAACCCGCGGCGGCGGCGCAGGAAGGCCATGACCTCGGCCCAGGCGATGCTGCCCGGTCCCGCCGCCAGCAGCGCCGGATTGTGGCAGTAACGGCAGGCCCAGGGGCAGCCCTGACAGAAGACCGTCGCCACCAGCTCGCCCGGCCAGTCGACCGTCGAATGCCGAACGAACCCCGCAACCGCGATCTCAGCCAAGCCGCGCCGCCGTCTCGTCGAAATAGACCCGCTCGGCGGCCTCGCCCTTCTTGCCGGTGTTGAAGGACGCCATCGGGCGGTGATAGCCCATCACCCGGGTCCAGACCTCGCAGCGCGTGCGCTCCTCGTCCGTCAGGACGATTTCGGCATCGCGGGCGGTCATGGTCTTGTCGATCAGGGTCATCGGATAACTCCTTCAGCTGGCTTTCGCGCGCTTCGCCGCGATCAGCTCGGCGTCGCATTTGGGGCAGAATTCGTGCTCGCCCGCGAGATACCCGTGTTTGGGGCAGATCGAGAAGGTGGGCGTCACGGTGATATAGGGCAGGCGGAAGGACGACAGCGCCCGGCGGACCAGCTTCTTGCAGGCCTCGGCCGAAGAGATCCGCTCGCCCATGTAAAGATGCAGGACCGTGCCGCCGGTATAGCGCGCCTGCAGCGGCTCCTGATGTTCCAGCGCCTCGAACGGGTCGGACGTATACCCGACCGGAAGCTGGGTCGAGTTGGTGTAATAGGGCTGGTCCTCGGTGCCCGCCTGCAGGATGCCGGGGAAACGTTTGCGGTCCTCGCGGGCAAAGCGGTAGGTCGTGCCCTCGGCGGGCGTGGCCTCGAGGTTGTACATGTGCCCGGTCTCTTCCTGGAACTCGACCATCCGGGCGCGCAGGTGATCCATCAGCCTGACGGCAAGCGCCTGGCCCGCCTCGGTCGCGATGGTCTCGCGATCATCGGTGAAGTTCCGGATCATCTCGTTCACGCCATTCACGCCCAGCGTCGAGAAATGGTTCCTGAGCGTTCCGAGATAGCGCTTGGTGTAAGGGAAAAGCCCCGCCTCGATATGGCGCTCGATCACCTTGCGCTTGAGTTCCAGACTGGTCTTCGCGATCCCCGCCAGCCGGTCGAGCGCGGCCAGCAGCCCCGCCTCGTCGCCCTTGTGCAGATAGCCCAGCCGGGCGCAGTTGATGGTGACGACACCAAGCGACCCGGTCTGCTCGGCCGACCCGAAAAGCCCGTTGCCGCGTTTCAAGAGTTCGGTCAGGTCCAGCTGCAACCGGCAGCACATGGACCGGACCATGTGCGGCTCCAGTTCCGAGTTCACGAAGTTCTGGAAATAGGGCAGCCCGTATTTCGCTGTCATCTCGAAGAGATAGCCAGCATTCTCGCTGTCCCAGGGGAAATCGGGCGTGATGTTGTAGGTCGGGATCGGGAAGGTGAAGACCCGGCCACGGGCGTCGCCCTCGGTCATCACCTCCATGTAGGCGCGGTTGATGAGGTCCATCTCGGCCTGCAACGCGCCATAGGTGAAATCGACCTCGCGCCCGCCGACGATCGGCACCTGGTCCGCCAGATCGGCGGGACAGGTCCAGTCGAAGGTGAGGTTCGTGAAGGGTGTCTGGGTGCCCCAGCGCGAGGGGACGTTGAGGTTGTAGATGAATTCCTGCATCGCTTGCCGCACGGCGGCATAGTCCAGCCCGTCGAGCCGCACATAGGGCGCGAGATAGGTGTCGAAGGAACTGAAGGCCTGCGCACCGGCCCATTCGTTCTGCAGCGTGCCGAGGAAATTGACGATCTGGCCCAACGCGCTGGTCAGATGCATCGGCGGGGCGGATTCGATGGTGCCGGGCACCCCGTTCAGCCCCTCGCGCAAGAGCGTCCGCAGCGACCAGCCCGCGCAATAGCCCGCGAACATGTCGAGATCGTGGATATGGACATCGCCCTCGCGATGGGCCCGGCCGACTTCCGGCGGGTAGATATGGCTCAGCCAGTAATTGGCCGTCACCTTGCCCGAGGTGTTCAGGATCATGCCGCCCAGCGAATAGCCCTGGTTCGCGTTGGCGTTCACCCGCCAGTCGGACCGGTCGAGATATTCGTTGATCGAGCTTTCCACATCGACCAGCACCCGCCGGTCCTCGCGCAGCCGCGCATGCTGGTCGCGATAGACCGCATAGGCGCGCACCGTCACCATCCGGTTGGCGCCGATCAGCGCCTGTTCGACCGCATCCTGGATCTCTTCGACGCCGGGCGCGCCGCCCGCATGGCGGAAGCTCAGGACCCGCACCACCCGATCGGTCAGGCGCGCGGCCTCCTCGGCGCCGAACTCGCCGGTGGCCTCGCCCGCGCGGGCGACGGCCCGCGCGATGCGGCCGCTGTCGAAGGGAACCACCTGCCCGTCGCGGGTCACGACGGATTGGGGGAGAAGAGCGGTCATCGCATCACCTGTCTGCATCATCGGGACGTCCGGTCCTTTTCGTCTGCAGGGGCGGTCGCGTCGGTGCCGGTCTGAAATAGACGGTGATGGTCATGTCTCGCCCCATTGTCTGCCGTTTCCTGTCGGACCTTGGGACACGAGAGCCATGGCGACGGACCTGCCCGCCGCGGATCGCAAACGCACCCCGAGGCCCTCCGCCTCTGGTTGTTGCCGTCCGTCATGGCAGGTCTCCTGGCTTGCGGGTCGACACTCGGCTGGCCTTCCCGGGCCCCGGTCTTTCGACGGGTGGACCCAGTGGCGTCGTCAGCTTCGCTCGCCGCTCACAGTTGCGGGGGCAGCGCCGGATTTGACCCAGACGGGTCTGCACCGGCTTCCCTCTTTCGTCCCCGGATCGCCCCGGGAAACCATGACGGCGCCACCATCTATCGATCTTTGTCAGATGTCAACATGTGGTGGTCCTGGACTGCAAATTAACCACTTGTTGCGTGCGGGGCAGCATGCACGGGCGCCCAAAAGCCCATCCGCGGTGATGCCCCGGGGCGTGGTGAAGCTGGCGGTGGCCATTGGGTCTCGGTGTGAATTCGGGGGGCGCCCCCGACCTGAACCCGGGCCCTATCGGCCGAGCAGGTCCGACATCCGCTCTCTGGCGCGATCCGGCAGACCATCCGGAAGAGGCGCCGCCCCGTCGACCTCTCCCACATCGACGATCATCACCATGCCCATGGCATAGTGCGGCGAGCACTTGATGCCGTAGCGCCCCTCGACCTCGAAGATCACCGCGATCTCTTCGTCGATCTGGCCGATGAAGCGATCCGCACCCTCTGGCAGCATCTCGGGGATGGAGGCCGCGTTGTGGCCACGCTGCGCGGGAAGGAAGCGCACGGTATCGCCGGGTGCGATCTCGAGATAGGCGGGCTCGTAGATCATGGCGCCGGTCTCGCCGCGGGTCAGCATTCTGACGTCATGGGTCTCGGCGTGTCCCGCAACGGGAACCAGGGCAAGCAGGCCGACGAACAGGCGCATGGGGCGATCCTTTAGAGGGCATGAGAGAAGTGAAGGCGTGGCGATCCGTCCGGAGCGGCATGGCGCGTCGCGGCGACGCCGAAGACCTCGGCCAGAAGATCCTCGTTCAGCACGTCGCGGGGCAGACCCGTCGCGACAAGCCTGCCCCCGGACAGCACGCCGATCCGGTCGCAGGCCGTGGCCTGGTTCAGATCGTGCAGCGCGATGACACGGGTGATGGGCAGTGCCCGGACCAGCGCCATGAGCGAGAGCTGATGCCGGATATCGAGATGGTTGGTCGGCTCGTCGAGGAGCAGGAGCCTTGGATCCTGCGCGAGGGCGCGCGCGATGTGGACGCGCTGGCGTTCGCCACCCGAGAGGGTATGCCAGAGACGACCGGCGAAGGCGGTCATCTCCACGGCCGTCAGAGCGGCCTCGACCGCGGTCTCATCGGAACGCCCCCATCCCCGCAGGGCAGAGAGGTAGGGGATGCGCCCCAGGTCCACCGCTTGCCGAACGGTCAGACGGTCCGTCGTATCGGCCTGTTGTTGGACGAAGGCGATGCGCCGCGCGCGGTGCCGGGCGGGCATCCGCGCAAGATCTGCATCCTCCACCAGAATGCCGCCCGAGGTCGGACGCTGCAGCCCCGCGAGACAGCGCATCAGCGTGGATTTGCCCGATCCGTTGGGGCCGACAAGGCCGAAGAGTTCCCCGCGTTCGATGCGGACCGAAATATCCTCCAGCAATGGCGCGCGGTGGATCCTGGCCGACAGGTGCCGCAGCTCGACCTTCATTTGCGCGCTCCGTGCACGAGGATCAGCGCGAAGGCGGGGGCGCCCACAAGCGCGGTCACCACCCCTATGGGCAGAACCTGGCCCGGGACGAGACTGCGGCTGATCACGTCGGCAGCGACCAGAAACACCGCCCCGGCCAGCGCCGAGGCAGGCACCAGCCGGTCGTGACGGGCGCCCACGAGAAACCGCATGGCATGGGGCACGACGAGGCCGACAAACCCGATGGCACCCACTTTCGACACGAGCACCCCGACCATGACGGCGGTCGCGGCGATGAGGCTGCCGCGCAGCGCCGGGACGTTGATCCCCAGAGAGGCGGCCCCGTCTGCCCCGAAGGTGAAGGCGTCAAGCCCGCGCCGGTGCCACAGGCAGAGGGCGACGCCCGCAACAGAGACGGCCATGCAGGCGCCCACGTCGTCCCACCTGATCCCCGAAAGGTTGCCCATCAGCCAGAACATGATGCCGCGCGCCTGTTCGGCATTGGCAGACCGGGCGATGATGAAGGCGGTCAGCGCGTTGAACAGCTGCGAACCGGCGATCCCGGCGAGGATGAGGGCGGCGGCGGCCTGTGTTGCGCGTCCGCCTCCCACATCCCCGCTCACGGCTCGGGCCAGAACCGCGACACAACCGAAGGCAAGAAGCGCCCCGGTCAGTGCGCCAAGCGACATCGAGATCGCGCCGCCGCCCAGGCCCGCGACCGTCACCAGCACCGCCCCGGTCGAGGCGCCTGCCGAAAGGCCCATCAGGTAGGGATCCGCCAGCGGGTTGCGCAAGAGCGCCTGAAGAACGACGCCGGTCAGCGCCAGCCCTGCCCCGCAACACGCCGCCACCACGGCGCGTGGCAGGCGATAGCTCCAGATGATCCCCGCCTCGATCCCGTCCACCGGATAGCCAGCGCCCCACAGGTGGTTTGCCAGCGTCCCGAGCACCGTGACGAACGGCAACCGGGTCTCGCCGATTGCCGTCCCGGCCAGGATCGTCATGCCCAGAACGACAGGCGCCAGCCAGAGGCCGCGCCATGTCACGGCACGCACGGGCGCAGCCTCCATGGTCATTCGAAGGACATCTTCGAAAGCGCCTCGGACAGCGCCTGCAACCCGTAGATCGACCGCATCGTCGCGCTCATCGCATGGGCGTCCATCTGCACGATCCGCCCGTCCCGCACGGCTGTCATCTGGCGCGCGACCGGGTCGGTGCGCAGGAACTCCAGCTTCTTCTCCACGTCGTCTGCCGGGAAGCGGCGGCGGTCCATGGAGGCGACGACGATGATGTCGGGATCGGCGCGGGCGATGCTTTCCCATCCGACCGTCGGCCATTCCTCATCGGACTCGATGACGTTCTCGATCCCAAGCTTCGCCATCATGTAGCCCGGCGCCCCGAGCCGCCCGGCGACATAGGGGTCGATCTCGAGATCGGCCGAAGAGAACCAGAACACCGCCGACAGATCTTCGGGCAGTTCAAGGTCTTCCGCGCGCGCGATCGCGGCGCTTTCGGTGGCCTGCAGATCCGAGACCAGCGCGTCGCCCGCGGGCTGCACATCGAAGATCGCCGCCAGTTCGCGGATCCCCTTGTAGACGGACGCGGTCTCGAAGGCGCCGGTGCGCGTTCCATCGCCGCCGGTGGAATTGTCCTTGGTGTCGCAATCGGCGGGCAGGATGTAGGTCGGGATGCCGATGTCGTGGAACATCCCGCGCGTGGCCACGATGCCGCTTTCGCCGACGTGCCATTCGTATTGCACGGCGACCAGTCCGGGTTTCTTGCCGACCACGCTCTCGAAGCTGGGATCGTTGTCGGCCAGCCGCTCGATCCCGCTGTTCACCTCGGCGTATTCCGGCAGGACCGGATTGAACCAGACGGACGTGCCGGAAACCTTCGGCGCGAGGCCAAGCGCGTACAGGATCTCGGTCGCCGACTGGCCGATGGTCACGACACTGTCCGGGGCGGCGTCGAAAGAGACCTCGAGCCCGCAATTTGTCAATGTCAGGGGGTATTCCGTTTCCTGCGCGTGCAGGGGCAGGGCTGTGCCGACCAGCAGCGCGGCGATCATGAAAGTCCGTTTCATCCGATCCGTCCCGTCAGACAGGACCATCCGGGACGAGACGCGAACCGAATACGGCAGGGCGGCCACATAAGGTATCCCGCCCCGGCACACCCCGTCCGGTCGTGGTTTCACTCTCGTCGGCAGGTCTCCTGACTGACGGGTCGCTGCGCCTCTCGCCTTCCCGGGTGCGACCCCAGTGGCCTATCGAGAGATGCTCGCCGCCTACAGTTGCGGGGGCAGTTCCGTTTCCCGACCGAGGTCGGCACGGATTCCCTTTTCATTCCCGAAGGAAACCGACGGGTCGATCACTGGCAGCTTTCCGTCCGCGGGGCAAGAGGCCGGAGACGAGGACTTCGCAATGGGCCGCCACTGCCAGACCTGTTGTCCGCTTGGTCGGGGAAACTCAAACGTGGGACCCCGAGGCAGCGCGGTTTAACCCCCGAGCGAGCCTGGCCGTTCGCTGCCGATTGCCGACGTTCACTCAACAATCCCGATGGACAGGTCGAAAGCGAAAAGCGGGCATTCAGTCTCGCGCCCGCGATATTGGACAAGTCCAGCATATATGGTTGCGAGTTTCGGGATCGCGCCTGTCTCAGTCCATCCCGTTCGCCCTGCGGCGGAGCGCTTCGCGTGCTTCGGCAGCGGCCTTCTCTTCGGCGACACGGATCTCGAGATGGCGTCGGATCATCTTCCGGGTCCGGCGCGGCCACCAGGCGGGCAGCACCGAGAAGTTTACGACCCTCAGAGCCAGACGATGCGCCCAGAAGAGGGGCGAGGGCTGCCATTCCAGTGCATCGCACCAGTCCGGGCGCACGGGATTGGTCAGGAAATCGCTGATCGCAATTGAAATCTGACTGTTCTGGCCGATGCAAGCCGGGGGGAATACGCCGAGAGCCCAGCTTTCCTTGTGGCGTGTCCACCGGTGGTGGCGCAGCCTCACGACAAGCGCACCGATGCTGTGGCTGTCCGGGGTGCCCATGCCTGCCGTGACAATGGTGAGACGGCGGAGCATGGGCTCGAAATCTCCTACCCCCCGGCCCAGCCCCAAAGACGGATCACTCCGGCTGAGGAAGAAGCGCCCCCAGGACCAGGTGTAGGCGATCCCGAGTTTGCGGTTGAACCGGATGGGCCGGTAGCGAGGCCAGATGCAGGCGGCGATGAAGAAGAAAGTGGGCAGCGCGAGGAAGATGGCGCCGCCGATCCAGCGGTCGCCGTGCATTTCCATCATTCTTTTGTAGAAAGAAGTGAAGTCCTCATTTCCATAAACTTCGGGGCTACGCTTGACAAGGCGTTCGAGCGCAGCCCTGAAATACGCCTCTGAATTCAGCCAGATCTGAATATTGTCCCACAGGATGTTCTGCTCCCACCAGGACAGCACCACGAAATACATCAACAGGAAAAAACAGAACCATGCCCACAGCCTGAGCCAGCCATTGTCAAACCGCTGCACCTCCAGCGTGTCCTCATCAACCATGCGCAAGGAGTACCGCAACGCAGCAAGGTTCAGGTCATCGCCGATGGTAGGTGCATTGAGATGGCCCCATGTTCGCAGCGCGCGCCAAATCGACATGTCAGAGGTTCCTCACTTTGATGCTCAGCCTGTCGGTAAATTTCCCGCCGGTGAGTTTGGGGTGGCTTGCATCGACCCGCAGTTCCGATATCCGGTCTCCGTCCCGGCCGGGCTTTTCCGCCAGTTGCAGGTGAACGAGGCCGGGGCTTATGAATTGAGGATTGCGGGCACAACCGGACCACTCAGCCCGCCGCCGCCGATCCCGATGACGGGAGAGATGAAGCGCACGGTTGCGGAAAGCTTTGACAGATCCGCCACGCTTCGGATCGAGGGGCAGTGGATCTCGAACCGCATGTCGCCGGACGTGGCGTCTTCGATTTTCAGGGAAGCTGTCAGGCCCTGGTACGCATTCAGTTCTTGCTCAGAATAGTTCCTAGCTGTTTGATCCCACGGTTTGATGGTGCGACCCATTCGTCGGAATGGAACCATCCTTGGACCAATGGCCAGGTCGAGCGGATGAACCGAACGATCAAGCAAGCAACGGTGAAGCGCTACCATTACGACAGCCATGATCAACTGCGCACGCACCTTGCCGACTTCATGGCCGCCTGCAACTTCGCCCGCAGGCTCAAGGCACTCAGCGGCCTCACGCCTTAAGAATACATCTGCAAGATCTGGGCTTCAGAGCCGGACGGATTCATCGTTGACCCGATCCACCAGATGCCGGGACTGAACACGGTGCCGGTCCCGGGTTTTCGAAAGGGCGAGTCTTGCTTGTGACCTCCAGAAGCGGACAGGTCCTTGTCGGTTCCGCAGCTTTCCAGCCAGCGGTCGACCTCCTCCGCGGTCGCGTCGCGACTCTCTCATGGATGCCGCACGTCTCTTGACGCTCGATCTGATGCGCAATGGCGTCCTGCATGCGTCAATGCGGCCGGCCTGGCCGGGTCTCGGCAAGAGACTGCCCGTTCATGCTTGACGGAGTGTGCCGATGCCGCGCCGCCTTCCGGCCGAAAGGGAATGCGCCCTTGCGACCATGCCGCATGTCCACCCTGTCGGTCAGTCCACTGTCGGCACGGCGCTGAACCGCGCGCATGCGCAGCCGGCACAGAGAAATGGCCGCCATGGGGGCTTGCTGTCAGTAATGGTAGCGCAGTTGGGCAATCTGCAATGATTGCTCATCCCCCTTGCCGCTGATGCGATAGACGAAGCGATGTTCGTCCGTGATCCGCCGCGACCACCAGCCGCGAAGATCTCCCTTCAGCGGTTCCAGCTTGCCCAGGCCCTTGAACGGCGTTCTGGCGGCAGCCTTGATGAGGGTGTTGATGCGCGCCAGTTCCTTCTCGTGTCCCGGGGATTGCCACCAGAGATAATCCTCCCGGGCATTGTCCGAAAAGACGATCTTCACAGGTCGATGTCACGCTCGGTGCCCTCGCCGGCCTCCAGCTCGGCGATGGATGACCGCAGGCGGGCCGCGTTTTCGGGGCTCTTGAGAAGATGCAGGGTTTCCTGGATGGCACGGGATTTCGCCGTGCTTGACGGTGGCATCCTGCCGGACCCGCGCCGAGGGCGCGGCTCCGTCACTGGTCATCCCCGACATGCTGCCCCTGCGTGACCTTGTCGGGAAGACCCCTGACGTCGGTCCGCTGCGGGAGATCATCGGCTTTGCCGCCGAGCGGTCGCTGGAATGCCAGGCCGGCGCCTTGATCGGGGCCGGTCTGTGGCGAGAGGAGGACACGCGAGAGGGGGGGGCGCGAAAGGAAACCCTCGTAAGGTCGCCTCAAGGAGTCAAGGCTGTGGTGACAGGATCGTTTCGCGAATCTGCCGAAAGCTCCTTGGCGTCGGCGCGATGCCGCCAATGACGGCTGGCCCCCGAACAAAATCCTGTCCCAAGGGTTGCCAGGAAGGGCTAGGAATTACTACTTATGCGGTATTAAAAGAGGGTATTTCATGAGTGGCTTCTTCCGTCAGGACGCCCGCATGGGCCGGATTT
>NZ_MUAV01000128.1:0-837 GCF_003265965.1 Rhodovulum viride | reverse complement strand
GGCCAAGTGGTTTTCCGCCTCGGTTACGCCGCCACCGCTTGGGCATTGGCTGGGGGAAGTCGGCCTGATCGGGGGGGCCGTCAAGCGATGTAGGCGGGCGGCGGCCATTGTGGAAGGTCAGATCCCGGCCGATCCGGGCCCGGGCTTCGGACACGCTGGCATAGGCGCGCAGGTAGACCTCTTCGTATTTGATGGTCCGCCACAAGCGCTCGACCAAGACATTGTCCCGCCACGCGCCCTTGCCATCCATGCCGATCTTGAAGTCGCGGGCGGCCAGCACCTTGACGAACTCGCTCGAGGTGAACTGCCTGCCCTGATCGGTATTGAAGATCTCGGGCGCGCCGTGACGCACAAGCGCCTCTTCCACAGCTCCATGCAAAAACCGGCCTTCAGCGTGATCGACACGCGCCAGGCAAGGACGCAGCGGGGGAACCAGTCCAGCACGGCGGCGAGGGAGATGAAGCCCCGCGCCATCGGGATGCAGGTGATGTCCCTCGCCCAGACCTGGTTGGGCCGCGTGATCGGCAGCTTTCTCGGAAGATAGCGGCAGATCTTGTGCCCGGGTGCGGGTTTTGAGGTGTTCGGTCGGCGATAGAGAGCCGCGATGCCCATCCGTTCCATCAGCGTGGCAACATGCAGTGGCGTTGTTGCGCAAATCCAGGGAATTCATCTCGTGAATCCAGCATGCTAGCCGGGCAGCATGAGCAGACCTCCGAAGCCGACCTGCAAGACGATCAACTGGCAAGCGTATAACCAGGCGCTGAGGCAGCGCGGCTCGCTGACCGTCTGGTTCGATCCCGAGATGCAGTGGGACGCGGTCCCTTCCGGACGGCGCGG
>NZ_MUAV01000127.1:0-839 GCF_003265965.1 Rhodovulum viride | reverse complement strand
CGATCATGGCGCTGGGACGCGCCGAGGCCGAGGCGGGCAAACGCAAGGCACGGGATGTGGCAACGGTATGATCGGACTTCCTTTCCTGATGCGCGGCCGGTCGCGGCCCGAACCCCGGCAGGATCTGCGGCGCGAACCGCCGCTGACCTCGGCCATGGCCTCGGCCGGGCCTGTCGAACCCTCGGGCACCCGCGATCCGTCGCCCTGGTTCAATGATCTCTGGGCGGGCGGGCAATCCCGCGTCCGCTCGCTGCCGGTGGTGACACCGCTCGCCGCCCAACGTCATGCCACGGTCTTCGCCTGCTGCAACGTGATCGCGGGCGATCTCGCCAAGGTGCCGCTCAGGCTCTACCAGCGGACGGGGCCCAGCCGGGCCGAACCGGTCGCGGATCATGCCGCAACGTACCTCCTGAACACCGAATCCGCGCCGGGCGTCGCGGCCCGGGTCGCCCGCTTTGCCCTCGTCTATGCCTTCGCGCTGCGCGGCCGGGCCTATGCCTATGCGCCCCGCGACGGGGCGGGCGAGCTGACGCTGCTGGAGGTGATCCGCCCCGATCTCTGCGCCGAGCTCCGCGACGGCCGGGCGCGCTTCTATGCCTTCGAGGACGGGGCGGGCATCCAGCGCCGGGCGCCGTCGCGGGCCATGGTGCATCTGCGCTACATGGCCGAGGACGGCTGGACCGGCCGCAGCCCGCTCCAGGTCGCGGCCGAATCCGTGGGCCTGGCGCTCGCCGGTCAGGAGGCCGCGGCCCGCGCCGCCTCGGGCGTGCAGATGCGCGCGGTCCTGAAGATGGAGGATGTCTACGAGGACGATGAGGCCTGGCACCGCAATGCCCGCC
>NZ_MUAV01000126.1:0-848 GCF_003265965.1 Rhodovulum viride | reverse complement strand
CGGGCGATCATCGAATTGACCACCACCTCGGCCAGTTCGCGGTCGGTCCAGCGGTGCACCTCGTCGCGGGCGACGAAGCTGGGGTTGATGCCATCGGCCGAGTTGCCGTCGCGGCTGAGCGTCCGGATCGTGCCATTGGTGATCGCGGTCGAGATCAGGTGCTTGTTGCCCGTATCCATGAAGGCCGACAGCGCGGGGGCGGCCTTGATCATCCGCCGGAGCTCGCGGAACAAGAGCCCCGCCTGATCCCGCGTCGTCGCGGTGCAGAACCCTTGCGGCGCCGCCTCGCCGTCGAAAAGCTGGGTATAGAGCATCGGCACCGCCGTGTCGGTCGTCTTGCCGTTCTTCTTCGCGACCTGGTGATAGGTGGTGCGGAACCGGCGCAGCCCATCGGCCTGTTTCCAGCCGAAGACGGACCCATGCCGGAAGACCTGCCAGGGCGTCAGATCGAGCGGCTTGCCCGCCGCCGGACCCGTGGTGTGCTGGATCAGGCGCGCGAAGTTCAGCACGCGCAAGGCCGCCTTGCAATCGAACCAGAGGCCGCGGTCGCGGCCCGTTTCCAGATCCATCAGGTGGCGTTCGCAGGCGAGCCGCACCAGCGTGCCCGCCACCTCGCGCCCCTCGATCACATCGAGCGCATAGCGCGAGACCGGATGGTCAATCGGATCCATCGAGGGTCCTCAGGATCTCGCCGAAGAGATCGCCCTGCCCGCCCGCGCTCATCCGCGCCTCGTCGACCGGCGTCATCCCGAAGCGCGCCGCGAGCTGGTTCATGGTGGCAATGGCGTCCTGCCGCTGGCCCCAGACCGCGCGCTTCTTCTGCTGGCGCCCGTTCCGGGTCTCGACCT
>NZ_MUAV01000125.1:0-853 GCF_003265965.1 Rhodovulum viride | reverse complement strand
TCCAGCAGATCGCGGGCGATGTCCCAGGCGTCCATCAGCTCGTAGCGGCCGACCCGCTGGGCGCTGTCCTCGTCGCCATGGCTGGCGGCCTCGGTCCCCAGCGCGCCGCGCGTCACCCCCGACAGCGTCCAGACCCCGTCCGATCCGGACGACCCGGTATAGCCGATGATCTCGGACCCGATGCCCAGATAGCGGGTTGCGGTGTTGCCGAACTGGTCGGTGATGTCGGCCGGGGTCGAGGCCTCGATGGTGATCGCGGTCGTGGTGGCGGTGATGTCGCCCGCCAGCCGCATCTCGGTCTCGCGCGGGAACTGTGCGCGGGATTCGTCGGTGAGCCGCAGCGGGTCCACCCCCTTGAGCGTGACCGTGCCGTCGCTGTCCGGGCCGTCGACGCTGTCGAGGATGTAAAGCCGCTGCTCCATGTCGGCCAGCGCCTCGCCCGCGAAGCCCTCGTAAACCCGCAGGAACATGTTGGCGTAGAACGGGTTCCGGGCGCACCACTTGGCCCAGAAGAAGCCCGGCCGGGGCCCGCGCACGGCCCGGGACCAGTCGCCGACATAGTCGTCGAAGGGCGCATCGGTGAGGGTGACGGTCACGCCGCCGGTCACGCCCAGGGGCTTTTCCCCGTCGCGGATCGAGCCCACGTTGATCTTGCTCGAGCGGACCGAGACCGACCGCAGCGTCGGGAACGCGTTGGTGCCGATATGCTCGCCGGTCCGGTCGTAAAGCGGAACCAGCGCCTGGGTCGGCGGGACGAAGCGCCAGGCGATTGAGCCGTCGCCCCGGTAATGGTCGCGATCGAGGCAGGTGCCCCAGCAATTGTAGCAGCGCGGGCCATCGGCGAGGCTGGCCG
>NZ_MUAV01000124.1:0-868 GCF_003265965.1 Rhodovulum viride | reverse complement strand
CGGGCACCAACGCCTTCGAACGCACCCACGCCCCGGGCTGCATCTATTACCGCGCCCCCACCGGCACCGACCCGAAAGAGGCCGAGGCCGCCGACCCCGAGCCCGCCGATCCCGGCGAGGGCGACGACAGCGAGAACGCCGGTCTCTGAGCATCGGTGCCCCGCCCCGCGCGGGCGGGCATCCCATGCCCAGATCCGGAGGACCTCATGCCCCGCATGCCCAAAATCCCCGACCTTCCCGCAACCTACGGCTTCGGCACCTGGCGCGACGCGCTGCTGGGCGCCCTGATCGGCGCGCTCTTCGTCGGCTCGGCCTGGGGCGGCATCACGCTGGCCGAAATCGCCCACGGAAGTCTCTGATGGATACGGTCCTCGCCGCCGCCCCGGAACTGGCCGACTTCGTCGCCGAATGGCGATCCGCTGCCCCCGAGGTCCAGCTGGCCGCCATCCGCGGCGCGCTGCGCCGCCAGGGCATCGCCCAGCCCGCGCCCGACGATCCCGCACGGGCCGGATACGAGATCCAGCTTTTCGGTCTTGCCGCCCTCGGCCGGGACGAAGCCGACGCCGCCCGCACCTGGATGGAGGCAGCCGCCCGCCGCTGCCCCTTCGCCTGAAACCGGAAGGAACACCTCATGTCCGACGACATTACCGCCGCCGACAGGCTGCAAGACACGGCCCGGGACGCCGAACCAGACTGGATCCTGAAATTCACGCTGAAAGGAGGCGATACCGTCGAATGGATCGCGGCGAAATCGGTTGTCTTCGGCGCGCTGGAAGAGCTGAAGACGCGCGACCGCGAAACCGGCCCGCTGAACTGGTTCTTCCTCCCCATGGGGGCGATCAACATGGGCGAGGTTCGGGTCGTCACG
>NZ_MUAV01000123.1:0-880 GCF_003265965.1 Rhodovulum viride | reverse complement strand
TCGCGCGGGGTCATGCGAGACCGCACGAAAACAGAGGCACGGCGTCCCGGAAATTGCACCAAAGGACTTCGGTTCGCTCTGCCGCCCTGTCGGCGCGCGTCTGGATCTCGATCCGACGCCAGTCGTGCAGGGCATCGTCGTAGAGAGGTGAGGCATAGCCACTGAGAACGACCGATCCGCGCAAACCGCGCAGGGTGTCGAGCAGGTCGATGTGGTCGCGCCGGGTCATTTCATGGCGATAGTCGCGGCCCTTGTCGCGGGTCTCTGGCAAGTACGGAGGATCGACGTAGTGAACCGTCTGCGACCCGTCATGCGCCTGCGTCACCTGCACTGCGGGGCGGTGTTCGATCACGACGCCCCGCATGCGTTCGGCCGCCTCGCGGATGGTTTCGGGCAGCATGGCCCAGCCGTGGACCGGTAGCGTTCCGGCGCGCATCCCCGCCGCCCGGAAACCTGTCGCGCGATGAATGCCGGACGAGCCGTGCCCAAAATGCGAACGGATCAGAACACGGCGCGCGCGCTCCAGATCGTCTTGCGTTTCGGAATAGGCGGCCTCGTGTTCTTCGCGGGCGAAAGGCGTCAGCGCAATGGCCGCTGCCAGTGCATCGGGCCGATCCCGAAGAACCCGGAAGAGCGCCACCATATCGCCATCGAGATCGTTGTAGACCTCGAGGCGGGATCGTGGCTTGGCCAACAGTACGGCCGCCCCGCCACCGAACGGCTCGACGTAGCAGTCATGTGCCGGAAACAGACCGATGATCTTTTCGGCGATGCGGACCTTGCCGCCGTGGTATCTGACAAGCGCCCCCATGGTGCGTCAGCCCCGGCCGGTCTCGTGGCGCCAGCGCTCATGGGCATGGGCCGCACGGGCCTCGAAGAA
>NZ_MUAV01000122.1:0-889 GCF_003265965.1 Rhodovulum viride | reverse complement strand
TCCTGCCGTTGAACCGCTCGACCATGCCGTTCGTCTGCGACCGCATCGGCGGCGCGAGACGATGCTCGATCCCGAGGTCCGCACAGAGGAGGTCAACTCGTGTTATCCGGTTGCAGCGCGTTTGCGCAGGCCGAAGAGGCGGTCGGTGAAAGCCTTGCCGTTATCGGTCAACACGCGGGCGATCTTCATCGGGGCCGCGCCCTCCAGATCGCGAAGGAAACGGCGGGCGTTGGCCGCGGTTTGTGCGGGATAGATGCGCGGCGGCGACCCGCCGCGTCGCTCGGTCAATGGCAGCGAAGAGATCGCGGCGGCGGTCCTCGTCGGCCATCTGGGGCAGATACGTGATGTCGATGTGCAGATAGCCAGGCTCGTGGGCCATGAAGCTGCCATGCGCGGGCCTGGAGTCCTTGGGCTTCAGCGCCCGCAGGTTGCCCACGCCGTGGCGCCGGAAGCAGCGGTCGAGGCCCGAGCGCGAGACATGCGGGTTGCGGAATTCGCGCACCACGGCGAGCAGATCGTCGAGCGGCAGGACAAGCGCCTTGCGCCGCACCACGGCGACGTTCTTCGCCACGATAGATCCACCGGATCGATCGTTAACCCTGCGCCGGCGTCAGCGTCGTCTGCAAGCGGTGCGGCGGCTGGCTCCGGTCGTGGACGTCGTCGCGACCCCGCCACTTCCAGACCGTCTGCCCGGAGATCCCGCAGCGCTCGGCAACCAACCTCGCCGGTTCGCTGCTCGCCTGGATCGCTCCCCGGATCTTCGGTGTCGTGCTGGCCTGCTTGCGCAGAGAGAAGAGAGATCAGCATGCTCCCGTCCCTTCCCGAACCTCGCGCAGGATCGACCTTGCCATGAACAGGGCAGACCGGCGAGGGTCTATGTGATCATCCG
>NZ_MUAV01000121.1:0-892 GCF_003265965.1 Rhodovulum viride | reverse complement strand
AGATCACCTATGCCGATGGCGCGGTCGAGACCGTCCCGGCGGCGGGCTGGCTGATGATCCGCATCACCGGCGAGGTGGGCTGAGCCATGGCCCGGCTGAAGATGCTGAGGAGCGCCACGCCCCGGCTGAACGCGGGCCTTGGTTATCTGGCGGCCGACCGGGCGGCGCAGTCCCGCAGTCGCGATGCGCGGCTCGACTATCGCAAATGGTACAAGACCGCGCGCTGGCAGCGGCTTCGCTGGGCGGCGCTGGTGCGCGACCACTTCCGCTGCCGCCGTTGCGGCGCCGTGCATCCGCAGCTGACCGCGGAATGCGAGGCGCTGGCCGCAATCGGCCAGCTGGATCTCGTGACCGGCTCGGCCCCGGGCTTCGTCGCCGACCATATCGTGCCCCACCGGGGCGACGCCGGGCTCTTCTGGGACCGGGCCAACCTGCAATGCCTCTGCAAGGCCTGCCACGACCGCGCGAAGCAGCGCGAAGAGGCCGCCACGCGCTGACGCCCCCGCCAAGGGGGGGGTGGTCCGACCTTCGGGGCCTAAGGGGGCTCAGACCGGTAGGGTCCCTCATCTGGAGATTTTTTTCCCGTGACCGATGCAATTCCGGACGACCAGTTCGAACTGAACCTGGGCGGCGATGTCGTCTACCGCGTCAAGCGCAAGCGCGGCCGCCCGCCCTTCGAACGCACCGAGGAAAACGCGCGCAAAGTCAATATGTTGCTGTCGGTCGGCTGGGCGCCCGAGCGGATCGCGCGGGTGATCAAGGACCCGCGCACCGGGCGGTCGATCTCGGTCAAGACGCTGAGACGGCATTTTAGTCCCGAGCTGGCCGAACGCGACGCCGCCCAGGACCAGCGCGAGGCGCGGCGGCTGATGCGGGTCTGGGACATGGCCGA
>NZ_MUAV01000120.1:0-892 GCF_003265965.1 Rhodovulum viride | reverse complement strand
TCAACGGCGTGCTCGATACCGAGGCCAGCCCGCGCGAGAACCTCGATGCGCTCTCAAGCGCCTGGGGCGGCTGGTGGGCCTGCGAACGCGGGCGGCTGACGCTGGGCGGCGCGGTCTGGGAAGAGCCCGAGCTGACCATCACCGAGGACATGCTGGTCGCGGGGATCCGGGTGATCGCGCGGCGGCCCTTCGAGGAGCAGTTCAACACCGTCAAGGCGCAGTTCGCCGACGCGACGGCCGAGCATGTGGTGACCGACCTGCCGGTGCTGGCCTCCGAGACGTATCGCGCGGCGGACAATGGCGAGCGGCTGGTGCGCGATCTGGGCGAGCTGCCGGGCGAGACCGATCCGGTGCGCGGCCAGCGGCTGATGAAGCTGGCACTCCTGAAGGGGCGGCGCCAGCGCCAGGCGATCCTGCCCTGCAGCCTTGCCGCCTGGGGCGTGCGGCTGGGCGATAATATACGTGTCACGATCCCGCGGCGGGGCTGGGAGGCCAAGGCCTTCGAGGTCACCGCCCGCGCGGTGACGGTCGGCCCCGAAGGCGTCCAGGTGCGGCTGACCTGCCTGGAAACCGGCCCGGCGATCTTCGACTGGCGCACCTCGGAAGAACAGGCCCGGCCCGCGGGCGGCGTGCCCACGCTGCCCTCGCCGACCGCCAAACCGCAGGTCTCGGCGCCGACGATGACCGAGGAACTGTACGAGACGCGCGGCGGCGGCGGGGTCAAGACCCGGGTCCGGCTGGCAGCCAGCACCGACAATCCCTTCATCGACGCCTGGCAGTTCTCCTGGCGGCCGATCACCGAGACCGAGACCACCGTCCGCGGCCTCACCGATGTGGCCGAGGACCTGATCGACGATGTCGCGCCCGGCACCTATGTCTTCGGCGCGCGCGG
>NZ_MUAV01000119.1:0-892 GCF_003265965.1 Rhodovulum viride | reverse complement strand
TCAACGGCGTGCTCGATACCGAGGCCAGCCCGCGCGAGAACCTCGATGCGCTCTCAAGCGCCTGGGGCGGCTGGTGGGCCTGCGAACGCGGGCGGCTGACGCTGGGTGGTGCTGTCTGGGAAGAGCCCGACCTGACCATCACCGAGGACATGCTGGTCGCCGGGATCCGGGTGATCGCGCGCCGCCCCTTCGAGGAGCAGTTCAACACCGTCAAGGCGCAGTTCGCGGATGCGGCGGCCGAGCATGTGGTGACCGACCTGCCGGTGCTGGCCTCCGAGACGTATCGCGCCGCCGATAATGGCGAGCGGCTGGTGCGCGATCTGGGCGAGCTGCCGGGCGAGACCGATCCCGTGCGCGGCCAGCGGCTGATGAAGCTGGCGCTTCTGAAGGGGCGGCGCCAGCGCCAGGTGATCATGCCCTGTTCGCTCGCCGCCTGGGGCGTGCGGCTGGGCGACACTATACGTGTCACGATCCCGCGCCGGGGCTGGGAGGCCAAGGCCTTCGAGGTCACGGCCCGCGCGGTGACGGTCGGCCCCGAGGGCGTCCAGGTGCGGCTGACCTGTCTGGAAACCGGCCCCGCGATCTTCGACTGGCGGACCTCGGAAGAACAGGCCCGCCCCGCGGGCGGTATCCCGACGCTGCCCTCGCCGACCGCCAAGCCGCAGGTCTCGGCGCCGACGATGAGCGAGGAACTGTACGAGACCCGCGGCGGTGGCGGGGTCAAGACCCGGGTCCGGCTGGCAGCCAGCAGCGACAATCCCTTCATCGACGCCTGGCAGTTCTCCTGGCGGCCGATCACCGAGGCCGAGGCAACCGTCCGCGGCCTCATCGACACGCCCGAGGACCTGATCGACGATGTCGCGCCCGGCACCTATGTCTTCGGCGCGCGCGG